>FR895518.1:0-13476 GCA_000434435.1 Firmicutes bacterium CAG:475
GCTCGCCTTCGGCTCGTTTTTCCTTTTCATCGCGATTTTGACGAAAGACACGGATTGCTCCGTGTCTTTCTCTTTTTCGCTAGATTGTCTATTTTAAAAAATATGTTTACCGTGTGCTTTTAAAGTGCAATATCACGCACGCTTTGCGTGCATATCACTGTTGCGTAGCAACAATCTCACTGTGCCGTTAGGCACAATATCACTGCGCCTACGGCGCTTAATCTTCTTCTTTTTTCGCTTTGGGTTTGCGGAACACCACAAACTTTTGCCACATAAATTCAAGTGCAAAGTTGATGATCATAACCGTGCCTTCGGCGATTATGCCTGCGCCGTCAACGCCGATTGCGTCAACCAAAAGGCTCTTGATTGTGTGAACGTACCACGTTTGGAAAGGATAGAACGGAACGTAGAACAAAAATGCCAAAACCATTGCTTTGGGAACGTTACCGGCGTCCTTAAAAGTAAACTTGCGGTTGAAGGTGAAGTTCCAAAGTATAGAGGCACAGAGGGCGACGGTGGTGGAAATGAAGGTGACCAAATCCATATCCTCGACGATGAACCGAATGGTTTTTCCGCTTTGAGGAATGACCGCTTGCAAAATGGAGAAAAGCGCGAGTTGAATGATGCCTGCGCTTGCAGCGCAGAAGGCGTATTTGATAAATTGCAACACGCCTTTTCTTTTCTCTTTTTTTGCATTTTTTTCGGCTTGTTTGAGGCTCGTTTCGTACAAAATTCCTTTTTGCGCTTGGGCAGCCGTATCGTCCGTATCCGCGAGAGTTCCCTCTGCCGTTTGCTGTTCGATTTCGTCGGTGGTGATTCGATTTTGTTCCATAATAATCTCCTGATAAAAAACAGTGTATCACAACCGGACGAAATGTCAAGATATGCGATTTTCGTTTTTGAAACGTCGTCGATTTTTTCTTGTGTTTCGCATTATAAAACCCTTTGTTTTGGCAACAATCAATTTGTGAACATAAACGAATTGCAACAAGATTTACAACGCACATTCTCATTCAGCGACGACTTCAAGTGTCGTCGTTTGGACGTTGGCGGCAAACACTGTCTTTTTGCATACATCGACGGCAATATCGACAAAATTTTACTCGAACAGGACGTGGTGCGTCCTCTCAAAAACTGCGAACGATTAGAAAAGCCCTACCTTCAATCGTTGCAAAATACGGTTGCGTATGCGGACGAAATCGAGATCGTGGATATCAAGGATTCACCGCAAAGCGTAGCCTCTTGCGACGTGGCGTTTTTTATCGAGGGCGAGGACAACGCATATATCTTCTCCTTGCGAAAACCGGCGGCAAGAGCGATAGGCGAACCACCCACTTCGTCTGTTATGAAAGGGCCGCGAGAGGGCTTTATCGAGGAAATAAAAACCAATATGTCCCTCGTGCGCAAGCGCATAAAATCACCCGACCTCGTTGTGAAAACCTTTGAGGTGGGAAGATACTCTTCGACGACGGTTGCTTTGATGTATATAAGAGGCGTCGCGGACGAAAAAATCGTCGAACGATTATCGCACAAAATCGAACGTATCGACGTTGACGGAATCGTGGACAGCGCATACGTGCTTTCCTTTATTCAAACCAAAAAAAATTCATTCTTCATTCAGGCGGGCACAACCGAGAAACCCGACGTTGCATCCGCAAAACTGCTCGAAGGACGCATCGCCCTGATCGTTGACGGCTCGCCCATCGCAATCACGCTCCCTTACCTGGTTTTCGAGGATGTACAAGACGGCTACGACTACTATTCGGGAGACTGGCGCGCGTCGATGATACGCATGTTCAGGATGTTCGGCGCACTGTTCACCGTGTTGTTACCCGCGGTGTACATCTCCCTTCAAACGTACCACTTTCAGTTGTTGCCGATAAAGTTTTTGATGACTCTTATGGCGGCAACCACCAACATACCCTTTCCGCCGGCAATCGAGATGCTGCTGGTGCTCACGCTGTTCGAAGTGCTCAATCAGGCGTCTATTCGCATGCCCAGATACTTCGGCATATCGCTGTCCGTCGTCGGCGCGATAGTGCTGGGTGACACTGCGGTCAAATCGGGGCTTATCTCGTCGCCGTCCGTTCTTGTCGTAGCCCTGTCGGCAATAGGCATATTTTGTGTGCCCGATCAAGTGGGCGCGATGTCCATACTACGTTTTTTGTATTTGTGCATAAGCGCAGTGCTGGGCTTTGTGGGCGTGATAATCCTCACGATAATCTTAGTCGCATACCTCTCTTCCCTGGAAAATTTCGGCACGCCGTATCTTGCGCCTTATGCTCCGAGAATATCCCCCGACCTTCAAGACGGAATATTGAAAGCGGACTCCTCGTCAATGGAGTTGCGTCCCTATTCCATCCCCACGCAAAACCGCCGACGCATCAACAAAAAGTGACACAATAAAAGGTTTATATATGAACAACGGCACAATAAAACACGGATTACGCAAAAATCTGCCTTTGGGCACAATATACAATTCGCAAGCCGCCGCAATCATAGTTGCGGTCGGTTTTGCTTTTAAATTATCGTCCGCGCCCGGTATAATTTCGGCGGATTTCGGCTCGTCAACATTTTGGATATTCCTTTCATTCACTGCTTTGGAAATGCTGTGCGCAATCTTTATTTTCGCTTTTACAAATATGGGCGGCGACGGGCTTTTGCGCGCGACGAATAACTTCCTATACAAAATCGTTTGTCTTGCGGCGTCTTGTTGGATGTGCTTGAAAACGGTGTTTTATTTTTGTTATTGCACCTCCTATCTCACGCACGAATTGTTTACGGGCACACAGCCTTTTCTCATATACGTTATGTTTCTTTTGCCGGTGGTGTATCTGGGCATAAAAGGCACTCGTTCGATTGCAAGAAGTTGCGAATTGTTTGCACCTCTGTTTTTGGCGGTGATAATTCTCAACCTTGCCTTTTTGGACTCGGATATGGACTTCGGAAGAAATTTGCCCGTATTTTCAAAAGCCCCCGGGGAGTTGTTGCTTGCAATGCCTCGATACGGATTGTGGCTGGGGGATTTGTTCCCTTTCGTTTTCGTAAGGTTGCGCAACAAAAAAATGCCTTATCTCACTCTCGGCATAGCATCCACGTGGACGATTGCAAATTTAATCGTGCTTATAGGCGTCGCACTTTACGGCAACGCGCTGAAAATGGTCAAAGATTTGCTCATCCACATTGCAAGTTTCAACCAATTATCCCTCGAAATCGGCAGAATGGAGTGGACCAATCTCTTTGCGATAATCCTGATGTCGCTCTACTCTCTCTCTTTTCTTTTCGACGGTGCAAACGAGGCGTGCAAACGCGCGCTGGGCACGTCCCTACCCTCGAAAATAATATGTCCGACGGCGGTGCTATGCTCGGCAATGTTTTCCTCGTCGCTACAAGAGGTAACGGACGTTGCACTCGGAACGTTCGGTTACGTATTGAGTGCGGTTGCAATCCTTTTCCCGATTGCTCTTTTCGCGATTGCAAAAGTTCAAAAGACGTTGCGTCCGCACTTGTACGCGTGCCTCGACGCCGAATACGAGCATGACACGCAAATGCGTCAAATGCCCGACAGTAAAGAGGACGGCGTGTTGTTTTCACAAAAGCAAACCTCGTTCCGAAAAGGAGAAGCACAATGAAAAAACTCAATATTTCCTCCTATCTCATGCGCACCAAATGGTTTGTGCTTTTGACGATAGCAATCTTTCTCGTCGTATTCGGCAGAATGGTTGAAACACCCTCTCTGTCGAAATCCGCCGTGGTGTTGGGGATCGGCATAGACTACGACAAAGCCACCTCGCAATTCGAGGTCAGCGCGCAATCGGTTTTGGTAGGTTCGTCAAGCGGCGACACGGGCGAAACGAGCTACGTTTGCACCACCGCAAAGGGCAACTCGATTGCCGGTGCAATGGACGTAATTTCGCGCAAAACGGGTTTAATCATATCGCTTTCGCACTGTAACGTGCTTTTTATGTCAACGTCTGCGTTCGAGCTTGACCATATGCAACTCATATATCCGCTCACCGGAATGTACGCTTTACCCGAGCAGACCATCATCGTAACGGGGGACAAATCCCCTTCCGAAATGCTGTCTTTGCGTATAGGCACAACCATAAGTTCGCCATTCTTTTTACAGCAAGCGCTTGTCAACGAAGAGGGTTCGGACGGCATGATTCGCACCACCGCAAAAGATTTTTTGGCGCGCTCGCTTTCACCCAGCAAAGCCAACGTCGTGCCGTATATCGTTGCAAAAACAACCTCGCCGCCTCTCTACGAAACGGGTGGAGAAGAAGACGTTTTCGAATTCGACATATCGCGCGCAATGGTTTTTGACGAGAGAGCAAGCCGCATCCTCGACAACGAATACGCCGAGATTCTTGCAATATATCACAGCCACGACGTAACCGGCACGCTCAACTACACCGCAAAAGACGGCGGTACGATTGAGTTTAAAATCCTCAAAAAAGACGTAAAAGTCAAGGCAAACGGACGAGCTATCACTGCCGATATTAAGCTGTCGGCAGACCTTGCGGACGTGCAAAAAATCAAAACCGACGAGGTGATAACACCCGCCGACGAAATCGTAAAACGATATGCCTCCGCCCTTGAAAAAGACGTTGAAAGACGACTTGTCGAAATGTACGAATTGTCAAAGCAAATCAACGTGGATTTTTTGTCTTTGCAATCAAAAGCCTATCAATCTGTCGGGCGCAATCTGGAAGACGACTGCCTAAGCACCTTGACGTTCACCCCGAAAGTTACGATTTCCGTGCGCGAATCGGGATAATTGCCTCGCATTTACACCGAATTTGCAACGTATGCCGCAATTCGATTGCGGCATTTCCCGTTGCCAAAACGGCGGCTTATTCACGTTTTTTCGCAAAAAATCAATATACTGCCGTAGAGGTGAATTATGGATTTTCTTATGCCCGACGACGCTACGGCGCAAAAAATGTGCGAAGAATACGCGTCTTGTCTGAAAAACAAAGCGCACTCTCTTGCCTACATAAACGAACCCCCGCTCGACAAAACGGAGCAAAACCCTTCTTTAAACAAAACCGACGTTTCCGAAAAAACGGCAAACGGCATTGAACAACAACCGTTGCGTCCGCATATTTCGCACGCGTGCGATATAAAAGTTTTATTTCTTTACATTGTTGTGATTTTGGGATATAATGCAAGGTATGGAACTCAAATTTATGACACCGACGGAGGTGTGGGAGGGCTTCGACGCATGCAAAGCGCCTTTGGAAGCCTCAATCATCTCGTGTCAGACAACGGATAATTTTGTTTGCGAAAAGCAAACTTTCACGGCGGACACCTCGAAAGAGGGACGTATTCGCATATGCTGCAACGTCTATTACGACGCGCGTTGGCAAGACGCTCGCCCGGCAATTTTGCTGTTGCCGTCCTTTGAAAATCCCCACTCGCAAGACGCCGTTCGCCTTCTCGTAGAAGAAGGTTTCGTCACTTGCGCACTTGATTTTTGCGGAGTTTTCGAGGACACGAAAACGGCATATCCGTCCGATTTGAGTTTTGCACGCTACCCCGATTGCAAAGCGCGTCTTGACGACATCGAAAACACGGCGCGCAACACACCGTGGTTCGTGTGGGCAAAAGTTGCAAGAAGAGCGATAAGTTTGCTTCAAGAACAAAGCATCGTTTCAAGAGATCATATCGGCGTTTTGGGTTTCGGCATAGGCGCGCAACTTGCGTGGATGGTTGCAGGCACGGACAAAAGAGTTTGCGCCATGTGCGCCGTCAACGGCGGAGGTTATCGCTGGGCGGAACACAACGCGAGATTTTTGGGAAGCGATATTCCGTCCGGTGACGTACAACTTGCCTATTCGACGGGCGTAGGAGCGGAAACGTACGCCATGTTTATCTCCTGTCCCACCCTTGCCGTCGTGACGAGTGATTCCGTTCAATGCGACATAGACCGAATCGGCGACATGCTTGATCTCGTAAAATCGGACGTGAAGCAACTTATAGTGTCCGAGTCTTGCGACATACAAATCACAAACGCCGCGTATCGCGCGCTTATATTGTGGCTTCGCGCGCATCTTGCAAGCAATTCGCCGTCTATCGAGCCTTCAATGCGCTTCGAAGCGACGGACGGCAAACTTTACGTCAAGATAAACACCGCCAAAAAAGCGGAAAAACGCACGCTGTACGTGAGCTACGGCGAGCCGTCGTCGCGTCAAAGATACTGGAAGTCATTTGACGTAAAACAAAAGGTGGGCGAACACGAATACGTGTGCGACGTGCCCGTTTACGACACGGAAGAACTCATCGTCGCCTACGCAACTTTCGTATATCCCGACTCGAACATAATTTCTACGAAAGCATCAGGCATCATTCCCGCAAAACACAACGTGCAAAACGTCGAAACGACGCCCAGAATTTCAAACATAATCTACGACGGCAGTATGGGCGTAGGCGAATTTGTGGCAAAAACCGATGAGGCTCTTCTTGACGACAACGCACTTTCCGTTGCGGAAGGACCTTTTGCGATAAACGGCATAACCCTTGCAAAAGGCAATCTGATTCTTTTCAGAAGCATACAAGAGATGACGTCGATAAACCGCTCTGCGATCTTGCACATCGACGCTTACTCAAAAGACGAAAGACCGCTCAACGTGACGGTGTACACCTACCCCGACTTCAAAAAATATACCGCGCGCACAACTCTGAAAGGCGGCGAGTTTTGGCAAAAACTTCTCTTTGAAACCGCCGATTTCAAGAGCGAAGAAGGGCGCACGCTCTCCTCGTTCTCCATTGTGAAAACAATCGTCGCGGAAGACGTTGACGGCGTTGTGCTAAACAACTTTTTGTGGATTTGAAAATAATACGCAAATTCCGCAATATACTTTGATATGCAAGATTTTCCCGTATTCGAGCAAGAACCGATAATCGAAGAGCCGAAAAACCGCTCCAAACGCATTGCTATATCAGTGGCAATCGTGCTTTTGGTTGTCGTTTTGGCGGTTGCGTCCGCCCTGCTTGTCAAGTTTTACGTGCTGGAATCTTTCATTGTGGACGGAATTTCCATGTACCCCACTCTCGACGGCGGCAACGGCGCGCTCATAGACGACGACCAAAACAACGGCGAAACGCTGTATCTGAACAAAATTGCAAAAATCGGACGCGGAGATATCGTCGTGTTTACCCCGACAAAAGGCGATTTTGCAGGCAAATCTCTTGTAAAACGCGTGATTGCCGTCGGCGGCGACCACGTGCAAATAACCGAATCGGCGGTTTTTCTCAACGGCGAAAAACTTGACGAACCGTACGTAAATCCCGCCGAAATCGCAATTTATTCTCAACCGCTGGACTTTTACGTCCAAGACGGCTACGTGTTTTGTATGGGTGACAATCGCAATCACTCCACCGACTGCCGCGTTTTCGGCCCGGTGAGCGTAGACACGATCGTCGGCAAATGTTTTTTGATAAAAGGTCTTGACGGAAAACTTCGCAAGCCGAATTGATATTTTTGCCACGAAAAGCCGTAGCATTCCCCTCCCAGCCGCCCACAAAATATCAATTTTTACCTTTCTTGCCGTGCAAGAATAAAATTGGAGTTTTATTTTTCTTCTATATAATGGATGTAATCTATGCTTCTCAACGCCTCGATGATTTCGTCGTGCGTTTTGTATTTTTTGAGTTCCTTGCTCTCAATCGTAAGTTTTATCGCGTACACGCTAAGCCCCGAATTGATAAACGCAGAGTTGAACTCGACGTCGTCTATGCGCATACCCAGCTCTCGCAAAGTGGTCATAAACGCTTGCAAATCGTTTTTGTTGCGCAATTCCAGGTGCAATTCAAAGTGGTTCGAGCGTTGCTTCAAGTATTTTTCAAGTGCAGGGAAAAACTGCAAAATCACGATATATACGGCTGCCAAAATGAGCGCGACGGTGTAAAGCCCCGCGCCGAAAAGCAGACCGAAAATACTGCACGTCCAAAGCCATGCCGACGTGGTGAGCCCTTTGATTTGGTTTTTTGCGCCGAACAGTATAGAATTTCCGCTCAGCATCGCAGAGCCTATAACCGCCCCCGCCGAACAAATCGGGAACGTGAGTTGCAACGATCTGTCGATGATCATACACGACGTTGACGCAAGCGAGAGCAAAATAAACGTTTTAAGCCCTGCGGTATGCCCTTTCGTCGAGCGTTCGCACCCCACGTAAAAGGCGAATATAAAGGGTATGATAACCCTGAGCAGTATCGAATAAACCGTGATATTCCACGACCATTCCCCCATTAGTTTTGCAAGCGGATCGATATAATTCATATTTTCCTCCTATCTTTTTACTCGTTGTCTTGAATTGAGAATATAGTATTCTTCCGCCGCCTCGTCGAAAGCGTTTTCTTCCTCGCTCGGCGCGGAATCGGGCAATGATTGCCTTATTTTGTTGATTTTGTCTATGAGCAGTTGCACCTCGTTTTTTTGCTCCGCCTGTTCCACTTGAGAGTCGGGCACGACGGTATCTATGTCGTTTGAATAGGACTTTGACAGATACAGCGACAGCTTTGCGCACGCAGGGCCTATAAGCTCGTAAAGCACGCTCGACGCAAGAATGATGGTTTCCATCGCACTGCCCGTTTCGCCGCCTATCGTGCGCGCGGCAAGTGCGGCAAGACCTATCGCGACGCCTGCTTGCGGAATGAGCGCAAGCCCCAACCAGTTGCGAACTTTCGCGTCCTTTTTCACACACAAACAACCTAGGAACGAGCCTGTGTATTTGCCTGCGATTCTCGTGAAGAAATACACGATGCCTATCACGAGCAAGGACACACCTCCGATAGAGCCTCCCGAACTTACAAGTGCGTCGAGTTTGAAGTTTACGCCCGACCTGACGAAAAACAGCAGCAATATCGGCGGTGAAAAATAGTTGAGTTGCTTGAAAAGTTTGTCGTCTTTTGCAACGTTTCTGTACACCGTGCCCATTGCCATACACCCCAAAAGCGGCGATACGTCCAAAATCGCGCAAAGTCCGCAAAAGGAGAATATCACTGCGATTGCGATGATAAGACGATTGTCCGTAGAGTGCTTGCCCAAAAGCAGTTTGAGCAAAAAACCGAGCGCGCCGCCCACGACGAATACTACCACGTTGTATATAATCGGCAAGGCAACGTTTTTGAAAGTTACAACGCCGGCAAGCGAAGCGGTTGCCACTGCGATTGCCACAGAAAAAGCGAGCAATCCAACCACGTCGTCAAGCGCGACAACTTGCAAGAGCGTATCCACAAAATCGCCTTTTGCGTTGGTTTGACGGATTGTCATCATTGTGGACGCAGGCGCGGTTGCCGCGGCGAGCGCACCCAAAACGATTGAGAACGCAAGGCTCAATCCAAGTGCGAAATACATAACCGAAAACACCACAAGAGATGCCAGCAACGCCTCGAACACGGTTATAACGACGTTTTTTGCGCCGTTCTTTTTGAGCGTAGACAACGTGAAAAACTCACCCGTACTGAACGCGATAAACGCAAGCGCGATGTCCGCCAAAAAGCTCATACCCTCAACGACTTGCGTAGGTATAACGTCGATGCAATAAGGTCCTATTATAATACCGGCTATTATATAGCCCGTAACGTTTGGCAATTTCAATTTTTTGGTCACGCGCGACATAAGATATCCCGAAAGCAGCATTACCGCAATCGATATTATCACCTGTCCCACGGATGAAAAGTTTTGAAGCAACATTTTTCCCCTCTTTTTCTAATTCTTTTTGCGAATGGGTCTTGTTTGTTAGGTGCTGTTATGCTATGATGTAAAAAACATAAAGTCAAATTATGTTATTTTATGCAATGATAAATTTACGTAATAAAAGGAGGAAATCATGTCACTATTGGACGACAAACTGGAAACTTTCGTAGCCGTGTGCGAAACCAAAAATTTTACAAAAGCAGGAGAGGTTTTGGGCTTGACGCAACCTGCCGTGTCCCATCATATAAAAAAGCTGGAAGAAGAGTTGAATGCACCTCTGTTTTTGCGTAAAAAGGGAGAACTTGTCCTCTCGGAAGAAGGAGAAATCGCACTTTTGTATGCAAAACGAATACGCGCAATCTGCGAAAAAATGCAGGATAAAATCAAAAACGCAAAAACAAATATCTACAAAATCCGCATAGGCATTACACACACACAAGAAAGCGGTTTGATGATAGAAGCCTTGTCAAGAATTGCGCTTAAAGACGATAACATTACGATAACGTTTATTACTGACACCATAAAAAATCTTTATGCTATGCTTGAAAATTTTGAGATAGATATGGCGATTATCGAAGAAAAACCCACAAATCCCGACTTCCGCTTCACAATCATAGACACGGATATGCTCGTTTGCATAGTTTCGCCGCAAAACCCTGTTTCGCAAAAAGCGTCCATATCCCTGCAAGAACTCAAAAAGCAGCACCTCATTTTGCGCTTGCCCTCCTCATCGACGAGAGAAAAATTCAATTCCGCACTCGAATCCATAGGCGAATCGGTGGACAACTTCGACGTTATCATCGAGGTTGACAGCATAGCGACGATACGCAATCTCGTCAAAAAGGACGTGGGCGTATCCATTCTCTCAAAAGGCACTTGCTACAAGGAAATTCGCAAAGGCTCGCTTGTCGCGCTTCCCGTCGAAAATTTGAGCATGACGCGCGAAACCACAATCGTTTATCACAAGACGTTCACGCACACCGAGATGATAGAACGCATCGCAAAAGTGTACGGCGAAGTGATTTCCGCACAACCGTAATTGCACTCCGAAAAAGAAAAACGATGAAAATCATACATTTGTATATTGATTTTCAAATAAAATATATTTATAATCAAATTATAAACCATGCGAGCAATGCGCAAAGAGGGATTTTATGAAACTTGACAAGCTCAAACAAAACAAAGGACAAAGCGCGAACTATATGTTTGACTTTATCTCGCACGTAACGTCGGCTTTCGGCAAACGCGATTGCGGCAGCCAAGGTGAGAAAGACGCAATCAACTATATGGCAAACGAGGCAGCGCCCTATGCCGACACCGTCACAACCGAAAAATACGACGTTCACACTCTCTCTTTCATGGGTTGGATTTACATCACGGTTACGCTCATCCTCGGCGCATTCGCGGCGGCGTTCTTTATGCCGATGCTCTCGCTCATTCTTATCGCAGTAGGCATGGAAATCATGATTTTGGAATTCGTGCTATACCGCAAAGTCGTGGACAAGCTCTTCCCAAAGCGCGAATCACTCAATATGATGGCGATAAAAAAACCGACGGGCGAAGTCAAACGCAGAGTTCTCATCAGCGGACACGCGGACGCGGCATACGAATGGACTCTCAACTACTATCTCGGCGGAAAAGCGTTTATCGCGCACTTCCTCATCTCGATAATCGGCATACTTTACTTCACGGCAGTCGCAATCGCGGCATGCGTAATAAGCGGTATGTTCAACGCAATAACCGACGTGAATTTGCTCATCGCATTGGGCGTGAGCGGCGTATTCGTTCCCTTCTGGATTTTGATGTATTTCCTCTTCAATCCGAAGATCGTCGCAGACGGCGCAACGGACAACCTCACGGGTTGCGCAATGGGCATAAGCTTCCTAAAAGCACTCAAAGACAACGGCGTCGAATTTGAAAACACCGAAGTCGGCTGCATTTGCGCAGGCGGCGAAGAGGCGGGATTGCGCGGCGCAAAAGCGTGGGTGAAAGCGCACAAAAACGATTTCAAAGACTGCCCCACAACCATACTTTGCCTTGACACTTTGCGCGAGCAAGACCATATGCTTGTAAATCACAAAGACATGAACGGACTTGTTCAATGCGACAAAGAGGCAACCGAAATCTGGCTCGCGGCATGCAAAGACGAGGGTATCCCATGCAAAAAAGGCAGCGTGGCTCTCGGAGCAACCGATGCGGCAGCATACACCGAAGGCGGTTTCAAAAGCGTGTGCGTAACGGCAATGAATTTCAATCTTCCGCGCTACTATCACACAAGACTTGACGTTGCCGAGGACGTTGACAAGGACTGCCTTGCAAACACGTTCGCAATCCTTTGCAACTTTGTGGAAAAGATCGACGAACAAACAAGATAACAACCGAAAACCGACTTTATGTTGCATATAACGCGCGATAAAGTCAGTTATTTGTAAAAAGAACAGAAATATTTGCGCGTAAGCATTGATATATTTTATTGATAAAGGAGAAAAATTATGGGAGAGTATTCAAAGTATATCGACCCCAAAAGACGCGCCGTCCCCACACCCAAAAGCATGGTTGACGAAAAGGGAATTTGCGCATTCGGAACATTTGACAAAGAGTTCGAACAAATGGATTTGGTCAAACTCAAAAAGCCCACGCGCGCCCCTCAATGCATGAACCGCCTCAAACTCACTCTTTGGGAAGCCACCGAAGTCCATCTCAAAAACGGCGTGCTTTTGGCTGTTGTTTGCGACATGGGCATCTTCGGCAAGACGCTCAACATCTTCTACGACAAACGCACGGGCAAAGTTTATTGCTGGGATACCAACCTCAAATCAAAAGACACCGTCATTGCCCCCAACCTCATCAACGGCGCAATCGCGGAAGGACAAACGCCCGTATCTCACGTCAAGTATGTCAACAACTTCCAAGACGGCAAATGCGAACTTTCGGGCAACCACAAAGGCAAGTGCCTTATAACCGTCACCCGAAAAGACAAAACCATCGTCAATGCTATCAAAGAAAATTACGGCGAAGCCACAATCGAATACGACTTCACTCTCAGCCGTCTTTCAAAGCCCTGCGTGGCAAGTATCCCGTTTGGCAAAAATCGTCCCCTTTACAGTCAAAAAGACTTCTTCAAAGCAGAGGGCAGACTTGTCATCAACGGCGAAGAAATGCTCACCGACGAGGACAGCACTGCAATCGTCGACGACCACAGAGGTTTCTATCCCCGTCGCGCGCACTACGACTGGGTCACCACAATGGGCAAATGCAACGTGGACGGCGAAGAAAAATGGCTTGCTTTCAATCTCACTCGCAACCAATCCATAGACCAGGAAAAATACAACGAAAACATCCTTTGGCTCGAAGGGACAACAAGCATTCTTCCGCCCGTCAAGTTTACGAGAAGCCCCGAAAGCAAGGACTTCTGCGACCACTCCGAGTGGATAATCAAGGACGAGCACGATATGGTCAACCTCAAATTTAAGGTGCGCAACATGAATCCTATGATTATGCACGCGCTTGTGGTCAACATAGACTACTACGTTGCGTTCGGCGAGTTGGAAGGCTATTTGCGCGACGAGGACGGCAAAAAGTACGTGCTCGACGGCATGATGGGCATGGGCGAGGATAAAACTCTGCTGCTGTAATTCTCTCTGCAAACGATTATGGATTTATTTTACTAAATAATAAATAATTATAAGAAAAAAAGGAGTCGAAGTCGATTCCTTCTTTTTTTGTTTGAAATTTACGACAAAAAGTTGTTGAGGTCTGCGTTTACGACGCTC
>FR895518.1:13508-43684 GCA_000434435.1 Firmicutes bacterium CAG:475
TTTGCTTTTTGTACGTCGCAATTTTGCACCGCGTCGTAATACTCCGTCAGCACCCTTCTGCCGTACTCTATTCCGTTGCGGCGCAAACTCTCTTCCCAAAACGGAATGGTGAGCGGTCTGAACGCGTTGAACAGCATGGGCGTAATGAGGTTTTTTGATTGTATGCACACCTCGCGTGTGAACTCGAACAAGCACTCCGCAAACGCGTGTGCGTCGCCCTCGTCGGCGGCGTGCAAGCCTTTTTGCAAAATAGAATCGAGCGCGGGGCATTTTTCTCCGTCGAGATTGTCTATCGCGCCGTCGATGGACGGAAGCTCTATAAATCTGCGCAAATCTATAATCGATTTGGTCGTGTTTTCGTCAAGTTTTCCTCCGTTGAAGCGAAGCAACGCAAAAAACGTTTCAATCGTACCGGTGCGCAAGTAATCCGCAATATAAACGCCCTTTCTGGGCACGACTTCCACAAAGCCTTTTCTTTCAAGCTCGCAAACGGCGTCGTGCACGGCGGTTTTGCTTGTTGAAAATTGTTGACTCATTTCTCTTTCGGAGGGCAACTTTTCCCCGATTTTGAGATTGCCGAGCAATATCTGGTCTTCGAGTTGCGTGAGCAGCAGCTCTTAGGAGTTTTGGGAATGCGCAATAATAGGTTCAAAATCGATAAATAACGCCAATATCGCGCATTTTTAGCAATATTTTGCATACATTTTGTGCTGTTTTCTCCAAAAATCAAGCTAATTTTCATTTCGAAAAGTATTTTTCATACTAAAATAATACCAAAATAATACCAATTTTTAGGTATGCAAAACAAAAAAATTAATCCTTTTTTATAGCCTTTCGTTGCGTCTATTGTAGCATAAGTCAGCGAGAATATCAACGGCACGAAAAAATAGCACTTAAACTTTTCATATTGAATAACAGAGTCAGACTCGAAAGAGTTTGGCTCTTTTCTTTTTACGGCACTATTTTTCTCTCAAAAAGAGTTTGTAGTTGCTATTGCCCATTGCAACATTATTTACAAATCAAATTAGTTTTGACCTGTGCTACTTTGCCCCTGCCGAAAGGCAAAATAAAATATGGAGGTATTCCAAAAAATGAAATAAGTTGTTTACTTACTTAATCAAGAAAGTCAGAGGCAACTCTGACGACAAGATTTCCGGTCTCGGATTTCTTAACGAATAAGGAACGTTGCTAATATCCATAATCGAGCAACTGAACTTGTAAACGCTGAACTTATTTATAATTGAAAAAATATGACAAATCGCCTGCCAAGATGTTTTGGCAGGCGATTTTACTTTTACTTGATTTCAGTTTTCCAAAGTCCGTGGAGATTGCAGTAAGCATAAACTGCAACAGGTTTATCTTTGCCGGTGCAAAAGGTAGCTTCCGGTGTATCGCCAGGTTTAAAGGCTCTCCGCTGACCTCCGTTCTCCTGTTCAAGGTAAATCCACTGAATATAATGCTCCTCAGTCATCGGATGCGTTGTTTCGCCGACTCTTACATAAACGGAACCGTCTTCTTTATGAACATAAGGCAAGTGCTTTTCTCCAGAGGCTTCAGTGGTGTTAGGAACCAGCGCCTCCATCTTTTGTCCGCAGCACATCATAGGGACGCCCGCATCGTGAATAAGACCAATTAAGTTACCGCAATGGCGACAAATATAAAACTTTTCTTTCATTTGTCTTTCTCTCTTTAATAATTTTCTTTACGAACTTCAAAATAAGCTTGCGGATGCTTACATACAGGACATATTTCGGGAGCCGTAGTACCAACAACGATATGTCCGCAATTGCGGCATTCCCAAACTGTTACACCGGACTTTTCAAATACTGATCTGGTTTCAACGTTGTTAAGAAGAGCACGGTATCTTTCCTCATGTGATTTCTCAATAGCGGCAACACCACGGAATTGAGCAGCCAAATCGTGAAAGCCTTCTTCATCTGCTTCTCTTGCCATACGATCATACATATCAGTCCACTCGGCATTTTCGCCTTCCGCTGCATGGAGCAGGTTTTCGGCAGTGTCGCCAAGCTCACCGAGAGCCTTAAACCACAGTTTCGCATGTTCCTTTTCATTTTCGGCAGTCTTCAAGAAAAGTGCTGCAATTTGCTCGAAGCCTGCCTTCTTTGCAACAGAAGCAAAGTATGTATACTTGTTTCTTGCCTGAGATTCGCCTGCAAATGCTTCCCAAAGGTTCTTTTCGGTCTTTGTACCGGCATAGGGATTCTTGGATTCCTCAAGCTTTACAAATTTTTCTTTCGGCTGTTTGCAAACAGGACAGGTTTCGGGAGGAGTATCTCCATCGTGAATATAACCGCATACGGTGCATTTCCATTTTGCCATTTTCGTTACCTCTTTATTTTTTATATTTTCGTTGAAATTTATGGTATGAAGCAATGCTTCCACCACATCTTTCGGAATATCGGGATAGGATTTTAGCTGCTCTAAAAATTCTTTTGTGTTGGCGCTTTGCGGAAGCATAAAGCCTGCTTCCCGGCAAAGGTCTTCTGCCATAAGTCGAGACGATTTTGCTACCGCCTCCGAAAGTTTATCGGGCAGCTGGGAGGCTATGTTTTCAGCCTGCGCTTTGCTTTGAACGAGAGCACGCAGCGCCTCGACCACTTTATCCGTTTTAGGCTGCTGCGGGGGCAATTCCTTCGGCATCATTGAAATAGCACCTGAAGGACATGCCTCGGCACATACGCCGCAGCCGATACACTTATTTGGATCAATGATGCTGTTTTCTGTATCCGTAGCGCCTGTAGGGCAAACATAAAGGCAAAGACAGTCTTTTGTGCAAAGCCTTAAATTTCGTACTGCATATTTATCTGCCATTATCTTGCACCTCCTTCTATTTTTTCAAACTTCCACGCAGGGACTTTGCATACGGGGCAAAGCGCAGGCGGTGCATCGCCAACGAATACAAATCCGCAGATTGTGCAGACATACACACCTGTGTTTTCAAGCATCTTGTCACCCTCAACCTCATATCGGGTGAGAAGTGACTGCAACATTCTCGTTACCTTTTCCGCCCACACCTGACAGCGAAGTGCGCCACGGTCGTGCTGCTCTTCCGCAGCTGATTTTCCGTAAGGAAATCCTACCGAAATATCATGATTAATCAATTCAAGCAGTGTCTGTGTGCCGGCATTGCTGACAGGCTCTGCTTTTTGATAGAAGAATTCTGCGAGTTTTCTAAAGTTCTCGGATTCTTCGGGCATATACTGCTTTTCGCACCCTCTTGCAAGATTGGAGCAAATGATGCTCATCTCCATTGGGGATAATTCTTTTTCTGTATGCGGCTTTTCAAGGATTTCTTCTGCTTTAGCAGTTTCCTCTTTCAGCACAAAAGAATCCTTACCTGCACCGCAAATCGGACACTTGAAATCATCGGGCAATTCGCCTTCGGTTTCATGGATATATCCGCAGACTGTACAGATATATTGCTTCATATTGCCCCCTCCTTTAATTGAATAATAGCATATTTCAGATTGCAATTCTGTGATGTTATCACATTTTTCAATGATTCCCGCAATGTCCGTGACCGCAGCCGTGGTCGCCGCAGATATGGGTTTCCCCGCCGTGTTCATGATCGTGGTGTTCACAATGCACATCGGGATTGAAAGCAAGATTGCCGGCAACAAAAGCATTTACCGCTTCATCGGCATTACCGCTGACCCCGCCGTAGAGCTTTATTCCGTTTTCTGTCAGCGCCATTTGTGCACCGCCGCCAATACCGCCGCAAATAAGTACATCTGCTTTTACAGCGGAGAGTACGCCGACCAATGCACCGTGGCCGGAGCCGTTGGTATCTATAAGCTCTGTTTTAATGACCTTGCCGTCTTCAATATCGTACAATTTGAATTGCTCGGTGTGACCGAAATGCTGAAAGATGTTTCCGTTTTTGTAAGTTACTGCGATTCTCATAATATTTGCTACTTCTTCTGGTTTGTATTCTTTTTGAATTTGCCGTTTGATGCAGTTTTTTTATAGCAAAAGTCTGTACTGCCGCTACAAAGATGAAACTCGCCGCCCTCAATTTTCAGTGCGATGCCAAGCACAAGTGCGTCTGCCATCTTTTTTCTTGCGGTATCATAGATTTTCTGTGCGGTTGATCTACCTACGCCGAGTTGTGCCCCTCATTCTTCTTGGTTTAAGTTTTCTTTGTCATCAGCCGTATGGTTTCAAGCCCATCAATTGTCAAAACAATTGGTTCTCCGCTCACTGCTCCCGTTGGAGAAATTCAAGCACTTCAGGGAAATAACACACGGCGACACTTCGTCGGTCTTGTCATTTTTATCACATCGCCATAATTATAGTGCCGTTGCGGGCACATGTCAATAGCATTATTGACATGTGCCAGAAATTGTGCCATACTAAAAATACTGAAAAAGGAGACACGGCTTATAAATTACTTAACATACTTACCTGTATTTGATAAACTGACAAAATCACAGCAAGACACGCTTACAAGCTCGGCTTTTGTTCGTAAATTCGGCAAGGGTGAACTCTTGCATAATGGTTCGCAGAATTGTACGGGACTGCTCCTTGTGCTCTCCGGTCAAATTCGTGCTTTTACTATATCTGATAATGGCAGAGAGATTACGATGTACCGCCTTTTTGAGCGAGATATTTGCCTTTTCTCTGCGTCTTGTATTATGAACAGTATTCAGTTTGATATTACCGTTACCGCAGAAAAGGAAACTGAGGTTTTAGTCATCCCGTCAGAAGTTTACAAAAGCATTATGGATGTTTCCGCACCGCTTGCCAATTACACAAACGAAGTTATGGCAAGTCGATTTTCAGATGTAATGTGGCTTATAGACCAGGTGATGTGGAAAAGCTTTGATAAAAGACTTGCTGATTTTCTTTTGAATGAGGCAAACATCGAAGGCACTAACATTCTTAAAATCACCCACGAAACAATCGGCAATCACTTGGGCAATCCCCGTGAAGTGGTAACACGAATGCTAAAGTATTTTGTAAACGAAGGGTTTATATCACTCTCCCGCGGAACGATTGAGATTATAGACAAAGACGGACTTGAAAAGATTATAGTTTGATAAAACAAAGCGTTGAGTTTCTCAAAAAAGGAATTCTCAACGCTTTTCTTTTCTGTCCTTTTAATCATCCATTCCGCAGAGAGTGGATTTTTTATTTAACGCTTTATCATTACGAACTGCATCATAGAATCGGAAACCGCCTGCAAAGTTATAGGCATCAAAGCCGTTGCCCATTAGAATTCTGCTTGCGATATAGCTTCTCAATCCGCTTTGGCAGATAACATACACAGGTTTGCTCCTGTCAAGCTCACCTATACGTTTACGCAGCTCATCAACGGGAATATTGATAAAACCCTTTGCATGCCCCATGCTGTATTCCATTGGTGTACGTGTATCAAGAAGTGTAACACTCCCGTCACGAGGAATCGTTTCATCTTCCTCATAATACCATTGCTTTACAATGCCGTTTTTCATGTTTTCAATGATATAGCCTGCCATATTCACAGGGTCCTTTGCGGAAGAATACGGCGGAGCATAGGCAAGGTCAAGGTCTGTAAGTTCATATGCTTTTATTCCGGCACGGATAGCGGTTGCAAGCACATCTATCCTCTTATCGACACCGTCAAAGCCTACAATTTGAGCACCTAAAAGGCGGTAGCTTTCTTTTTCAAACAGCACTTTCATAGTCATCATTTTACCGCCGGGATAATATCCTGCGTGACTCATCGGCGAAAGAATGACTTTGTCTGTAGCAATACCAAGGGACTTTGCGGTTTTTTCGTTAATACCCGTAGCAGCAGCAGTCATGTCAAATATTTTGATGACGGATGAGCCCTGTCCGCCGGTATAATGGCTGTCGCCGCCGCAGATGTTGTCGGCAGCAACTCGTCCCTGCTTGTTTGCAGGGCCGGCAAGAGAGATGAGCGTGTCCTTATCCGTTACAAAATTTTTGATCTGCACCGCATCTCCAACCGCATAAATGTCAGGAATAGATGTTTCCATTTTGTCATTGACCACAATACTGCCTTTAATGCCCAGTTCTATGCCGGCATCTTTCGCAAGTGTGGTTTCGGGAGCGACGCCGATTGCCATTACAACCATATCGGTATGAAGTGTCGGAGCACTTTTGAGTTTCACATCAATACCGCAATCGGTATCGGCAAAACCTTCAACCATAGTATCAAGCATTAGATGGATACTGTTTTTGCGGATTTCAGCATGAATAAACGATGCCATATCCCGGTCAAACGGAGCCATAAGCTGATCCGCCGCTTCCACGAGCGTTACATCTATTCCAAGATCATGCAGATTTTCCGCAACCTCTATTCCGATAAAGCCACCGCCGACGACCACGGCAGACTTCGGTTGATGCTCATCCGTATATTTCTTGAATCTAAGCGTATCCTCAACTGTGCGCAGGGTAAATATCTTATCGCTGTCAATACCGTCAAACCCCGGTTTTATCGGCTTAGCACCGGGTGAGAGCACGAGCTTATCATAACTCTCGGTAATGATTTTACCGTTTTCAAGATTTTTTACGGTAACGGTTTTGCTATCAGGATGAATTGCCGTAGCTTCATGATGAACATTCATCTTAACTCTAAAACGCCTCCAAAAGCCTTCAGGCGTCTGCAAGGTTAGATCTTTTTCTTCTTCAATGGTGCCGCCGATATAGTACGGCAGACCACAGTTAGCATATGAGATAAATCCCGAACGCTCAAAAACAACTATTTCCGCTTGTTCGTCAAGCCTGCGTATTCTCGCCGCCGCAGTAGCGCCACCTGCAACACCGCCTATAATTACAACTTTCATTTATTTTACCACCTTTCCACGGTAGCTGCTGATGTCACCGATATTTTTTGCATTTATATAACCAATTTGCTTCAAATAGGATACAGCTTGTCCGCTTCTACCACCGCTTAAACAATACACATAAAGCGGTGTGCTTTTATCTTTGACGGTATTCTCAACGGAAGAAATTTTATCAAGAGGTATGTTGATGCTTCCGTCAATGTGCCCGTCATTGTATTCCTCTGCCGTCCTAACGTCAAGCAAAACAGCGCCGACATTTGTTTCGTATTCCGCAACACCGGTGTTAATGTCGGCGGTGTTGCGGAAGAAATTAAACAGTCTCATCTTTTTCTCCTTACAGCATTGCTTCAATTTGCTCTTTCGATCTGTAACCAACAACCTGATTTTTGAGTTTCCCGTTTTTGATCACAGCGAGCATCGGGATGCTCATTACCTGAAATTGTGCAGCTAGTTCCGGCTGTTCGTCAACATTGATTTTGCCGACTTTAACATCGTTTCGCTCATTTGCGATTTCCGATACGATCGGACCTATCATACGGCAGGGACCGCACCAATCGGCATAGAAATCGAGAAGAACAGGTTTATTGGAATTCAAAACTTCGCTTGCGAAATTTTCTTTACTAATTTTAATTACAGACATCTTCGTGTCCTCCTTTGTTTTATTGTGTTTTTATTATATCCGATTTTAATTCAGGGTTCTGTGATATTATCACTTTTAGTTTTTTCTGTTCATTAATTTGCAGATTGCTTGTGCCATCGTTCCCATCGGGCAGAAGGCGCACCATGTTCTCGGCTTAGCGTTCAAGGTCTATAACGCCACTCAAATACGGAAAAGCTTGGGTTGTTAATATGGATGAATTGCTGTTGTTTGTAAACGGCAAAAATGAGAAGTAAAATGAAATATATGACGTCAGGCGACATTCACAGAATGTTTAAGCAAGAAGACGAAGGCACAATCATAAGGCGTAATAACGTTCGCAGAATCGCTCTCGAAAACGGGATTAAGAATACGCTTACGCAAAACATAATCTTGATTGACTCAAAGGATTTCTTTGAGAAAGTGAACCCATACAATTTAGAAGTACACGAGTATTCAATTCCAAAGTTAATGTGCATAGAAGATTGTGCGAGAGAATGGAACAACAATAGAAAAACGGGCGACCGTTTTATACACGCCGATGAAATACGCGATTTTTTGAAAACGGACACAACGGTATTTAAGTATAAGTTCGGCAATAAGTGGATTGTAAACTACGATCAGCTTTTTCCACACCTCAAGAAAATAAACCGCCGCGAAAGTAAATTATGGAAGGCATATATGGCTCGTATAGGCATAAAAAAATCAGTCACTCCACGAAAGAAGTGACTGACGGCTGGCCTGCCTGATTGGAGTCGAACCAACGGCGTTCCGCTTAGGAGTGGGAACTTTGATCTTTATCGGTGTAAACGGCATACAAACTCCTTTGATTGTGGTCAAACCACAATCACACCTACGATTATAATCGACACGTGTTATAAAATCAATACTATTTGAATATTTTTAATAATAATATTTATTTAAATTTATCGACATGCTATCATTCAAATATACTGGTCTGACCACATAAGGAGGTACAATTATGGCAGTAAAATACGATGCCGTCGTCATCGGAGCAGGCACGGGCGGATTGTCCGCGGCTCTCGCCCTTGCTTCGGCAGGCAAAAAGACGTTGCTTGTCGAGCAACACAATCTCCCCGGCGGTTGTTCTACGAGCTTCATTCGCGGCAGATTCGAGTTCGACGCGTCCTTGCACGAATATTGCGGCATTGGCAGCAAAGGCGACCGGGGACTTCCCGGCAAAGTTATGATGGAGGACTACAAACTTAACATCAACTGGCTTCTCGTTCCCGAACTTTACAGATGCATTGGCACGACGCGCAGCGGCAAGCACTTCGATCTCACTCTTCCCGTCGGCATCGACAACATCATCGACATCATGGAAAAGACCGTCCCCGGATCGAGAGAACCTATGAAAGTCTTTTTCGATCTCGCAAAAGAGTGTGTTGACGCCCACGATTATTTTTCCGATCACATCTTCGACAAGTTTGACAAAAACGATATGGTCAAAGTGGACAGCATGCTTTATCTCAAACGCTTTCCCAACTTCTTGCGTCTTGCCGAAAGACCGTTCAATGCGGTTTTGAGAAAAATCGGTATGCCAGAAGACGCAATAGACATCCTCAACGTATACTGGACGTACATCGGCATGGATTACGAGCGTTTGAGCTTCGTACATCAGGCGTGGATGCTCTATATGTACGCAACGAAATGCCCGGCAATTTGCCAATACAACGCGCACGGCATGACGGTTGCGGGCGTTGAAAGATTCAGACAACTCGGCGGCGAGCTTTGGCTCAACGTCAAGGCAAACAAAGTCGTGTCCGACGACAACGGCAAAATCATCGGCGTCGATACGAGCGTAGGTTTTGTTGAAACCAATTACGTCATCGCAAACGTCAATCCTCAAACAGCGTATACGGGACTTTTGGACAAGCGTATCCCCGTCCCCGAAAGAGAAATCAAAAAAGCCAACGCAATGAAGCACGGCGTAAGATTTTTCAACGCTTACGTTGCACTCAACAAGAGCGTAGAAGAACTTGGCATCAAGGACTATACTATCTTCATGCCCGGCACTTTCGACACGAGAAAGAACTTCGAGTCCAGCAAACACTACGAGGGCAACGACCATAGCGTCGTGGTCATCTACAACGTCGTCAATCCCGAAGCGTCCCCCAAAGGCACGACTGTTATGACGTTCACAATCACCTACACCGAGGATGTGTGGGGCAAATTCTCTCAAAGGGAATACGTCAAACGCAAACAAGAACTTTTCAAACGCGTCATGGACAACTTTGAAAAGGACACGGGCATCATCATCCACGATTGCATCGAAGAAATCGAAATGGCTTCGCCCTGGACGTTTGCGCACTATCTCAAAACTCCGCAAGGCACAACCTACGGATACGACACCGACGACGTCAACACCATGGTTTCAAGGCTTATGAGCATCAAAAAAGACCAACCCATACACGGCTTCAAAACCTGCGGCGCGGCGGGCGCGAGAGGCGACGGATACAGCCAAACTTACGTCAACGGCAAGGAAATGGCGGTTTTGCTTCTTGAAGACATGAAGGAGGACGAAAAATGAAAAACGTAAAATTCAGCTCAATCGGCCTTATGGACATTCTCTACTTCACCACAAGACCGAAAAACAGAGAAAAAATAATACAATCCGCATCGACAAAACCTCTCGTTGCGGAATATGAAACCAACAGAAAAGCAGAGGAAAGGCACCCCGAAAAGCAAGAATTCGTCATCTGCGACATCGTTGAACACGACGCAAACGTCAAATCCTACTTCCTCAAAAAGAAAGACGGCACCAATCCTGCGTTTTTCAGAGCGGGGCAATACGTCGTCGTACGCCAAAAAATCGACGGAAAACTCATCGCGCGTCCGATTTCAATTTCATGCGGCCCGGACTTCTCTCTGGACGGCAAATACGTCATTACCGTAAAACGCGCACCCGGCGGATTTATGAGCGAATATATCCTCGATAACTGGAAGGTCGGCGACGAAGTTACGACATCCGGTCCGCAAGGCGTATTCTACTACGAGGGATTGCGCGACGCAAAGAACGTCGTTGCGGTTGCAGGCGGCAGCGGTATCACCCCCATTCTTTCCATGGCATACGCAATCATGGCAGGCGACGAGGATTTCAACCTCACCGTTCTTTACGGCAGCAGAACCGAAAAGGACGTACTCTTCAAAAAGGAATTTGAAGAGATAAGCAAACGCACCGACAAAGTGAAAGTGGTTTACGTCCTCTCCGACGAAGAAAAAGAGGGTTGCGAAAGCGGATTTATCACCGCAGAACTCATCAAGAAATATGCCGGCAGCGAGCAATACAGTATATTTGCTTCCGGTCCGCAATCGATGTACACCTTCCTTGACGGCGAAGTCGAAAAACTCGGCATCGAACAAAAATTCTACCGCAAAGAGTTGTTCGGTTCGACAAAAGAACCGTGGAAACTCCCCGGCTATCCGCAAGAGGCAAAAGACAAAGTTTTCAACTTGCACGTGAAGATGTGCAATAAGGAATACGATATCCCTTGCAACGCCAACGAAAACATGTTGGTTGCGCTCGAACGCGCAGGCATCGCAGGCCCCAATCGTTGCAGAGGCGGCATCTGCGGTTGGTGCAGAAGCAAGCTCTTGTCGGGCGAAGTCTTTATCCCCGAAAACACGGACGGCAGACGCGACGCAGACAAGGTGTACGGCTACATTCACCCATGCGCGTCGTTTGCGCTCTCCGACGCAAGCATTGAAGTGCCTAACAACAAATAAGCGTTTTAAAACAGCAAAAAAGGAATCGCAATGCGGTTCCTTTTTCTTTTGCCTTGTTTCTTGTTTTTTTGCACAACAAGCGTTTTATCGTGCGCTCATGCCAGATTAACTGCTTGTTTCGTCGATTATTGCTCGTCGTATTCGTCGAGAAAACTGTGTCTGACTCCATCCTTTTTGTATGCGATGACGGTGTTGAGTTGCACGTTTTCTACGCTCTTAAAGATACACTTTTCAACGTCGGGGTTACTCTTTTTAAGCTCTCGAATAAGCAGTTTTGTTTCTTGCCTTTTCGAGTGATTTTGCCCGTTGTTGCAAGACGTGCAAGTGTCGGTAAACCTGCACGCGCATTGGATAAAGTGCAAATCGTTGTAATCTCGCCACGCCTTTATATCATCCTCTCTTATCAGATAAAGCGGGCGAATAAGTTCCATACCATCGAAGTTGGTGCTGTGAAGTTTCGGCATCATTGTCTGAATCTGCGCGCCGTGCAACATACCCATAAGTATGGTTTCGATGACGTCGTCGTAGTGGTGCCCGAGGGCAATCTTGTTGCATCCAAGCTGCTTGGCAAAATTATACAGGTACCCCCTTCTCATTCGCGCGCAAAGATAGCACGGCGACTTGTCTACATTGTAAACGGACTCGAAAATATCCGTTTCGAATATGGTGATAGGGACATGTAATCTGCGAGCGTTTTCCTCGATGATTTCTCTGTTGGTTTTGGCATATCCCGGATCCATAACGAGATATTTCACGTCGAAATTCAAGTTGCTGTGGCGTTTGTATTCTTGGAAAAGTTTTGCCATGAGCATGGAGTCTTTGCCGCCCGATATGCACACGGCAATGCGGTCGCCCTCTCTTATCAGCTCGTATTCTTTTATCGCCTTGTAAAACTTTGAGAATATATCCTTTTTGAATTTGCCCGTCAAACTTTGCTCGACTCTCTTGCAAAAATCGTCGTCAACTTGTTTTTGCATCTGCACGCGCAAATACTCGGAATAGCCCCCTTGCAAACTGTATGCGTCGTAGCCTTGCTCAAAAAGCCACTCTGCAATATCTATGCTCAATATGCCTTTTGCGCAATATACGACGATTTTCTTCGCCTTGTCCGACGGCGGATTCGCCCTCAACTCGTCTTCTTCGACGCTCACGGAATCGGGAATAAAGCCGTACGCCCTATCCGTTTCGGGACGTATGTCGAAAACGACTTTTTCGTCGTCGTTCAGTTTTTCAAATTGCTCAACGGTTATTTCCATTCTCTCTCCAAAGACAAACGTCTTGTTTTCTCGACTTTTACTATCGATATGATATCATCAAAATCGTTTTTGAAAACGCTTTTATGCGATAGTTTTCAACAACACAAACGCAACGATCGATTTTCGCTCACTTTACGCTCCTTCCCGACGCGACTTCGAAGTGGTATTTTGCAATTCCCAAATCCGTTTTCACATAAAAACCGAATCCGGAAACAGTCGCAAACACCTCATCGCCCGAAAGCTCGAACATAAATCTTTGTTGGTTGATTGCGGTGGGCGCAAGCAATGCGGCCTCGACACCTTTCTTAAACCAATCGGGCATAGCGACGTCGGTTTTTGAAACCTCGCTCACCGCTTTGCTCTTGTGAGCAACGCCTTGCGTTTTGCCGTATCCGAGCGCAATCAAACAAACTTGTTTTTCACCGCGTTCGATTTTTGCCGCACTCTTGCCGTGCGACATTGCAACCCAGCACGTATTCAAACCGAGCGTTTGCGCGACAAGCGCCAATCTTTCGCCGTAATATCCGCATTTTTCTTCAAGATCAGCGCCCTTCTTCCCGACTAGCGCAATATAGTTTTTCACGCCGAAAAACTTGCCGTAATGCGCCATCATCGAATCGAAGCACTTGGGCTCGTCAAACAAAATCTGAATATTCAAACCGCTCTCCGTGTTGATTTTTTTCAACTCGTCGCAAAGCGCCTGCCTTTTTTCTTGCTCGATTGCCTTGTCCGCATATTGTCTTACGCTGTGGCGTTCTTCTATTGCTTGCAAAATATCCATACTAAAAACTCCTTTTCGTTTAAGCATTTAAACGATTAATTCATTATACCACATCTCCCTCAAAAAACCAATTGTCATGAAAATCACGACGATTGCGTTTGAATAAGCACATAACGCTCACTTGTGGTATTTCGCCGTTGGCTCATACCTCTGCACAAACTTCGGCACGCACTGCGTGCTCGTTTTTTATATCCGTTTCAATGTATGCGCAAGCGCATGTTGTTTGCATCGCACTTCTTAAATCTATTCTCTTGTGGTATTTCGCCTATCGGCTCATACCAGTTCAAGAAACTCGGCAGAGTTTCTCTGCCGTTTTATATACAATCTCAACCGTTCTTACTTCGCAAAGGTTGCGATTGTATATAAAAATGCGAGTGCCTTTGCACTCGCATAGTTTCTTGGTCGGAGTAACGGGACTTGAACCCATGGCCTCTTGACCCCCAGTCAAGCGCGCTACCAAACTGCGCCATACCCCGATAAAATTCTTTAATCAATTTTATTTTGTAGCATAGGTATTGTAACTCATATTTTTCAATTTGACAAGCGGATTGAAAAATATATCGAAAAATCATTGGTTATACACAAGCGCGGCGTTGTTTTTGATAATACTTGCCGTGTCGGTTGCAACCTTAACACGCGCAATAAAAACACCGAAAGCTCAATCGTGATATTATCCGGAACTGTCGAACAAATTAGTCGCTACAAATTGATTTTTCAGAAACAATTTGCTATGATATGAAAAGAAGAACATGAAAAACGTTCGTGTAGCTCAGCAGGATAGAGCGTCGGTTTCCTAAACCGCAGGTCGGGGGTTCGAATCCCTTCACGAACACCAGCCCCAACCTCTCGGTTGGGTTTTCTTTTGCGATTCGAACGTGTGCTTTGCACACCGCAACTCTGTTGCGCCCCGCCTTTGGTCGGGCTGCACGCGATTGACTTTGTATCAATCGCTGTTGGGCGAATCCCTTCACGAACACCAGTCCCAACCTCTCGCTTGGGTTTTCTTTTGCGATTCGAACATGTGCTTTGCACACCGCAACTCTGTTGCGCCCCGCCTTTGGTCGGGCTGCACGCGATTGACTTTGTATCAATCGCTGTTGGGCGAATCCCTTCACGAACACCAGTCCCAACCTCTCGGTTGGGTTTTCTTTTATGACAGTTTTGGGGCGGATAGAATGCTTAAAACATATTTTTAAGACTAATAGAATGCGGTTTTATATGATTTTTCAAGCGAACCTATATCTCGACAAAAAAAATATCGCAATAGAACGCCAAAATATTTGCCAAATCAAAAATATTTGTGTACAATATGGTCAATTAGGTTGGATAAACGCGGCAAAAGCCGCTCTTTACTTTTCAACGAAAACGTAATACGGAGCTTAAATCACCATGGACAAAATTGCATTGCAAGCAAAACTTGACGAACAAAAATGGAACGATAGCGTCAGCAATCACCGCGATATGTGCGGCGCATACGATTATTGCGCTTTTTGCGACAAGAGCGTTGCTCTCCCCTGCGCAACTGCGTTTGAGGAAATGAACAAACCGCAAATCTTGCCCGCATCGGACAACGAACACCCAGTTCAAGTTGCCCTTACCGCAGAGAAAGAGAACGAAGACGTAACAGAACTTCACTCCTCATTGGGCAAAAAGTTTGATTACGACAAGGTTATGGCGAAAAAGGCGGCAAGAAAGAGTCTCACTTTTGCGGAGAAGTACGCACTTGCGGACGACATCATCAAAGAACGCTACGCAATCCTCAAAGACGCGCTCACCGCAACGGCAAAAGGCACCCCGAAAATCAAGAGCAGAATCAGCAAGCAATGCGACACGTATAGACGCGAAGGCGACATCGTGGCAAAGATCACCATAATCGGCACTTCTTTGCGTATCAATCTCCCCCTCGATCCCGACGCGGAAGAGTTCAATGACGGTCGCACGCCGCACACCTCGACAGGACATAAAAAAGTGTATGAGGAAGTTCCTTTCCAATTCAAAGTAAACAGCAAACTCGCACTCAAACGTGCACTCGCTCTCATCGATTTGGTTAAATGATCGCTTTTGCACAAAAGAAAAAGCAATTAGATATACAAAAGTTAAACAACCGATATACGAAAGACAAAACGAATCCCGCCGCAATGCGACGGGATTTTTGTTTTGAATAAAGCTGTTTTTCGAATTGTTTTATCTCATACCCTTGTCGTACGGAATACCCTCCGCTTTCGGTGCTCTGGACTTCTTCGACGTAAACGCAAGGACAATAAGGGACACTATGTATGGCAGCATGTTGTAGATTGTTCCGTTGATTTGCAAATTTGCCAACCAGTCAATACCCATATACACGTTTGAAAGCGCACGGAACAAACCGAACAGCAATGCGGCAAGAGCAATTCTAATTGGCTTCCACTGTCCAAAAATCATAACTGCCAATGCCAAAAAGCCTGCGCCTGCGACACCCATATCGAAGTGCCACGTTGACGTTGCCGCGGCAATATAGATGATTCCGCCTAGCCCACCGAGTGCGCCGGAAATAATAACGCCCGAATAACGCATTGCGTAAACGTTTATACCAACGCTTCCGGCAGCTTGAGGATGTTCGCCGCAAGCACGCAGACGGAGACCGAATTTCGTTTTGTACAACACAATCGTAGACACAATCAATATCAAAATTGCAATAACGATAAACCAGCTCAATTCCAAGTCGCCGATTTTAAACAAAAAAGCTTTTCTCGGTTCTATATAGTCAAGGATTGCAGAAAAGTTTGTGCCGTTGCTGCGTTTTGTGTTGAATGCCTTGATAAGAACGGTTGCCGTTGCTGTTGCAAGCATGTTGAGAGCCGTACCGGCAAGCGTTTGATCTGCTTTGAAATTTATACATGCAACAGCCAGCAGTAGCGACGACACCATACCGACTAGCGCGCTTACGAGCAAAACAAGAATAACGATAAGTCCCGGTGCGGTTCCCGCAGGGAGCAAAACCATAGTCATTGCTCCGCCCATTGCACCGAAAACCATTATCCCTTCAAGGCCGATATTGATAACACCCGAACGCTCGGAGAACATACCGCCAAGTGCGACAAGAATTAGAACAGCTGCATAAATCAACGTATATTGAACAAGTAACGTCATTTCTCTTCGTCCCCCTTTTGCGTATTTTCATCGACGTTTGGTGGAGTTATCTCCTCAATTTCTTTGTTTACGTCGTCAATAATTTCTTCGTCGGGAGTCTTTTCGTTTTCCTCAACGGTTGTGTCATCTGCTTGCGCCGCATCTTGTGCTGTAGGAGTCGGCTCTTCACCACTTGACATCGCAACTGCTTTTTTCTTATTAAGTCTGTCGGAAATTTTGCCAAGAGATTTGTTCATAAACTGTTTGAAGAACAACACGAACGCACACAAGTAAATAATGATTGCGATCATCAGATCCGCAACTTGCGGGTTATAGTACGTGGTGTCTATTCTTGCACCGCCCAACGTTATATGCTGCACAAAGTATCCTGCAAAAACAACACCGATAGGATTTAAACCTCCGAGAAACGCAACCGCAATACCGTTGAATCCCATTGCGGGAACGGAACTCGACGTCTTATACTGTTCAATTCCTGTAAGATAGAAAAATGCCGCGCCCAATCCGGCAAGTGCACCGGAAATTGCCATCGTGACAATGATATTGCGTTTGTCTTTCATGCCTGCATATTTCGCGGCAAACTTGTTGTGCCCCGTTGCTTTGAGCTCATAACCGAATGTTGTGAAATTCATTACAACCAGAATTACAACAGCAATAATAAGAGTAAATATTACCGCAATAGTCACATATTTGTTATTACTAAACAATTCACTTAATCCACCCGAAGGAATCAATGCTTGGGGTGCGTTTTTGGCAAGCTTATATGTCTCGGACAACGTCAAGTTCATCGCTCTCTCGTCACTCAACAATATATTGGTCATATAAAGGCCAATCCAGTTGGTCATGATACATGCGATAACCTCGTTGACGTTAAACAACGCCTTAAAAATGCCGGAAATTGCGCCCCAAAGCGCACCCATAACACCGGCAATCAATATGCACGCATACCAAGGGAGTTGCCATACGAGTGCGGCATACAGAGAAAAACAAATACCCACGCAATACTGGCCGCCGACACCGATATTGAAAAGTCCTGCTTTGTACGCAAACATTACGGAAAGTCCGCACATAATCAACGGTACGGCCTTAACAATTGTCGAGCCGAAATAGTATAATTGCTTTTCGGGCAATGTATAAAATCCAAAGTTTTTGAGAATGGTTTGCATTGCTTCGCCTGCATGTTCAGCATTGATGCAAACCAAAATCAAATAACCTATAAATATACCGAGCAAGGCACAAAGAACAGACGAAATAACCGTTTGCATTCCGTCTTTTTTCGCAACGGTCAAAAGTTTCGCTTCGCTGTCGGGAGTTGAAACAAACAAACCTTTAAACCAGTTCTTAACTTTTACGGAGTCAATTTTCTTCATTGTTTTTCTCCTTTGCGTCACGCTTTGCGCCTGCCATATACAAACCTAGCTCTTGCACGGTTGTCTTTTTGGGATCTAGTTCGCCTACGATTTCGCCCTCGTACATAACGAGAATTCTGTCGCTGAGGTTCATAACTTCGTCGAGTTCCAATGATACGAGCAACACGCCCGCGCCTTCGTCCCTGTCTTTTACGATTTGAGAATGGATATACTCGATTGCGCCAACGTCCAAACCTCTTGTAGGTTGTACCGCAACGAGCAAATTGTGCGGCCTGTCGAGTTCTCTTGCAACGATTGCTTTTTGTTGGTTGCCGCCCGACATGCTGCGCACTTTTGTGACGGATCCTTGTCCGCTTCTAACGTCGTATTGCGCTATGAGATTGTCCGAATACTTGCGCACGGATTTCTTTTTGATAAATCCTCCGGCTTGGAAATCTTTTTCCCAATAGCGTTGAAGCACCATGTTTTGTTCAAGCGAATAGTCAAGCACAAGACCGTGTTTATGGCGATCTTCAGGAATATGGCTCATACCAGTCTTACTGCGCTTTCTGATACTCGCCTTGGTGATATCTTGTCCGCAAAGATAAACTCTTCCCTTGACATCGGCATTCACGTCGATGCTTTCTCTCTTGTTTTTGTCAAACACAAACACGAGTTTATTCCAAAGCGCAACACACTTGGAAGCAATGCCCTCGCCGACTTTTTTCATCCAATCCCAAATCTTAAATCCGAGTTTAACAAAGAAATACCTAATAAACTCTCCGCTTTGTGTGAAGAAGAGTTTTGCTCTTTCTTTCTTATCGACGTTTTTGAGCTTTGTCCAAACGGGTACGTCGATTTTTCTTTCTTCGGTTTCATCAATGTTCGGAGCAAGTTTTTCAAGCCCCGTAAGCCCGTACACGAGTTCTGTCTGTCCGTTGCCGTCAATACCGGCAATACACACGATTTCGCCCGAGTGAACGGTGAACGAAACGTCTTTAACCGCAAGTTTTTTGTGAATTTTGCTCTCAACGCATAAATTTTCGACTTTTAAAATTTCGCCTTTTGGCTGCGCATCGTCTTTATCCACGGCAAATTTAACGTCGCGTCCCACCATCATTTTAGAGAGCTCTTCTTTGGTCGTATCCGCGACGTTGACAGTGCCGATATACTTGCCTTTGCGCAAAACGGAACAGCGATCCGCAACCGCCATAATCTCGTTGAGTTTGTGCGTGATGAAAAGGATTGACTTGCCCTCTGCCGCGAGGTTGCGCATAATTTGCATAAGCTCGTCGATTTCTTGCGGCGTCAACACGGCGGTCGGTTCGTCGAAAATGAGAATCTCGTTGTCGCGGTAAAGCATTTTCAAAATTTCGGTGCGCTGTTGCATACCGACGGTGATGTCCTCGATGATTGCGTCGGGATCGATTTTGAGTCCGTACTTCTCGCTCAAATCCACCACTTTTTTGCGCGCTTCTTTCTTGGTGAGGAATCCCGCCTTGTTCGGTTCTGCGCCCAAAATGATGTTGTCGAGAACACTGAACACCTCGACGAGTTTGAAGTGTTGATGCACCATGCCTATGCCCAGTGCGGTGGCGTCGTTCGGGCTGTTGATTTTGACAACTTTTCCGTCCTTCAAAATCTCGCCTTTTTCGGGTTGATACAATCCGAAAAGAACGGACATAAGCGTTGACTTACCTGCGCCGTTTTCGCCGAGTAATGCGTGGATTTCGCCGCGTTTGAGTTGCAGCGTAATGTCGTCGTTTGCAATGATGCCCGGAAATTCCTTCGTGATGTGGCGCATTTCGATGACGTAATCGTCTTGCGCGCCCGAATTGTCCGAAAATTCGTTTTGTACGGTTTCCGAAACTTCGTTTGCCTGCTCGGTTGCCTTGCAGACATCTTCAACTTCGGTTATCGCATCATTCTGAACGACTGACGTGTTTTCGATGTCATTTTTTCGTTTTGCCATACTTTCCTTCTTACAAAGAGCACCCTCCGGCATCCAAAAAAAGTTGAATAAAAAAGCCACAATGCGTCGGGATTTCTTTTATAAATGTATAGAATAATTATACAATATATATTGTTCAATATCAAGAGCGAGAAAAATCTTTTTTGCCTCGGTGTTTTGTTTTTTTAAAGCGTAAAAAAAAAGAAGGCTTTCGCCTTCTTTTTTTATTGCTTCATTAGGTCAAATTTGCTTGCACTGTAACATTAACAGAGTGTGCCGGCATTGTTGCCGTTTCACTTGAAACAGAGATTGTGCCATCGAAGATTTTACCAACAAGAGTTTTGTAATCGTCCACGGTGAAATTCGTCATAGACCATGTTGCTGTCGGGAGTTGAACATAGTTCAAAGAAGGATCCGTACCGGAAACCATACCCATGTTAGAAATCGTGCCGTAATAATCTTTCCAGTTGCCGTCCTTGATTGCTTTAAGAACCGTGTTGACGGTCGGTGCAAGACCTTTCATTGCAGATGTAACGCAAACGCCTTTGCCGTAATTTGCATTGATAACGTAGCTTTGGTCGGAGTCAACGCCGATAACTTTGCCGTTGATTCCTTCTTTGGTTGCAGCTTCACAAGCAGACGTGAAGATACCGCCGCCGCAAGCAAACACAACTTCTGTGCCGTTTTTATACCAAGTATCCATTGCCGCAGTGATTTCGGGAGTGCCGAAGAATTTACCACCATAAACATAGTTCACGGAAACTTCGTTTGCAATATTCATTTCAACAGCTGCTGTGTTGACGCCTTGGACGAAACCGTAACCGAAACGAACGACTGCGGGAACCGCCATGCCGCCGAGGAAACCGAGTTTCTTGTAGCCTTCTTTGACCGCTGCATAACCTGCCATAAAGCCGGAAATTTCTTCTCTGTAAACAAATGTTGCAACGTTACCGGGAACCACATAGTCGTCGCCAAGGTCGCCTTGTGCAACGTCGAGTGCGATAAACGTAACGTTTTGATTTTGTTCAGCAACTTCAACAACGGTTTCGCCGAATGCATAACCGGGCATTACGACAACGTTGTAGCCTTCTTGGATTGCTTGTTCGACGGATGCAACACGAGCTTCGGTGCTGTCACCTGCCGGCTTGAAGTATTTGAATCCGAGGGAATTTGCTTCGCTGAACGCTTTGCATGCTTCATAGGTCGTTTGGTTGAATGATTGGTCGGTAATATCGCCGTAATCGGTAATCATAGCAACTTTCATTGCTCCATCCGTTTCGGGATTATATCCTGACATTACAACCTTGCCGGTGCCGCTGCCGCCTTCGTCTTTGGGGTTGCACGCTGCAAAGCATGCCACGCATGTGATAACAAGAGCCATACAAAGTATGAATGCTACAAGTTTTTTCATAAACTTTCTCCTTTTTGGATTTTTTTTGGATACTCAAATTATACCTTTTTCAAAACGGAGTGTCAATACCCCAATCGGAACAATCGGCGATTATTTTTGTAGCTTTTTGTAAAACGGTTCAACGCATGTATCAATAAATACACACGAGTGCGCCCTTGCGCACGCGCATAAGATGCGAGCATGCAAAAAGACGCGAACGGATTGAAAAATTTTCGAAAAACATTTGAAAAAATCATTGACAACAGAGAAGAATATGATATCATAACAACTGTTTTTTTGAAGAAAACTTTGCTTCGCGCAAATCGAAAACGAGGTTTTTCTTTCAATCAAAAACGCAATATAAAAAGGACCTGAAAAGGCGTTTTTCTTTTTGGCACGACAAGTTGCTAAAAAAAAACGCCTTTTTTTTGTTTTTTTGAGGCAAAAAAACCTCAAAATACGGCAAAAACGAGCGAAAAAGCAACACTAAAACCCTTGGAGGCATACATATGAGCAAGTACATTTTCGTAACGGGCGGAGTCGTATCGGGACTCGGAAAAGGTATCGTGGCGGCATCCCTCGGCAGACTTTTGAAGTCGGCGGGATACAGCGTGTATATCGAAAAATTCGATCCTTACATGAACATAGACCCCGGCACTCTCAACCCCACCCAGCACGGAGAGGTGTTCGTCACCGAGGACGGCGCGGAAACCGATCTCGATCTCGGACACTACGAGAGATTTATCAACGAAAACCTCACAAAAAGCTCCACTCTCACAAGCGGAAAAATCTATCAGAACGTTCTGAATAAGGAAAGAAACGGCGAGTACGGCGGAAAAACCGTGCAAATTATCCCCCACGTCACCAACGAGATAAAACAACACATACTCGACACCGCAGAGGAATCGGGCGCGGACATTCTCATCACCGAAATCGGCGGCACGGTGGGTGATATCGAAAGCCAGCCCTACCTCGAAGCACTGCGCCAATTCAGCCTCGACGTAGGCAGAGAAAACTGTGCGTTCATCCACGTCTGCCTGCTTCTTTATATGGCTTGCTCGGACGAATTTAAATCAAAGCCCGTGCAACACTCCGTGCGCGAACTGCAACGCTTCGGCATCTTCCCCGACGTCGTAATCACACGCTCGGACAAAACCCCTCCCGAAGAAATCATCAAAAAAATCTCGCTTTTCTGCTCGATAAACGAGGACGCCGTCGTGCCCAGCACCACCGTCAAATGCCTTTACGATGCTCCCGTCATGCTCTATCGAAACGGACTTTATAAAGCAGTTGCAAACGCGCTCTCGCTCGACAAAAAATGCGACTTGTCCGATTGGAAAAAGAAAGTTGCCGACCTCAAAATCAAATCCGTCAAAACAAAAATCGCAATCGTGGGCAAATACGTTTCCCTTCGCGACTCGTACATCTCGCTCGTCGAGGCAATCAAGCACGCGGGCGGCGCAAACAAAACGGGCATCGAACTCAAATGGGTTGACAGCGAAACCGTCACCGACAAAAACGTCGAAGAAAAACTTAAAGACGTTGACGGAATCATCATCCCCGGCGGCTTCGGCACAAGAGGCGTTGAGGGCATGATTGCAACCTGCAAATACGCGCGCACGCACAAAATACCTTATTTGGGAATCTGCCTCGGCATGCAAGTCACCGTCATCGAATACGCTCGCGACGTGCTTGGCATAAAAGACGCCACAAGCGGTGAATTTTCCGAAAGCGGCAGCCACGTCATCGACATTCTGCCCGACAAGAAAGGCAAGAAAATCGGCGGAACGATGCGCCTTGGCGCATACCCCTGCGCACTCAAAGCCGGCACGAAAATCAAAGAAGCATACGGCAATCGCGACATGATAGAAGAAAGACACCGCCACAGATACGAATTCAATTCCGATTATCTCGAAGCGTTTGAAAAAGGCGGACTTGTGATAAGCGGCAAATCCCCCGACGGTCGCATCGTGGAAACGGTCGAAGTCAAAGACCATCCTTTCTTCGTGGGCGTTCAGTTCCATCCCGAATTTACTTCTCGTCCCGAAGTCGCAAATCCGATTTTCGCAGCGTTCGTCAAAGCAGCAAAGGGCGGAAACCACCCGTCAAAATGATTGGCTGAAAAATTCTAAATACGTTAAATTTGCAAAAAGGGCGTTTTATCGACGCTCTTTTTGTATATAAACTTGCTTTTTTGTGAAATCGCATTTTTAAAATATCACCGTTTGTCTTTCCGTCTTTGTGTTGCACGAACGAGTTTTTTAAGCGAAATGATTTGTTAAATCGTCGTCAGAATATTTGCCGAAAAAGACCGAAGTCGATGCTTGTATAATTAAATATACGGTTTTGTTGTAAATAATCGAATTTCGCTTTGCTTTGAGAGGAATATTGGATATAATTGAACTGTATTCGTTGAAAAAACCTTTTTAGGAGAACATATGAAAAATCAAACCATTCTCGTTTTGGACTTCGGCGGACAATACAAAGAGCTCATCGCGCGCAGCGTGCGCAGAATGAACGTGTATTCCGTCGTCGAACCGTCTTGCATTTCAGAGGAAAAACTCAAAGAAATCGACCCTATCGGCATCATTTTTACGGGCGGACCGAACAGCGTTTATCTTGAAAATTCTCCCCGTTGCTCGAAGGCGGTGTTCGATCTGGGTGTGCCTATCTTGGGCATTTGCTACGGCATGCAATATATGGCGTATTCCTTTGGCGGAGTGGTCAAAGAAGGCACCGTGCGCGAATACGGACAAACCAAGGTGTTTATCGGCGACTGCGCAATCTTCGACGGTCTTGGCAAAGAAGAAGAAATGCTCATGAGCCACACCGACTACGTTGCGCAAGTTCCCGACGGATTCAAGGTGGTGGCAACGACGTCAGATTGTCCGTGCGCTGCAATCGCAAACGAGGATAAAAAGCTCTACGGCGTGCAATTCCACCCCGAAGTCGAACGTTCCGTAAACGGAATGAAAGTGCTTGAAAACTTCGTTTTAAAGGTGTGCGGAGCAAAACGCGACTATTCTTTGGACGACTATATCGACACGCAAATCAAGCTCATACGCGAAAAAGTGGGCGACAAAAAAGTTCTTCTCGGTCTTTCGGGCGGCGTTGACAGCTCCGTCGTTGCCGCACTCATAAGCAAGGCTATCCCCGATCAACTGCTTTGCGTGTACGTCGATCACGGCTTCATGCGCAAGGACGAAACAAAACAAATCAAAGAAGCGTTTGCCAATATGCCGCTCAAGCTCGAAGTGGTTGACGCAAGCGAAAAATTCTTGTCGAAAATCGCGGGCGTAACCGATCCCGAACGCAAGAGAAAAATTATCGGCGAGGAGTTTGTCAAGACGTTTGCCGAAGTATCGAAAGCGCAAAAAGGCTATGATTTCCTTGCCCAAGGCACAATTTATCCCGACGTCATCGAATCGGGCGCAAACAACTCGGCAAACATCAAGAGCCACCACAACGTCGGCGGTCTCCCAAAAGATTTGCCCTTTATCGGACTTGTCGAACCTTTGCGCGGACTCTTTAAAGACGAAGTGCGCGTCATAGGCAAAAAGCTCGGTCTTCCCGACTATCTTGTCAATCGTCAACCCTTCCCCGGTCCGGGACTTGCAATCCGTACAATCGGCGAAATCACCAAAGAGAAACTCGACGTGTTGCGCGACGCAGACGCTATAGTGCGTGAAGAAATCGGCGCAAGCGGCGTAAAATCCGACCAATATTTTGCCGTCATCACGGACACTAAATCGGTCGGCGTCATCGGCGACTACCGCAATTACGGCTATGTGATTGTCATAAGAGCGGTTTCAACCTCCGACTTTATGACTGCGGAGTACACTCGCCTCCCTTATGACTTGCTCACCAAAATGGCATCTCGTATCGTCAACGAAGTCAAAGGCATAAGCCGCGTTTGCTACGACGTGACGGGCAAACCCCCGGCGACAATCGAGTGGGAATAAGGAAAAATTATCTTTAAGTCAATTTTTGCAGGTGTAGACCTGTGAAAGTGGCTGAAAAGTGAGCTTTCCTCTCGGATTTGATGGCAGATTGATATCTTATCTGAAAACGATGAATAATTGAGAGGTAACCAAACCGTGGAAATCAAGCAATACACCAAAGAACGCATCCCGGATGTGCTTCAATTTGAGCGTGACCTGCGCGCTGAGGAGGACTTCTGGGGATGGGAAATTGACGAGAAGTACATAGCCGATGTGACGGCGAGTTTTGAAAATCCCACATTTTCCGATTCTCTTTCTTTGCTTGCCTATCTGGACGGCAAGGTGGTGGGGCGGATTGACTGCGCTTTGATTCACACCCACTTTGACGGCAGCGTAAAGGCGTATCTTGACTGGATCTGCGTCATCAAAAGCTACCGGCATCGGGGTGTTGCACAGGGATTAATGACCGCCCTGCGAAGGGAACTAAAACAGCGTGGTGTAGATACCCTCATTGGTCTAATCGCCTCCAACGAAGATGCCCGGCGATTCTATCGAAGCCTTCCCCATGCCGAAATCAAAGACGAGGGAATTTGGATCGATCTGTGATCAAAAAAATCAGAGCATTTGTTTGCGACGTAATGCTAAAAGGATAAAAACATGCAACACGTATCCGTAAAACTCAAAAAACTGAATGAAAACGCAATCGTTCCGAAATACGGCACGCCTTATGCCGCAGGGGCGGACTTGTACGCTTGCGAGGGCAAAGACATTGTGGTCGAACCGCACCAAACGGTGTTTATACACACCGGCGTTGCAATCGAGATTCCCGACGGACTTGTCGGACTTGTCTACGCGCGCAGCGGACTTGCATCCAAACGCTCCCTTGCGCCTGCAAACAAAGTGGGCGTTATCGACTGCGATTACAGAGGCGAGATTATCGTGTCGTTGCACAACCACTCGGACGAGGCGCAAACGATTGCCGACAAAGAGCGTGTTGCACAACTTGTGATTGCACCGTGCTTTGTTGCGGACTTCGAAGAAGTTGACGATTTGAGCGACACCGATCGCGGACAAGGCGGCTTCGGCAGCACCGGCAAGCTGTGATATTTGCTTTTGTTCGAAAGCGAAAATTCCAAATCAAAAACGAACGAAAAACCGCATGTAAACCGGCATAAAAACATACAAAAAAAGCACGAAAATCGTGCTTTTTTTGTGCGTTTTTAGCGTTTTATTATTGTGATAAACTTTATTTTTTATATCTATAAAACGATTTCGGTTTGATTAATCGATTTCTTTTCACTCTATCTCAAAATAGTTGAGAAATGCAATCGTGCGTTTCATTGCCTCTTTGGATATTGTGAGGAATTGCGCCACGGGGAAGGCATGCACCGCCCATTTGCCCTCACCGTGATAATGCTCGTAACTTACGCCCAAGTCTTGCAATTTCTTGACAAGGTCGAACGTGAGGACGGCAAGTTTGTCGTTTTCGGCGGAAATGGCAAAGGTCGGCGGAAAATCTTTCGTAACCCAATTGATAGGCGAAATTTCTTTTTGAAGCTCCTCACTGCACTCTTCGACGGGAGTACCTTTGCAATAGGATTGCGTGTAAATGCCTATGTTCTTGAAGCCGGTATGCACGGCTTTCGGAAAATCGTACACGCCGCAATTGAGCATAAGCGCGGATATTCTTTGATTTTTTGAACGCTCGTCGAGGTCGAAATGCGCCGCGTATTCGGGATTTGTGCTTATTGCGCCTGCCATACTGCTCAAATGCGCGCCGGCACTCTCGCCGCCCACGAAAATTCTGTCCATATCGATGTTGTATTCGTCTGCGTGTTCTTTAAGCCAGGCAAACGCCTTGTAGACATTTTGTATCATTTCGGGATGTCCGTAAAAAGGCGCTTCGCCATAGTACAAACTTGCCACGAAATAACCCGTTTTTTCGCAAAGTTTGGTGGTGTAGGCTTCTCTCGTTTCGGGCAAACCGCCTATCCAACCTCCACCGTGAATATAGACGAAAACGCGCGATTTTTTGTTTCTGTCCCTATCTTTGCGCTCGTAAAAATCGAGATACAAACGCTTGTCGTCATCGTCGTATCTGACGAATCTGGTCGTTTTCACCTTGTGCGAACGATGAAAACTGAATATCGTGAGCCAACCCAAAAACTCGTTTTTTGCATGGCCGCCGGCGACGTAAAGATACTTTGCGTCGTATGCCGCTTTTTTTGCCTGTTTCTTTGCGTACTTCTTTGCCTTGGCGGTAAACTCGACGACGTTTTCTTTTGCAAGCACGATTTTCGCTTCTCGCTCCTCGCGCCTGATTTGCTTGTCGAGGTTTTCTCTTCTCTTTTCTAATTGTGCGTACTTTGCGTCGAAAATATCTCTCTTTGCAAGGTTGTCAAGAGTTGTAAATATGCGACGTTTCATATGTTTTTCTCCGTCAAAAGAATGGTTGATTTTTGTTTTATATTGCAAAACAAGGTTTTTATTGCGCTATTTTGCACATATAAAACCTTGTTTTTGTCATTTTGCGTTTATTCTGCTTTTTCTGCGAACGAGCCGTCTTTGGTGTCCTTGACGACGTATCCGAGCTCGTTTATTTTGGCTCTTATCGCGTCCGCGCTCGCCCAGTCTTTGTTTGCTTTTGCGACTTTTCTTTGCTCGACGAGGTCAAGCACTTCTTGTGGAATCGCGCCCTCTTTCGCCTTTTGTTTTTGCTCGTAATATGCGATAAAGTCCTTGGGCTCGCACTTGAAAAGTCCCAGCAAATTGTAGGTTTTGACAACCTGTTTCGCATCGGCAACCGCTTCGGGATCGCCGGCTCTCAACTTCGCTCTTATACCTTTGAAAATGCCGAACAAATCCGCAAGTGCTTTTGCCGTATTGAAATCGTCGTCCATTGCGCGATTGAATCCGTCGTCAATCCACTTGCTTTGCTTGTCGCACTCGAGTCCGCTCTCTTTCACCTCTTCGAGCGTCTTGTAGAACTCGTACATATGCTTGTCTGCGTCGGGGAACAACTCGTTTGTGATATTGATGTCCCCTCTGTAATTTGTTTGCAACAAAGCGTACTTGATTGTGTCGGGCTTGTACTCGTCAAGAAGGTCGGAAAGGAGCAGACTGTTGCCCAGCGACTTGCTCATCTTTTGTCCGTTGACTTTGATAAGTCCGTTGTGAATCCAATATTTTGCAAATTGCTTGCCGGTGAGAGCTTCCGTTTGCGCAATCTCGTTTTCGTGGTGAGGGAAAATCAAATCTCTTCCGCCGCCGTGCACGTCTATTTGGTCGCCGAACGCCGCTCTGTTCATTGCCGAACATTCGATATGCCAGCCCGGTCTGCCTTTGCCCCACGGCGATTCCCAGTATATTTCGCCTTCTTTTGCGGATTTCCAAAGCGCGAAATCGAGAGGATTGCGCTTGTTCTCCTCGTTTTCTATACGCACGCTTTCGTACGCGTCTTCGAGCTTTCTTCCGCTGAGTTTGCCATAGCCGGGGAAACTCTCGACGGAAAAATACACGTCGCCCCTATCCGTTGCATAGGCATGTCCCTTTTCGATGAGCTTGGACACGAAATCCATGATATTGTCTATATTGCAGGTTGCTTTGAGCCAAATCGTCGGATCGTCAACCTCGAACTTGCGCATGAGTTTGTCGATTTTGTCAATCATCATGCTTGCATATTCGAGAGGCGGTATGCCCGTTTCTTTGGACTTTGCGATGATTTTGTCGTCGACGTCGGTGTAGTTGCGCGCATAGTTGACCTTGTATCCGATTTTCTCGAAATACTTGCGGATTATATCGTAAATGAGTGCCTGATATGCGTGACCTATATGCGCTTCGCCCGAAACCGTGATTCCGCATGCGTACATGTTGACTTGCCCCTCGTGAATGGGGACAAAATCTTCTTTTTTTCTGGTGAGTGTGTTGTAAATTTTCATAGGAACGTCGTCCTTTTATACCTGCGGTTTGTCCGCTTGGAATTTGTTTTGCTCCGATTGCGACAGAATTTGCACGGCTTCTTCGTTTGTGGCGTTGTCCTCGTCAACGGTTATGGAATACCTGCAAGAGTGCACGTTGAGAGCCTTTTCAAGCTCGTAAACGCGCTTGTTGAGCCGCTCGAACTCTTCCATAATCGGATCGGGAAGACGGATCTGATCCATATCCGCAACACGCTTGCCGTCTTGCTTGACCACTCTGCCGGGAACGCCCACGACGGTCGAATAGGGCGGAACGTCTTTGAGCACCACGCTGCCTGCGCCTATTTTGCTGTGCTCGCCTATACGCACGGGACCTAGCACTTTCGCGCCTGCTGACACCATTACGCCCTCTTCGAGAGTGGGATGTCGCTTGCCCGTTTCCTTGCCCGTGCCGCCGAGAGTTACGCCTTGATAAAGCACGCAATTGTCGCCTATCTCTGCCGTTTCGCCTATAACGAGCCCTACGCCGTGGTCGATGAAAATTCCGTTTCCTATCGTGGCGGCAGGGTGAATATCGATGCCCGTTTTCTCTTTTGCGCGGAACGCTATATAGAGTGCGAGCGACTTCATACCCTTTTGCCAAAACAAGTGCGCATAACGATAAGCACACAGGGCTTTATACCCTGTGTACGTACGTCTTACGATCCTGCTGCTCGTGGCGGCTGGATCTTTTTGCATTATGACTTGCAAATCACGCTTTTTTGCCTCGGAAATTCTCATTGCGATGCCTTGTTATTTGTCGATTTCGTCGTCTTTTTTAGCGTCGGTTTTTACCTCGGTTTGAGAGGAATTATTCTCCCCTTCCGGTCTGTTTATCTTTGACGAGAACAGACTTTCGCCGGTTGACTCTTCGCCGAACAATGCGTTGATTTCGTCCTCATAGATGGTTTCTTTCTCATAAAGAGCTTTGACCATTGCGTCCATAATCGGACGATTTGATTTCAATATATTCAAAGCGACCTGATATTGCGTATCGATGATGGTTTTGACTTCCTCGTCAATCTTTGCCGCTACCTCTTCGCTGTAATTGAGGTGCGACTGATAATCTCTGCCGAGGAACACTTCTTCGCTCGATCCGAGGTACATATTGCCGATAGAATCGGACATACCCCACTCGGTGACCATCTTTCTTGCAAGTTGCGTCGCTCTTTGTATGTCGTTGGACGCACCCGTGGAGATATCCTGAATGACGATTTCCTCCGCCGCTCT
>FR895519.1 GCA_000434435.1 Firmicutes bacterium CAG:475
TGGTGACCCACCGGAGATTCGAACTGTGCAAAAAATAGTTGTTTTGCGTGATATGTACTGATAATAGTACATTCAACCGCTTGAAAAATATCGCCGTCAAGGCGATTTAGCGATAGCGTAGAACAAGCGCACCGGGGTGCGCAACTGCCGTATGGTTATTGCGTGGAAGATGTCCTTTGTAATTGTACGTGATAGCCGTTGCAGGTGTCTTTGTTGCAAAAGAATTTGTCGGGGGATCGGGGGTGCTTCAAGCACCCCGTCACCGACAAATACTTAACTTGATTATAGGTATTTAAGTGTCCGCAAAATGACAATAAATTTACCTCTTAAAAACATTAAAAATAAAATCCGTATAAGTGGCAACGTGATTGAAACTTTCGATTACGGTAGAGGATACTTTCTAAATTATCCGTCTACAAATAAAGTCGGTCGTGCAAGTCAAAATACAACTGAAGAAGATAAAAAGTGCAATAGAAAAAAAGTTTTGGCACGTGCAAGTTCTAATGTGCGAAATTTTATAAATGCAAATCCGCAATTGAATAAATTTTTTACTTTGACTTTCAAAGATAACGTAACCGATTTGAAATATGCAAATAAACAATTTAGGTGTTTTATTAAACGTTTAAATCGCTATCTTGCAAAGATTGGAAAATCTTCCGTTGAGTATGTCGCAGTCGTTGAGTTCCAAAAGCGCGGTGCGATTCATTATCATTTACTTTGCAATCTTCCGTTTATATCTGCAAAGACGCTACAAGAGATTTGGGGCAATGGTTTTATTCGTATCAATAAAATTGATGACGTTGACAACGTGGGAGCTTACGTAACGAAATATATGACAAAAGATAATGAGGATGAAAGACTTGTCGGCAACCGTTCTTATTTTACGTCACAAGGCTTGAAAAAGCCGATAGAGATAGTAAACACCGATATTGAAAATATTATTCAAAGTGCATTGCTTTTAGGTGATTTGACTACGAAAAAAGAGCCTTACAACACAACGTTTGAAAATGAGTATCTTGGCACGATAGAATATAATCAAATTGTGTTGGACAAGCCCTTTGATATGTCTTTGATTTCAGATTACATAAATAAATCTACTCCAAGATTTTTGAACGTTTCGTTTACTTCCGAAACCTTGCCGTTTGTAAGCGTATAAATCATTTCGGGTTTGAGTATTGACAACATCATAAGCAGCGTCGGCATACTTGGCATTGATTTTCCTTTTTTGTAGTCGGAAATCATTGTCGGTTTTACATTGATTGACTTTGCAAGGTCTTTTTGTTGCATAGGCAAATCGGTCAAAAGTTCCTTCATTAGAATTTTGCATACGATAGTCCATATCAATTCTTTTGCTTTGATACGTTCTTCTTCGGTGGCAGTTCCTTGTTGTATCTTCTCTATGATTGCCCCGCCTTTTTGCAAGTCGTTGATATATGGTGTAAAGTCGATTTTTTCCATACAAAAATAATAGTTCTTTTTCTAGTAAAAATCAATTGAAAATGAATTAGAAACTAATCGACAGTAAAAATAATCGGTTTATAACTAATTTTATGCTTGACAATCAGTTAGAAACTAATTACAATGTATTGCGTTGGGTGGTGCTCAACGGTTGCTGACAAATAGATACCGAATACGGAAATATAAAAATCTTGATTATGTCGTAAGTTCAGCAACCCTTACGGCATTTTCATTTGGAGTAAGAAATATGTCTAACATTGAAGAATGCGTCAAATATCTTGTTGACCGTGAAAAGAGTAGGGAATTGAATTGCGCCTACACTGTTTCAACGTGGGCTGATATATGGTTTGATTCGTTCAAAAAGCAAAATTTGCGTGATTCTTCCATTGATAAATATAAACGAACGATTAAGCATATCAAAGCATTGTTCGGGGATATGCTGATTGCAAATCTTGACGTTTTGGAATGCCAACAAAAATTTAATAGCATAGACAAGCCGAGTGTTAAAGACGATTGTTGCGCTTTGTTAAATGAAATGTTGATTAAAGCTGTGAAATGCCGATATATCGATTTTAATGTTATGGACGCAATCGAGTATAAGAAGCATAAGAAAAAGAAAGGTCAAGCGTTTACACGTGAGCAAGAAGAAAGATTTGTGCAAGCTTGTCAATCAAACTATCGTGGTGTTGCGCTGCTTGTTGCATTATATTGCGGTTTAAGACGTGGCGAGTTGTTGGCTCTCACTACGGACGATATACACCTTGAAGAACGATATATCAGCATTAACAAGCAATTTCAAAACGGCAAAATCGTTCCGCCGAAAACTGATTCGGGTATTCGCAACGTGCCGATTCTGGATAATCTCTATCCATATTTGAAAGATATGGATTTGTCAAAGCACGAAAGATTGTTTCCGATAAAAGAACACGCACTAAGAGAACATTTTCAAAACGCATTGAAAGCAAGTGGATTGTATGGACAAGGATTTACGTTACATTCACTTCGCCATACGTTTATAACGAGATGTGCGGAAAATAAGGTTTCAAGTGCGGTTGCACAAAAGTGGGCAGGGCACTCGTCTGCGGATATGACGCAAAGCGTGTATACGCACGTAAATGAAGACTTCGAGAAAGAAGAAATCGCAAAATTTAACAAGGGGGTAAACGATACTTATAATCAAGAAAAAAAGACCATTCGAGAATAAAAAAATTAGACTATATACATAGTATATAGTCTAAAAGTGTGGTGACCCACCGGAGATTCGAACTCCGGACCATCGCATTAAAAGTGCGGTGCTCTACCGGCTGAGCTAGTGAGTCATTGGCAGGGGTAGCTGGATTTGAACCAACGAATGCCAGAATCAAAATCTGGTGCCTTACCGCTTGGCGATACCCCTACAACGCAGTCTATATTATCACCAAAACAAAGTTTTTGCAACAAATATACTGCACTTTTTCGGCAAATGTAAAACTTTTTTACATTTGCCCGTTCGAATCCGATGAAGTAATCTTCGGAATCAAACTATATCGACTCTTTTCAGAGTGACGTAACAAAAGTGGGGTGAATAGTGGGATTCGCGCCGTTTGACCTGTGCCGAGCGACTCTCGCTACACAGGCGCACATTTTTATGCGATTCCGTACGACTTTGCGAAGGTCTGCACTATCACGCCGGGGCAGCCAAACAATTCACCGGATTGTTTGATTTTCTGCCCGTTCGAATCCATACGATTTTGTGATGAATTCGAACTCATACAACTCCGTTCGGAGCTTTGTATCAAAGTGGGGTGAATAGTGGGATTCGAACCCACGACCTCCAGGGCCACAACCTGGCACGCTAACCAACTGCGCTATATCCACCATAATGGCGAGCCTGAAGAGATTCGAACTCCCGACACACGGCTTAGAAGGCCGTTGCTCTATCCTGCTGAGCTACAGGCTCATTGCATCGTCAAGACGCTTTTTAAACGCTCTTTGAGTTGTGGAGCGGGTGATGGGAATCGGACCCACGCAATCAGCTTGGAAGGCTGACATTCTACCATTGAACTACACCCGCACGGACTCAAATTACGCTGTGAAAGAGCAATCTACGATTCAATGCTTGACAATATTATCACATCAAAGGTTTGATGTCAACAAATTTGGGCTAGATTTACGATTTTGACGGTAAATTTTCCGTCGTGCACGACTGCGTAGGCGTATGAGGGCGTGCCGTATGTCGAAGAGCAGACTGCTCCGGGACATACGAGGGTAACTCCGTCGCGTTCGTCGATTTGCGCAAAGTGCGTATGTCCGTAGAAAACGAGGCTGCAACCGAGTTCTTGCGCGCGCAAATACAGTTCCAACAATCCACGTTTGACGTGGTATTTATCTCCGTGCGTGATGAGAATTTTCACCTTGTCGATTTCGATGACTTCCTCGTCCTGAAAAGCGAAATTGTCGCAATTTCCTTTTACTCCGTGAAAGCCTTTATGGCACAAAAGGTCGCCGAGCGCACTTATGCCGTCGCCCAAAAAGAACACGAATTTACTTTCGTTTGCGACTTCGACAAGACGATCCGGAAGAGGGTAATTATGGCTGTCCGAAAATGCTACGATAGTGTTCATAACGTTAGTTTTCGGAGTTGAGTTTTTCAAGCATTGCATGCAAAGCTCTGCCGCGGTGGCTTACTGAATTTTTTTCGTCTGCGGACGCTTCCGCAAAAGTTTTTTGAAGCTCGTCGCTGAAAAACAAAGAGTCGTATCCGAAGCCTTCCGTACCCCGTTCTTCGCGCAAAATCGAGCCTTCGACACGTCCTTTTGCGGTGATAAAGTCGCCATTCGGATAACAAATTGTTATAACCGTCGCAAAATGGGCGCGACGATTTTGCACGCCTTCGAGGTTTTTTAGAAGCAGTTGTCGGTTGGCTTTATCGTTGTGAGCTTCGCCTGCGTAACGCGCGGAATAAACGCCGGGCGCACCGTCAAGCGAGTCAACCATAAGCCCTGTATCGTCTGCAAGCGTGGGCATGTTGCAAAGCTCGCAAATCGTGCGTGCTTTAAGAAGAGAGTTTTCTTCGAGCGTAGTGCCCGTTTCTTCGACGTCAACGTCGATGCCGAGGTCTTTCAACGACAAAAGCTCCTCGAACGAGTTGCCGAGGATAGCTTTGATTTCGGTGAGTTTATGCTGATTGTTGGTTGCGATTGCAAGTTTCATAAATTAGTCCTTTTTCTTGGTTGTGCCGTTTATGGATTTGCCGACGTTTATGAAGTGGTCCGCAACACGCTCGGAGTTGGACGCAAGCGAGAGATACTGTGCTCCGACGTCGGGAGTACAATCGCCCGCGCGCAATCTTTCTATATGGTTTGCGCCCATTGCTTCGGTGATGTCGTCGATTTCGTCTTCGATTACGTTTGCCTCGTCAAGCGAAGCCGCGTCGCTGTTTACGTATGCTTTCATGACCTTTTGAAACAAATCGTTTATGCGACTTTGCAAGTTGCGCACTTCCGAGATTGCGACGTCCGAAAACTTTTGGTCGGATTCTTTGAGTTTGTCGGCGTATTCGATGATGTTTTCCGCATAGTCGCCGACGCGTTCGAGATCGGTGATCGTGTGGAACGTGGTTGCAAGATAGTTGTGGTCGTCGTCGTTCATTTCGAGCTTTGAAAGTTTGACGACGAATCTTGCGATTTCTTTGTTGAGGAAGTTCAGCTCGTTTTCGTTCTGACGGAATTTTTCGATTTTAGAATAGTCGAGAGTGCAAATCACGTCGCAAGCGAGGTCGTAGTTGTGCAATGCGATTTCCGCCATATTGACGATTTCGTTTTTGGTTTGTTGCACTGCGATAGGCGGAGTTGAGAGCATATGCTCGTCGATGTAGTAAAAATGTTCTGCCGGTTGTTCGTCTTTCTTCTTTTTGTCGGGAAGGATTTTACATACAAGCTTAACCGACAAATTGGTGAGCGGTAACATTATGATAACCGTAATGACGTTGAATATCGTGTGGAACATTGCAAGTTGAGTTTGCGGAACGCCGGGGAACATTTTTCCGAAAAGGTAGCCGAAAGTTATAATCTTTGTGGGGTTTACCGCCTTTGAGATTTCGCGCATCATCATTGCTACGAGCATAAAAATCACAACGCCCGAAACGTTGAAAAGAAGGTGAAGGAGAGCGGTGCGTTTTGCGTTTGTGCTGGAAGTCAAACCTGCGATGATTGCAACAACACACGAACCGATGTTCGAGCCCATAGTGAGATAAATGCCTTGATCGAGGTTAATAAGCCCCGTAAAGACCATCGTGATGGCGATTGACGTCATGACGGACGAGCTTTGAATGATTGCGGTCAAAATCGTGCCGATGAGGACGAGAAGAAGCGGATTGCTTATGGATGCAAGAAAGTTTTTGACGGTGTCGAGGGATGCGAACGTATCCATTGACGCACTCATCATGTCAAGACCGACGAACAGCATACCGAAGCCCGCAAGGATACCGCCGATTTTTTTGACAAGATCTTTCTTTGCAAAAGCCATCGTAAATGCGCCGATGCCTGCAAAAGTGGCAAATACCACCCCCGTTGAGATGGAGTTTTCAAACATGCCGAGGGCGGTGATTTGACCGGTAATCGTCGTACCGATGTTTGCGCCGTAAATGACGGTTGCCGCTTGTATCAGCGACATAATGCCGGCGTTGACGAAACCTATGACCATAACGGTCGTTGCGCCCGACGACTGTATCGCCGCCGTTGCAACCGTACCTATGCCGACGCCGACGAGCTTACTCTTTGACGTACGCGCAAAAAGTTGTTTGAGTTTGTTGGAGCTTACGGATTCCAGATTTGAGCTCATCATCGTGCAAGCGATAAGGAATATACCAATGCCTGCAATGAGAGATAAAACTGCCGTTGCGATTTGAACCGGTGTCATAAATATTGTTTTTGCACGCCTGTACGTGCGTGAGGAGCGGATGCTCCATAGGCTTGTGCCAGTGTCTTCTTACCAATCCCAATTATCACTTGATATCAATTATAAGGTAATTTGACGCGATTGTAAAACGGAAACGAAAACTTGCTCCTTTTTTCGACAAAAATGCCTAAAAGCACGAAATGTGTTATGCAATTATACAACACGATAAGTGTATTGATATAAAATTGTACGTCCGAAAAATGGCGATATGAGGCTAAAAACGTTGATTTTTAGCAAAACAAAACACGATATGTGTTGTAAATCGTGTTCGTGCCTTGTGGTTTTATGGAAATTATGCAAATTGTGTTCGAGTTGGGTTTCAGGTTGTTTTGCTTTGATGAAAAGGTCTGAAATCGTCGTCCTCGTGCAAGTTGCCCGTGAGATCGTTTTCAAGCAAGATACCGCGCTGCACCGAGCGGTAGCCGTACTTTGCGCGTATATCGTCGATTGTTTTTTCAAGTTTGTCGGCTTTGTCGTTCGGCTCGTCGAAAAGGCTGATTTGCACGCCGTCTTTGTTTTCCAGCCTGATTGCAGACACGGTGATTGCGCGAAGGGGATCGTTGAAATTGTGTATTTTTTCAATCAGACTTATCGCGGATTTTGCGATTGCGCCCGAATTTGCGCTTGCCGGTGAAAGCGGAATTTGTTTTGACGTCCATTGTAAAGCTGGATTTTTGATTGAAAGTCCGATGCCGTTTGCAACGAGGTTGTAGCTTCTCAATCTCAACGCAACCATATCCGCAAGAGCGTAAATTACTATTTTGGCTTCGTCGAGATTTTTTATATCGCGCGGAGTGGTCGTGCCGTTCGACACGCTTTTGGGGATGCGAATATCGTAGTAGTGTTTGACTTCTTCCGTTTCGACGCCTTGCGCGGCGTTTATCATATTGTCGGCAACCACTCCGAAAATGTGACGCAAAGCGTCACGGTCGGCATTCGCCAGTTGCCGTATGGTGCGGACGTTGAGCTTTGTCAGCTTTTCGGACGTCTGTTTGCCTATCATAATCATCTCGGAGGGCGACATATCGCCGATGACGTCCATATAATGCTCTTTGTCAAGCACGGTCGTCGCGTCGGGCTTTTTTAGGTCGCTGCCGAGTTTTGCGAGCGTTTTGGTGAAAGACACGCCCACGGATATGGTCAGTCCCGTTTTTTCTTTGACGAGCTCGCGCAATTTGTTTGCGATGGTCACGCCGTCGCCGAAAAGTTTTTCGCTGCCCGTCACGTCGAGCCAACACTCGTCTATGCCGAAACTCTCCACGCGGTCGGTGAATCGAGTGTAGATTTCAAACACTTGCTTTGAATGTTTGACGTATTCGTCGAAATGCGGAGGAACAAAAATTATATCCGGGCATTTTTGCCTTGCCGACCACAACGTTTCGCCCGTTTGAACGCCCGCTTTTTTTGCGAGTTGATTTTTTGCAAGCACTATGCCGTGTCTTGCTTCGGGATTTCCGCACACGGCAAGAGGCATCCCGTCGTATTCGGGATGCAGCTTTTGTTCCACCGATGCGTAGAAGTTGTTTAGGTCGCAATGCAAAATTGTTTTTCCCACAATTTGATTATACACAATTTTGCCTTGCAAAACAAGCGGTTCTAGTTTATAATATTTCATAGAATAAAATTCAGCGCGCCCGACGTGCGAGGACGTGCGAGGAGTGATATATGATTTTGGTTACGGGCGGAGCAGGCTACATCGGCTCCCATTGCGTGAGAGAACTCAAAGAAAGAAACATGGACGTCGTAGTTTACGACAATCTTGTCACGGGACATATCGAATCCGTGCCGTCGGACGTGCCGTTTGTCAAAGGCGACATCTTTGATGTCGAGCTTTTGCGCGAAACGTTCAGAAAATACGGCGTAGATTCCGTCATTCACTTTGCGGCGTACTCTCTTGTCGGAGAAAGTATGGTCAATCCTGCAAAGTATTATCACAACAACGTTGCCGGCACGCTTGCGCTTTTGGACGCTATGATTGCCGAAAACGTCAAGTATCTCGTGTTCTCGTCCTCGGCGGCGACTTACGGAGATTGCGGCGACGGCCTTATCACCGAGGAAAGTCCGCAGCATCCCACCAGCGTGTACGGTCAAACCAAGCTCATGATGGAGCAGTTTATGCAAGATTACGACAAGGCGTACGGACTCAAATACGTTGCTTTGCGCTACTTCAATGCGGCGGGCGCACACAAGAGCGGTGAAATCGGCGAGGCGCACAAGCCCGAATCCCACCTTATCCCCATCATTTTGCAAGTGGCAAACGGCACGAGAGATCACATCGGCATTTTCGGCGACGATTATCCCACACCCGACGGCACTTGCGTGAGGGACTATATTCACATCACCGACCTTGCCGACGCTCATATCCGCGCTCTCGACTATCTCAAACACGGCGGAAAATCCACCTACTACAACCTCGGCAACGGCAACGGATTCAGCGTCAAAGAGGTTATCGACGTGACCGAAAAAGTGACGGGACGCCATATCGAAAGGACAATCGAAGGCCGTCGTCCCGGCGATCCGGCAACCCTTGTTGCATCCAGCGAGAAGATAAAGAGAGAGCTTGGCTGGAAGCCTCGATACGACAGCCTCGAAAGCATCGTTTCGTCCGCATGGAAGTGGCACTCGACGCATCCGCACGGCTATGAAAAGTGATTTTCATTTCATAGAAATGACTTTTTGAAAATCGCAATCGAAGTCGCAACGAGAATATCGCGTTGCGACTTACGAATATATTGTACAAACGATTATGCGACGAAAACGTCACATAAAAAAATCCGTCGTCGGAATTTGACGGCTTAGGACAAATTCGACGCTTGAAAAGAGGGGGTGCTTATGCAAGTCAGAAAAGCAATAATACCTTGTGCGGGGTTCGGAACGAGATTCCTGCCCGTCACCAAAGTTTTGCCCAAAGAATTGTTGCCCATCGTGGATACGCCTGCGCTGTGCTACATCGTCGACGAGGCGGTTAAGAGCGGCATAGAGGAGATTATGATCGTCATATCTCCGCAAAAAGAAAGTATAAAACGCCTTTTCGAGCCGAACGTTCGGCTCAACGAGCATCTTTTGTCGCAAGGCGAAAAGGAAGCGTACGAGCTTGCCAACGCAGAAATCGGGGCAAAGGTGTCTTTTGTCACGCAAAAGACGATGGACGGCAACGCAAACGCAATAAAACTTTGCAAAGACTTTGTGAACGGCGAGCCGTTCGCCGTGCTTTTCGGCGACGACGTGATGTACGTAAAAGAGGGTGAAAAGCCCGTTACCAAGCAACTTATCGACGCATATTACGCCACGAACGGCGCGTCTATAGTGGGGTGTCAGCGCACGAGCGAAGAGGTTGCAAGACGTTGCGGCGTGATGATAACGAAGTCGGCAATAGACGACAAAACCACGCTTATCGACGGCATAATCGAAAAACCGCAAAGCGAACTTCCCAGCGCATTGGTATCTCTCGGAAGATTTGTGCTTGCCCCTTCGATATTCGACGCAATCGAGCGCACGCCGTACACTCGCGGCGAGGCATATTTGACGGATTCGATAAGCATTCTTGCCAAAGAAAAAGACGTATGCGCCTACGAATTTAGCGCAAGACGCTACGATATAGGCAACAAAGAAGGTTATTTGGAAGCGACCATCGAGTACGCTTTGCGAAGCAACGTGTTGAAAGACGAGTTTTCGGAGTATCTGGAAGAAACAATTATCGAAGATAATTGATTTTAAAGACGGAATTGGAGTCGCAAGGCGGCGAGCCTTGGAGCGCCGAGCTTTC
>FR895520.1 GCA_000434435.1 Firmicutes bacterium CAG:475
GGAAAGAGGGGGCGCATCTAATTTAGAGTACACGCCGCTCAACTATTGTAGGGGAAGAAATCACACTCATTCAAGGCATAACTCAAATCTAGATATTTAGAAGAAGAACAAGGAAGAGCCTGCCGCATAGACAGGAGTGTACTTGTTGTACATGACTGATTATGGAGCAGGCTCTGACACAGTTATTCACTAACTTACGGCATCATTAATAACGCGTTGATTTAGATGAAGAGCGCGAAAAAACCCCTCGAATGACAACCCTAATGTACAAAACGTACATGAGTTGGCAAGCGAGGGCTTTTGACAAAGCTATTCGCTAAATCAGCGCGCTATTTCTTTGCGGATTCTTCTTCGCGTTTCTTGGCATCCGCAATAATCTTGTCGTTGTTCATTGCAGGCACTTCTTCGTAGCGCACGACGTGCATTTCGAATCTGCCGCGACCTTGAGTCATGGAGCGAAGATCGGTTGCATAGCGGAACATTTCGGCTTGCGGAACTTCTGCGGTGATGATTTGTTTGCCGTTTGCCATATCCGTACCGAGAATACGACCGCGACGTTTGTTCATATCGCCGAGAATGTCGCCGAGATACTCGTCGGGAACAACGACCTTTGCCTCAACGATAGGTTCGAGGAAACAAGGGCCTGCCGCTGCGATACCGTCTGCATAAGAAAGTTTTGCCGCAGTGACGAATGCGATTTCCTTGCTGTCGACGGGGTGATATTTTCCGTCGTAAAGCGTAGCTTTAAGGTTGACGAGAGGATATCCCGCAAGAACGCCGTGTTTGATTGCTTCGCGCAAACCTTTTTCGACTGCGGGAATAAACTGACGAGGAACCGCACCGCCGACAACTGCGTCGACAAACTCGAATTGTCCGTCTTCCGCGCCCGGCTCATACTTGATGAACACGTCGCCGTATTGACCTGCACCGCCCGATTGCTTTTTGTGCTTGCCTTCCGCTTGAGAAGTCTTGCGGATGGTTTCACGATATGCGACTCTGGGTTCTTGCCAGGTGATGTCGATGCCGAGTTTCGATTTGACGCGTTTGCACATGATGTCAAGTTGCGCTTCGCCCAGACCGCTGATAAGCACGTCGCCTGTTTCGATGTTCTTTTCGACTTTGAATGTCGCGTCTTCTTCCTGCATTTTGATAAGGCCTTGAATTGCCTTTTCTTCGTCTTTAAGGGCCTTTACGGCATAAGAGATGACGGGCTTGGGGAATTCGATTTTCTCAAATTCGATCTTGCTGTCGGCAGAAGCAACGAGAGTGTCGTTGGTGTTTGTGTAAACAAGTTTTGCAACCGCGCCGATGTCGCCTGCATTGAGGGCATCGACAGGTTCTTGCTTTTTGCCTTTCAACACATAAAGCGTACCGATTTTTTCGGGTTTTTCCACGCTTGCGTTGAATACGTTGTCACCGCTTGAAAGTTTGCCGCCGAGAACCTTGAAAATAAGGAGTTTTCCGACGTACGGGTCTACAACGGATTTGATGACTTGCGCACAGAACGGAGCGGACGGATCGACGCCGACTTCGGTTTCCTTGCCGTCGACGATTGCTTTGATCTTGTGCGCTCTTTGCGGATGCGGCATAAGATCGACAAGTTTGTCCATAAGGCGTTTGACGCCCTTCGATGTTTGTGCGTTGCCTGCAACGAGCGGAACGAAAATGTCGTCGGCGATTGCAGCGTGCAAACCTTTTTGGATTTCCTCTTCGGTGAATGCTTCGCCGTCAAAGAATTTCATCATAAGTTCTTCGTCGGTTTCGGCAATGAGTTCCATAAGTTTGCCGTTGAAATCTTCGACTTCGCCTTGCAAATTTTGCGGAGTTGCGATTTCTTTACCTTGCAAATCGAATGCCTTGCCGGTGAGAACGTCTACGCAACCGACCATCTTGCCGCCTTCCATAATAGGAAGCTCGATGGGGATGACGCTTTTATACTTTGCCATAATGGCTCTTGCCGTGCCCATAAAGTCACTGTTGTCTTTGTCAACCGCGTTGACGAAAATGAGAGCCGCGACTTTCTTTTCTTGGCAAAGTTCGAGAGCTTTCTCCGTGCCGACGGTGATAGAGCCGGTTGCACTTGTGACGACAACCGCGCTGTCTGCTGCATGAAGAGCTGCGATCATTTCGCCTTCGAAGTCGAAGAAACCGGGAGCGTCGAGAATATTGATTTTGGTGTTGCGATAAATTGCATAGCCAAGCGACAATGAAATTGATATTTTGCGTTTGATTTCTTCGTCGTCATAGTCCATTGTAGATGAACCGTCGTCGACTTTGCCTAAACGGTCAATAGTCTTGGCTTCGAACATCATAGCTTCTGCGAGGGACGTTTTGCCCTCGCCGGAGTGGCCGATGAGAGCCACGTTGCGGATTGAGTCGGTATCAAAAATCTTCATAATTTACCTCTTTTGAAGTGGATAGTACAATTATATAATAAATTTTGTACATTTTCAACCACAAATTTTGCTCAAAAACCATCGTAAAAAGCATATATGCCGATAAAGTCCGTTAGAATACGGAAAAATTTTTTATCGCAAAAAATCACAAGTCGCAAGAAAAATCAAATCCGATGCGTTAGATAGCTTGTTTTTACAATTCATATTAATCCGACGAATTAAATTCTGCTGTCAAAAACGCAATTATACGCATATATAAAAGCATATGGCAACAATCGGCGTGTACGACAGCGGAATAGGAGGACTTACCACCCTCAAATTATTGACGAAAAATTTCGGAGGCAACGATTTTTTATACTTTGCCGACAATTTGGCACACCCTTTCGGGACAAAAAACGAACGTGAACTTGAAAATATCGTCAATTCGGGCGTCGAAAAACTTAAAAACAAATGCGACTTGGTTGTGCTTGCGTGCAACACCGCATCTACGATATACAAACAAAACGACGCAATCAAACTTCTTCCGCAAATCCCGAACGATACAAAAAACTGTCTGTTGCTTGCAACGGAGTTTACAATCGAGCATACAAAAACAAAAAACGTAAAAATCGCCGACACGTCCGAGCTTGCCTCTCTCGTTGAAATTCAAGCGTCGATAAACTGTAAAAAAGGCAATTTGGATATGAGTGCGCTACTGCCCTATATCGCAGAAAGACTTTTCAAATTCAAAGGCGTCGAAACGGTGATTCTGGGATGTTCGCATTATCCGTATTGTAAAAATGAAATATCGAAAATTCTCGGAAACGTGAGGTATGTCGACGGCAACGAAACACTCGTGAAAGACCTTGAAAAACGTATAAACAAAAACAAGGGACAAAGCAGCGTAAAGTTTGCTTTCAGCGGATTCAATGAAGAGAAAAAGTATCAAAAAATACTTTCGATTTTGCAAAACGACAAATTGTAAAAATCTAATAATACCTTGTTAGAATATCGGTTTATAAGTCGAAAGCAGTGTTTATCGCATTTGCGAGAATACTTGAAGCAACGTTTACGACAAGGTCGATATCTCTCGGTGCGACAATCAAATCAGAAAGCAGACTATCCGCAAGTTTTTGGCGCAAAGCGTATTCGTTGATTTGCATATTTTCGTCTTTTGCAAACTCCTTTACAAACGCATAGATCCCCGTACGTAAAGAAAGCAACAACGGCACACCTATCGAAAATGTCGGAACCGATAAAAGCGATTTGTCAATTCTCTCTTTGTCTTGTCCCACGCCGCTTCCCGGGGATATTCCGCAACTTGAAATTTGAAAAGATTTTCCGAGCCTTGAAACCGCGCCGGTTGCAAGCGAATCTATCAAAATTACGCACGACGGCTTGATTTTCTCAACTACCCCCGCGACGAGTTCGGCGGATTGAATCCCGGTCATACCCAATACGCCGGTTGCGAAAGCGCATACGCTCTGTTTTTTGCCGGTTTGAACAAATCTCGAAACTTTTATTTTTTCCACGCTTCTTTGTCCCAGCGAATCGGCAACGATATGCCTATTGCCAAGCCCGACGACAAGCACGGGTGAGGATTTTTTCAGTATTCCCACAAGTTCAGTAAGCGAACGCGCGATTTGTCGCGTCAGAAAGCTCAATGCATACCTGTTTGTAAAAACGCTGCCTTTGCAATCGAAAGTGATATATACGCCCCTTTCTCTACCCATACGATTTGACTCTTCCTGCGTTTTCACCCTCAGCGTGCGTTTTTGTATGCCGTATGAAAGTTCTATCCCTTCGACGCTTTGCCCCAGTCCCGTCGCTTCCGCGCTTTCAAGCGCAATATCCGTGATAAATCCGTAACTTTTTGAAATATTCATAACTTTATTGTGCATAATCGCAAAAAATCCATTCAAAACGGTTGCAACTTTGCTTTTAATATGCTAATATGTCAAAGATATTTAGTCAGTACAAAAGTACGAGGAGAAAAATATGCCAAATATTAAGTCAGCAAAAAAGAGAGTTATCACTTCCGATAAGAGAAACGAAATCAACACCGCAAAGAAAGCGCGCGTTAAAACCGCTATCAAAAAATACAACGCAGCTATCGAAGCAGGCGACGTCGCTCTTGCAGAACAACTCCTTCCCGAAACCGTTTCCGTCATCGACTGCGCTTTCAAGGACGGTATCTACAAAAAGAACACGGTTGCAAGAAAGAAATCCACTCTCTGCCGCGCTTTGGACGCACTCAAAGCAAACAAGTAAAAAACGTTTTATCGCAACATTTTAAAAGACTGTTTGAAAACAGTCTTTTTTTCGTTGAACGGAATTTGAGGATTTTGTCGCATGCTAGTCAGTTGTTGCCGCTTCTCTTCTTCTTGACAAGGATTGTCGCAATAACACAAACAAGGCAAACTCCAAGCGCGCACATTGCCGAAATAGACGCAATCGCAAGCACTCCACCGTCGTCATTCTCGTTTTCTATGACTTTGAAAGTCGTTGCGGACGTAAAATACCCGCCGATTTTTGCCTTTACGAAATGAACTCCCTCACTCTCGAATTTATATGACAAGTTTGCGCCGCTTGCAACGTACGCGCCGTCTACGTACCACATAACTATCGTGTCCGGAGATACGCTCGAAAGCAACGACTTATCGATTGAAAATTCTATCGTTTTCCCGCTTTCGACCTGAATTGCCGTTTCGCCGTCCGCAGCCGACAAATTAATACCACCCGATACCGCGTTAATTTTGATTTGTGCGGTTTCGCTGCTGCTGTATTCGAGATACTTCACTTCAACGCTACACTCGGCATATACGGTTATTTCCTCGCAAGTCCACTCGGCTGAAATCTTTACGCTTCCTATTTTGTTTTCGGGAGTATATTCAAACTCGAATTCATCGCCGGAGGGGTTTTCAACGCTCTTTCCGTCAACTTTCCACTCAACCAATCCTTGCTCGGTATAAACGCTCGGAAAAATTTCAAGATGCAATATTACGCTTTTTACATCATTTAAATTTTGCACAAGACTGCCGCCGTCCTCTTTGGCAACGATTCTTGCTTTCACCTCATCGCTCAAAAGAGATTTAAAGTCGAACACACCGAGAGAAAAATTGCGAGAACTCGTAAGAGTCTTTACTGTTTTGACGATTTGCTCGTCGAAGGAACTTTTGACGTATCCGGCAACCTCTTCATACGATTTGGGCAAATCGTTCGTTGCCGAGCAAAAAGCTCGGTCCTTGACAATCATCAGCGCACTTGCAAATGCTACGATAGGTGTTGCCATACTTGTGCCCGTCAAGGATTTGTAGCTTTCGTTGCTTTTTCCGTCCGCACTGAAAATCGCGTTGCCGGGAGCACAAATATCGTAGACGTCGCCGAAGTTCGAAGACGACACAAGGGATTTTTTGCCATTTTCTTCCGCATAGTTCATCACGCCTATCACGTGCTTGTTTGCGGCGGGATAATACCATTTTCCTTTTGCAGAACCGACTGTTGACGATGCGGTCGAATTGTTGCCTGCCGCCGCAACGAAAACGGCTTTTTGAGCATCCTCTTTGGTCACCATATCGAAATCCGTACTTGTGCCGGGATCTGCGCCTTTGTCGGATATAGACATATTGATAACGTCTGCGCCGTTTTCGATCGCAAAGTCAATCGCAGCCCTAACAGCCGTACTTTTGAAGGTTGTTTCGCCCCACGAATTGTATGAAGCTTTAATCGGCATGATTTTGACGTATTTTTCAAGATCAAGTTCGTGAATAAGCGTGGCAATTATGCCGGCAACGTGCGTGCCGTGGCGATTGTTTGAATCGTCCGTTGCGTCTTTTGAGGAACTTGCGGTGTTTGTCGAAATCACTTTGCCGTCTTTGTCACGGTACAAAACGTCGTATTCGCCAATGCCTTCATCGTCGGTTTTCACTCCGTTTTGGTCATACTTGCCGGTGAAAATCTCGTGATTGAAGTTTATGCCAGTGTCGATAACGGCAATTACGACGGGATGTTTTTCAAGATCGGCAAAACTGTAATGTTTGTTTTTCATCCAATCCCCAACGGTTGCTTTGACATAATCGAGATTCAGGTCGGAGCTTCCGTTTTGCCAATCGAGATTTTTGTCCTTAACTTCACTCACGTAGCCGTCGGGACATACAGCGTCCGCGGTAGACGGAGCGAAAATAACGCATAAAAACAAAACGAGGACAACCGCGCTCACGACGAATGGCAATGCGGATGACCTCGTATTTAGTGTGTTTTTCGCGATTTTTCTCATTTTCCTCACGTCACCGAGTAAAAGGAAAAATTAAATCCAAGTGATTTTACCCTCGGTGGTGATAGTCCCCCATTTTCCGTCTTTTTTGACCTTGGCTTCGCCGTTTTCAAAAGGCGTTGCCGCATCGAATTCGAAAGGAATTACAACTTCGTTATTTTTATTGATATAACCGCACTTTTCCCCTCTGCAAACCATTGCAAGACCTTCGGAAAAGCTCATAGCAGTGTCGTAATCAGGCGGTATAACGACGTTATTTTGCTCGTCGATATAGCCGCATTTTTCGTCGATTTCGAAGGACGCAAGCCCTTCTTTGAACGCAAAAATTTCGTCATACATTGTAGGAATTACGATTTTAAAACCGTCGGAGTATCCCCATTTGCCACCTTTGAGCACTTTGCGCCATTGTCCCTGCTTCAAAGGTTCGGTGAGTTTTTCGGACTTTTGAGATCTTTTGTCGTTTTGCTTAACGTTTTGATTTTGCTTGTTTTGCGGCTTCGAGCTTGCCCTGTCCGAAAGCCCGAATTTCGACGTGCGTTCGGCTTTTGCGTTTGTATCATCGTTTGTGCGACGATCGAGTTTTTCGGATTTTTGAGAATTTTGCTTTTTATCGTTTTTGCGTTTCTGATCGCCGTTGACGTCCGCACTCTGCTCTTTTTGTGCGTTTTGCGGAGTTTTGGCGTTTTGCACATTGTCCGTTTTAGGCTTTGGAGGTTCGGGACGCAGGCTCATATCTTTTGCTTTGAGTGCGTCTTTCACTTCAAAAAGAATCTTTTTATTGAGACCTTGCACCTTATACATATCTTTTTCGGTGCGTTTGACAAGGTCCGCGGCGGTCAATATGCGATTTTTTGCAAGCAACTCGCGAGTTGCTTCGCTTATACCCAAATCCTCGGTGGAAAGCGCAAGTTGCTCTTGCGAGAATTTTGCCGTTTGCTCTATGACGCTCTCTTGATTTTGTTTCTTGGAGCGATTGTTGTAATAACGTTTTTTGTTTGCCATACAAATACCTTTTATAAAATATTATCATACGCGCACGAATATTTCAAGCAATAAACTTATTATCTTGACTTAAAGTTGCAATTTGATTATACTTATATTTATGAAAAAGTCGGTAAAATTCACAAAAAATTCGTTGATAATTCTCGTTTTGCTCGCCGCGTTCTTGGCGGTATTTTCCTTTGCTTTGACAAACTGCAACTCCTCTATAGCAAGTGCGCAAAGCGACAATTTCACAAGAGTTTTTCCGACAAACAACTATTTTCAATCGGCAAATCCGACTATGGTGAGCGCAAACGACGGCTACCTTATCATCTACGACAAGGATGCGAAAACTCTGTTCGTACGCCCCAACGACGCTTCGGACACATACGCTTACGCCGTGGATTTTGAAGAAGTGAGCAATCTTTTTATTCTCACGGACGTAGCGTTTTTGCAAGCGGACGGCAAATACTTTACAATCGACCTTACCGACAAAAACTCAACGGCAACGGAGCGTACGCTCACATCCCCGGAAAGAATATCCTCTCTTGCAAGCGACGGTACGTATCTTTACGCCCATTATCTTGCCGGTGATTTGACCATTTACGACAAAAATCTCGACGTGGCGTTCGGCGTTGACAACGTAAACTCTTCCGATCTCGTGGGTAAAATCGTCATTGCGGGCGAAAAAGACTGTTTGTACGCATTTCCGTTTGCATACGGCAACGCGTTTTTCGTCAGATACGACGCAACGAATAAAACAAGCGAATCTCACTCCATAACTCAAAACATAACGCAAGCCTACGTTGGCGACGTGGTGTATGCGCTTGCGCTCATTCCTCAAACCAATCAAAAAAACGTCGTATGCCTCGACAAGCAAACGGGCGAGTTGCTCGTTCAAACGGACATTTATCCCGAAACCTACTTTGCATACGGCAACAGACTGTTTACAATCGAGGATAAAAGCGTTGTCGTTTACACTCTTTCAAGCGATAAGACGGCACTTTCAAGAACGACGTCTATCACGATGACGGGCAGCGACGCTTTTCACCTTGACCACCCCGGCGATTTGTGCGTAACCGACAAAGGAGTCAGTGTTGCCGACAGCGGCAACAAACGCATCGCAAACATAGACAAATACGGCGTGATGACGGATCTAGTCTTTGAGGAAACTCCTATAAAAGTCACATCGTCCGAGCGTGAACTGTACTGCGCCTTCCCGAACGAAGTTTCGAGAATAAGCGGCGGACAAATCACAAAATCTTATTCTATCGAAAACGTCGTTGATATCGCATATCTCGACAAACTCTACGTGCTTACTCAAGACGGCGTGTACACCGCAATCGGCAATTCTCTCATCAAAATTTTCGACGTCGAAAACGCAAAACGCATAACCTGTGCAAAAGACGGAACAAATGTATATTTGCTCACAAGTCAAAGCGTGATTTGCATCGACCGCAACGGCAACAAACTTACGGACGCGGCAAGCGGCGACTTTTCGGACGCAATCGACCTTGCAATAGATTATCAGGGCAAAGCGTACGTTACGTTCAAAGACAAAATCACCGTATTGTATAAAGGCGAAAGCAAAACGCTTTATCCGACGTCGTCGTCCATGAAAGCAACCTTGACAAGCGCATGTCTTGACGGCGAAAATCTTATCTTCACCGCAGAGGAAAGTTTTGTGGGAGCAATGAACGTAGGCGCAACCACAAAACAAAGTTATACGTACAATCAACCCGACGTTTCGATTTGCGATTATTATTTTGCAACCGCAAACGACGACGCGCTCAACTATTCCTTTGACGGAAGATTTGAAAACACTTCGCTTGCGTCCGACGCAACGTATCTTGTTCTCGACAAAACAATCGAAGGCGACGAGGACGATATTTATCGCTATGCTTACGTCGAGGACAAACTCGTGATAATCGCCAAAAACGATTTTAACAAAGTGGAACCGAGCGCATTAACCGGCGAATACGTCGCGACGAAAGATACCGCGCTCTACTCTATCCCCTATCTTTCAACAGATACGACAGAGCTTAAACAAGGTCAAATCGTCACGAGAATAAGCGACGTTGCAGGATACGACAACTCGAAGTGGACCATTGTAAAACACGACGATAACACTTATTTCGTCAAATCGTCGGACATCGAAGAATACGTTGTGATTGTTCCCGAAAAGGACAGAGTTTACGGCAAAGCAAACGCCGACCGCGTTGGCGGACTCGTCAACGTCTATGCCTCCCCTGACAAAAACTCGCAACTCGTCACGCAAATAGTTGACGGAAGCAAGGTTGAAATCCTGGAAACTCTCGACGAATTCTATCTCGTCAAATTCGAAGATTGCGTCGGTTACGTGGAAAAATCACATATTAAAATAGACGGTTTGACAACGGTGCAAATCGTGGCGATCGTCCTTGCAATCATCGTTGCACTTGCAGGCTCTGCAATTTTTGCATCGATATATCTCACTCGCAAAAATGCCGAAAGCAAGAAAAACGACGACAAGCTCAAAAAGAGATTTTGAGTTTTAAGTTGGAAAATTAACCCCCTTAAACATAGCAAAAGCACCGAAAAATCGGTGCTTTTCTAATGTATGTTTTCAAAAATTCAATACGTTTCAAAACTCAAATAAATAAGCAATTGAATTTGATTTTTTACACGTCGATTTCAAAGGTTAAGCTTTGCGTGCTTCCCTCGTTTTGCCCATAAAGAACACTGCCAAAGCATTGTACCCCGCACAACCGGAAACAAGACGGTTGATATAGCCGTATTTTACGGGAATACCGCCCGATATTTGCTCGATTTGAGCACCGAAAGCGTGAGCTTCTTCGGGGCAATTTGTGTGTCCGATAAGAATAAAATCGTTGTCGTCGGCAATGTAGTTTTGTTTGAAAAACTTGACCATTTCGGCAATGGATTTCTTTCTGCCGATAGATTTTGTGACGATGCCGATTTTGCCTTGCGTGGTGAGTTCGAGAACGGGATTGATGTGCACGATCATGCCGAAAAGCGCGGCAAGCGTGGAAATTCTGCCGCTGTTGCGCAAATTGATAAGGTCGCTGACAATGAAGCAATGGTGAGCGTTGAGCTTGTTGTCTTCAAGCCACTTTGCAATCTCTTCCATACTTTTGCCCTCTTGTTGCATCTTCTTTGCATAGTAGACGAGCAAGCCTTCACCGCCTGCGCCTGCAAGCGTATCGATGACGACGATTTTTCTGTCGGGATATTTGATGCGCAAGCCTTTTGCGATGTACGATATGTTGTCGAAGCTGCCGCTCATACCCGACGAAAAACCGATGTAAAGCACGTCTTTGCCCTCCGACAAAACTTGCTCGAACATCACTTCCGCATCGTGCGGATTGATTTGAGAAGTTTTGACGAGTTTGCCTGCTTTCAGTTTTTCGTAAAAAAGCTCGATCGGATACTCGTCGTCTTTTTCGTAAAAACGATCTTCGAGCGTAAATGAAAACGGAAGGCGACGTGTAGGATTTTGTTCGTAATAACCTTCAAAAAGGTCGGCGGTGTTGTCTGTTACGATTTCAAACATAATTTACTCCTTAATATAGTTATCTTATCACAAGCCTTTCGATTTGTCCATAGTGCCGATTGTATGGAATCAAAAATTTTTCAGAAGATTCACAATTGTAGCAAAAAGTGTAGATTTACTTGCGTTTTGTTTTTTAGGCGAGCATAATATGCATGTTGCAAAAGAGGAAATATGGCACTTCAACTTTCTGTCTTTATAATATGTGCGTTGGGCATACTCGTTTCGACGCTCTTCAATCTTCGATTGAGGATAGGAAAAGTCGGCTTTGGTTTGTACTGGCTCATTCCTTTGGTATGCGCCGCAATTCTTTTGGCAAGCGGAGGCGTGGACGCAAAAGCAGTTTGGCAATCATTCACTTCAAACGATGAGGTGAATCCTCTCAAAATCCTCGTATTGTTCTTGTCCATGAGTGCGTTGAGCGTTTATCTGGACGAAATCGGATTTTTCAAATGGCTTGCAAACGCCGTTTTGAAAAAAGCCGGTGCAAGTCAGAAAAAGCTGTTTTTCTTTTTGTATATCACAACATCGATTTTGACTGTTTTCACCTCAAACGATGTGATTATCCTCACGTTTACGCCGTTTATCTGCTATTTCGCGAGAAACTGCGACATAGACCCCGTTCCTTTTATATTCACCGAATTCGTAGCGGCAAACACGTGGAGCATGTTTTTGATCATCGGCAATCCCACCAACATATACCTTGCAACGTCAATGGGAATCACGTTCGGAGAGTACGTTGCGGTTATGGCGTTGCCAACGGTGTTTGCAGGGCTTTGCTCGCTTGCAATACTCTATCTGATGTTCAGAAAAAAGCTGTCTGCGCCGATGAACGCACACGAGTGCGAAATCCAAATAGACAACAAACCTTGCCTGATTATCGGCATATGCGTGCTGTGCGCGGCAACCGTTTTGCTTGCGATATCCTCTTACATCGGCATCGAAATGTGGATTGTATCTTTGTCCGCTTGCGGCATATTGCTTGTTGCAAGCACGATCGCAACGCTTGCGCAAAAGAAATCTATGAAACCCATAGGAAAAACGCTTGCAAGACTGCCTTGGCAACTCGTGCCGTTTTTGCTTTCGATGTTCGTAATCGTGCTTTCGCTCAATCAATGCGGCGTCACAGGATACCTTGCCTCTTCACTGCAAAAAGCAGACTGCGCATTGACCTTCGGCACGACTTCCGCACTGTTTGCAAACCTTATGAACAACATACCGATGTCGGTGCTGTATTCGCAGATTCTTCAAAGCGTAGCCGCTCAAAACCTCAAAAGCGCGATTTATGCCTCGATTATCGGCTCCAATCTCGGCGCATTGCTCACGCCGATCGGCGCACTTGCGGCAATAATGTGGAGTTCGATTTTGAAAACTCAAAACGTCAAATTCTCTTTCCTCGATTTTGTAAAGCGCGGTATGCTTGTCGGCATACCTTCACTGCTTTGCGCAATAGGCGGACTTGAAATCATACTTCTGATCTGATTTGCAAACAACAATTGCCCGTTTTTCATACAAAACAGCTTAAATCTCTTCAATTTGGTTATCACATACAAAAAAGCGATCGATAGTGTTGAAATTTTGCACCCGACATGATAAACTTTTTTATATTTCTCATATTATAAACGAATGAAGAGGGATATATGGATTACTCACAAATTTTGAACCCTATCGCACGCGACTTGAAACCATCGGGAATCAGAGAATTTTTCGGCATTGCGGCAACCAGAAAAGATTGTCTTTCTTTGGGCGTAGGCGAGCCGGATTTTTCCACGCCGTCGGTTTTTTCGCAAGCGGGCATAAACAGTATAATCGCAGGCAAAACCCAATACACCGCAAACGCAGGACTTTTTGAACTGCGTGAAGCAATTTCACGATATACAGAGCAGTTTATCGGAGTCGGCTACAATCCGCACGATGAAATCATCATAACCGTCGGAGCAAGCGAAGGCATAGATGCGGCATTCCGCGCAATCGTTGCGCAAGGCGACGAGATACTCATTCCCGAACCTTGTTTTGTGTGTTACGCTCCCCTTGTATCCCTTTGCGGCGGAACTCCCGTGCCAATTCAATGCAAAATCGAAAACGAATTCAAGCTCATGCCCGATGAACTCGAGAGCGCAATAACGCCAAAAACAAAGGGATTGTTGCTTGCATACCCCAATAATCCCACGGGTGCGGTTATGGAAAAATCCGACCTTGAAAAACTTGTGCCAATAGTCAAAAAACACAATCTGATTGTATTCAGTGACGAGATTTACGGCGAATTGTCCTACAACGGTTTGAAATTCACTTCCATCGCATCGTTTGACGGCATGCGCGAGCGCACAATCGTCATTAGCGGATTTTCAAAATATTTTGCAATGACCGGGTGGCGTCTCGGATATGTTTGCGCACCCAAAGAAATCATCGACGTTATATACAAAATTCATCAATACGCTATTATGTGCGCATCGACCGCGGCGCAATACGTGGCGTTAGAAGCACTAAATTCTTCTTTTAAGGACAATTTCAAAGAGGTGCATACGATGCGTGACGAATACGATAAGCGCAGACGCTATCTTGTTGATCGTCTCAATGCAATGGGACTTTCTTGTTTTGAACCCAGAGGCGCATTTTATGTGTTTCCGTGCGTGAAATCGACGGGAATGGACGGCGAAAAATTTGCATATGCCCTGCTCGACGCAAAGAACGTCGCCGTTGTTCCGGGCGGCGCATTCGGTGATAGCGGCAAAGATTTTGTACGAATAAGTTACGCTTATTCAATGGATATAATAAAACGCGCCTTGGATCTGATCGAGGAATTTTTGAACAACAAATGACCGCATATTGCGACATACATAAAAGCGCACGCATTGCGTGCGCTTTTATAATACTATTATAAAAAATCAACCTATCGTGACGGTGCCGTCCTCTTTTATCGTTATTGTATCGCCCGTGTTGACGGTTTTCAAAAATTCGTCGCCAAGCTCGTCAATAGCGATGACGTTTGAATCTTCCCAAATCTTTGCAAGCACGATTCCGCTTGCGGCAAGAGAATCGATGTGCTCGCTGAAAAGGAACGCCGCGGGATTGATCCCCATAGAGCAAACGGTTTGAATAACCAAGCCGCCCGTCGTCGAGCCGATTGTTTGAGGAAGGCAAAGTGCCTTGCCCGTGATGTTGAGTCCGAAGATGTCTTTGTTGTTTTGGTCGCTGACGATAACTTGTTTTGCGTTGGTGAGCGCGCTCTTTTGGAATGTTGCAAGCGTGTTTACGCCTTGTCTTGAAACGACTGCTTCGCCTTTGAAGTTGCCGGCGGCGATAACTCTACCCTTAAATGATTTCATACTCTTCACTCCTTTCCTGCGATGATATTGAGAAGATCTGCCGTCTTATAGTATCTTGCGATGCTGTAAGTGCGGAGTTTGTTTGAGCAAGTCGCAATGGATTTACCCTTTGTGAGCGGGTTGTTGGTGTACATAAGCGGACAAATGCTCGTGAGCTTTGCTCCCGTCGCGATAAGACGATTGTATGCAGGCGTCTTTTTGAATTTTTCAACGACGTCGGGCGCGGAGCAAACGATTGTCTGCAACGCAACTTTCTTCTTTCCGCTTTCTTTGAGTGCTTTTTCAATCATATCCGTCCATTCGTTGAGTTGGGTGAACGTCAGATGCGGGCAGCCGACAAATGCCATGGTAGCTTTGCTGTCGGGCTTTTTCCACATATTCGGATAGCTCTTGTACACTCTTTCGAGTTCGGCGTCGTCAATGACGTACACTTTGGGGTTTTCAACGATAAGTTTGTCGCCGAGTTCTTTCGCTTCGGGCGTGAGGTTGTCGATATGATAGAGTCCGACTGCGCCGTTGGATGCGGTTGCCGCGCCGAAATCTTTGAGGTAACCTTTCGCTTCGTCCGTAAGCTCGGAGCCGATCCATTTGTCGAGACCGTAGACATACGGCACGTCCTCAACCACTTTCATGCCGATTGCGCTGCCGAGAATTTGCGCTTCGGGAATTTTGGTCGTTTCGACTTTGACAATCCAGGTTGCCTTTCTACCCTCGTCGGTGAGAAGACCGAATTCGGGAACATAACCGACAATCGAGCCGAACAAATCGAGCATACCGCTGTTGCGATTGCAACGCGCGCCGAGCACGGAGTTTGCATAAACGACTGCGCTGGATTCCGCCCAGGAAAGAATATCGCCTTTCTTGGGAACGTTGCCCACTTCGTCGAGATAGCAAGCGCAAGTGAATGCGTTGGCATCTTTAAGACCGACCGCTTTGAGTTGCTCCTCATAGTGCTTTTGTTGAGAATACATAACTTTTTCGTTGACAAGTCTGTCAAGCAAGGAGTATTTTACGTTTTCTCTGTCGAGCGGACGGGGATCAACGGTGAAAGTGCCTTGCGTCTTGATGCCGTCGGCAATGAGCCTGTCCATAGTCTTGTAAAGGGGTTTCAAAAGTCCGATGCCGAAGCTCGTGACGAGATGCCCCTCTTTGTGAGTCACTTCAACCATGCGTTTTGCGCCGAAAATGTCGCCAAACATAACAAGAGTTTCCATGACTTTTGCCATCGTTTCTCCCTTTTTGCCGTTCAAGATGTCGGCTTGTTCGGGGGTGAGTTGCATGTTGTATTTCATATTTTATCCCTCTTGGCGCATTACTTTCCGTATTGCGCAAACTTTATCGTTCTTACAAACAAATTTTACTATATTGATATAAAAATATCAATAGGCATTTTGACATTTGTTTGAAAAATTTTGTAAAAATCGGAAGATGGGCAACATCGTTTAAAAAATATAAAACGCGACCGCAAATATTTGTCGGTCGCGCTAAAATCGTCATCAACTACATTCAATTATTTCAACTTGTGGATTGCAACGTCGTACGCTTCGCGCGTTGCGTCTGCAATTCTTCCCACTTTCATTGCGTCGCCGATGACAAAGAGATTTTGCACTTTGCCTTCAAGCTCTTTTGCAAGGGAGTTTACAGAGCGTGCGCCGAGAGAAAGCACAACGGCATCCGCGTCAACATGATAGGGCTTGCCTTGGCTTACGGGCATTTTGTTCTTGTCAAGTTTGACGAGTTCGATTACTATACCTTTTTCGTCAATCGAATTGAGTTTGTGCGAAAGGATGTATTCCGTTCCCTTTGCGTCGAGTTTGGGCACAATGTCGTCAAGGTGCTGAAACCATGTTCCGGGAGCGAGAGTATCCGACATGTCGACGATAGCGACTTTGTTGTCATGCTCTATCAACATTTCGGCAGTTTCCAGACCTGTCATACCCGAACCGATAAGCGCGACGGTTTTGTTTTCGAGTTTAACTTCGCCGCTCAATATCTGCGTTGTGGTATAAACGTTTGCAAGATTTACGCCCTCGATAGAGCGAGGTTTCACCGCACATGCGCCAGTTGCAATGACAACCGCATAAGGATTGTAGCTTGCTATGATTTCGGGTGTTGCCTCGGTGTTCAAAATGATTTCCGCTCCGAATTTTTCAGCGTTTGTGCGCATATCCTCAAAGCTCCAGGCAAGTTTTTCTTTTTTTGGCGGCTTGTCGGCAAGTTGAATTTGTCCGCCGATTTTGTCGTCTTTTTCAAGGACGATTGCTTTGAACCCTCTTCTTGAGAGCATTTCGGCACAAGTTAGCCCCGCAACGCCCGCGCCGACAACGACAACCACTCTGTCGTTTCCGTCGTGAGGAAGGTTGTCAAATTCCTTTTCTATTCCGACAGTCGGGTTGACTGCGCAATACCCGTGGTCACCGTGATACGCATTGTCTTGCATGCTTTCAATACAGTATAAACAGCAAAGGCAATGTTTGATTTCTTTTTCACGCCCGCTTTGCGCCTTTTCTGCCCAATGCGGATCTGCAATATGAGGTCTGCCGAGTGACACAAAGTCCTGATCGCCCTCTTCGAGTTGTTTTTCCGCTTGTTCGGGCGTGCGAATAAGGTTTGCCGCAATGACGGGAATTTTGACTTCTTTTTTGACTGCTGCGGCAAGATACTTTCTCCAACCGCACTCGAAACTGGTAGGTTCGAGCCAATAGTTGAACGTATCGTACGCGGCACTCGATACGTCGATTGCGTCAACGCCCATATCTGCGATTGCTTTTGCGTATTTCACGCCGGTTTCAAGGTCGTAACCTTTGCCGGGTTTGCCGATTTTGGAATAGAACTCATCGAGAGTAAGGCGAACGATGATGGGATAATCTCCGCACTCTTTTCGGATGCCTTCGACGATTTCGCGCAAGAAACGAAGTCTGTTTTCAAAACTTCCGCCGTACTCGTCCGTTCTGTGATTGGTGTTTGGTGAAAGGAATTGTTGAATGAGATATCCGTGTGTGCCGTGAAGTTCCACGCCGTCAACGCCTGCTTTTTGGCAACGCACCGCACCGTCGATAAATTGACGAATGACTTTTTTGACTTCCCTGTGGCTGAGCGCACGCACTCTGCCGCCCGCAAAGTAGCTCGGCTCGCATTTTGACGCGGATACGGAGGAAAGCGCGATATTGTGTTTAGACATAAACGGAGCAATCTTTGGCGCGATGTTGAAAAGGAATTTTGGGAACTTTTTGCACATTCTCGTCATAGCGATGCACACCGGCACGGTGCCGATTGCAAGGCCGACGTTTTGGCGTCCCGGATGGTGCAACTGCACGAAAAGTTTTGCGCCGTGCTTGTGGATACGCTGGGCAAATTCATGAAGTCCCGGGATTTGATAATCATGGCTTGCACCGAGTTGCGCAAACGCCGCCGAGCCGTGAAAGTCGTTTATACGAGTAATTTCGGTGATGATAAGTCCCGTGCCGCCCTTTGCACGCTCTTCGTAGTAGTCCATAAGCTGCTCGGTAACACAACCGTCAAACCGACCGAAGCCCATAAGCATGGGCGACATCACAATACGATTTTTGATTTCGCAGTTGCCGATTTTCATAGGCGAAAACAGCATTTTGTATTCCATAATTCTCCCTGACGCACGATATGCGGTCAATTTGTAGTTTTACTATATCAATTGTAGCATAACATATCTTTTAATGCAAGAAAGAAATTTACTAGTTAATCATTCAAAAACGCTTTCTACAATCAAAAAAAACCGAGGCGTTATACCTCGATTTCGTTTTGTGCTTTATATGCTTTTACGGTGTTTGCCAAAAGCATCGTCACCGTCATAGGACCGACGCCGCCGGGAACGGGAGTTATATAAGAGCACTTAGGGGCAACAGAGTCAAAGTCTACGTCGCCGCAAAGTTTGCCATTTTCATCTCTGTCCATACCGACGTCGATGACCACCGCACCGTTTTTAACCATATCCGACGTCAAAAATTTGGCTTTGCCTATGGCAACGCACACAATATCGGCGCGTGAGGTTATCTCTGCAAGATTTTGAGTTTTCGAGTGACAAATCGTAACCGTGCAATTTGCGTCCAGCAAAAGTTGGGTAAGCGGTTTTCCGACAAGATTGGAGCGTCCTATAACGACTGCATTTTTGCCTTGAAGAGAAATATCATAGTATTCAAGCAATTTCATCACACCGTACGGCGTGCATGCCACGAGGCTGTCGCGCCCCGTCCAAAGTCTGCCCTTTTGCACGTAATGGCAACCGTCTACGTCCTTTTCGGGATCGATAAGGTCCAAAAGCGAGTTTTCGTCAAGGTGCTTAGGAAGCGGCAATTGCAAAATCATGCCGGATACGTCGGGATTTTCGTTGAGATAGCGTATCGTACCCGCAACTTCGTCGAAGGTGCTTTCGGCAGGGAGTTTGCAAAGAAAAGACTTTATGCCCACCTCGTCGCACGCCTTGATTTTGTTGCGCACGTAAACTTGCGACGCAGGATCGTCCCCCACCAAAATTACCGCAAGACCTATGGCATTGGGATAATTCAAGGCTTTCAATCCTTCCACTTCTTGCTTAATTTGCTCTCTTGTGACTTTTGCCACGAGTTTTCCGTCGATAATTTGCATATCACACCTCTTGTTTGCATTATATCATCAATCAAATCGCATTGTCAAAACATACCGCATCGAATGTGCAAAGCATATAAAAAAGCATATTGACATATTTGAAATGTGAAATTATAATAAACTAACCAAATACATAACTAAAAGGATAAAAAATATGGACAATTGGGCAGTGGTCGATTGGACGAAGGACGTATGGCATTTTGTGGTGAGGATGCTCATTGCAATTATCTGCGGTCTTGCAATCGGGTTTGAAAGAAAATCAAGAAGTAAAGAAGCAGGCATACGCACGCACGCAATCGTATGTCTTGCCTCGTGTTTGTTTATGATATTGTCAAAATATCTCACCGTACCGCTTTTTAGTGACATCACGGGCGGCACATTCAACAGCGACGCAACGCGAATCGCGGCGCAAGTCGTCACGGGCATCGGCTTTTTGGGCGCAGGCATAATCATGTACAGGCGCGACGTTATGCACGGGCTTACAACGGCGGCAGGCGTATGGGCGACGTCGGCAATCGGCATGGCAATCGGTGGCGGATTTGTTGTGACGGGCGTTGTTGCAACGGCGATGATACTGCTTTTGCAACTCATCTTCCATCTCCCCATCAAAGCTTTTACGACAAGACATATCGCTCTTGTAAAAATGCAAATTTGGGTTGAAAACGACGACGTTTTGCCGCAAATCATGGAGAAATTAGGCTCTAAAAAAATCAGCTCCTACAAAGCGAAACAAGTGGGAGAAAGTTTGATTGCGACAGTGGAAGTCGCAACGACAGAGGAACTCGATCCTCTGAAATTCAACGCTTTGATGAGAGAATTTCCTTCCCATCTTCTCTCTATCGAACGCTCCGACGAATAAGAATGAATTGACAATCAGAAAGCAGTCGCAAGACTGCTTTTTCTGTGTGGAAATTTGGATAATTTTACGAAATTTTCAGGCTTTTAGTTGACTTTGTTTATCGGACTGTTTTGCAAAAACGCACGTACGTTGTCCTCGGTTGCGTGCAAAAGACGCACTCTCGCCTCAACGCTTGCCCATGCCATATGAGGAGTAATAATGCAATTTTTTGCATGAATAAGCGGATTGTCAGCTTTTGGTGGCTCGCATGTCAAAACGTCGAGTCCGGCACCCGCAATTTTACCTTGATTTAATGCGTTTGCAAGTGCTTCTTCGTCGATTAGCCCGCCTCTTGCGGTGTTGATGAGATATGCCGTGGGCTTAAACATCGACAAACTTTTTTCGTTTATCATCAGTTTCGAGCCTTCGTTCAAGGGACAATGCAATGTAATGAAATCCGCATTTTCAAACACTTCTTCTTTGCTCACGCAGCCGTCTACGGGGGTTCTTGTACTAACAAGGATATTCATGCCGAATGCCTTGCCGATTTGCGCCACTTTTCTTCCTATGCTGCCATAGCCGATAATACCGAGCGTCTTGCCGTTAAGCTCATGCAACGTATCGAGAGTATATGCAAAATCTGCGCAATTTTGCCAATCTCCTCGCGCAACGGATTGAGTGTGCAAAGAAAGTTTGTTTGCAAATTCGAGTATAAAAGCAAACGTAAGCTGTGCAACCGAATTTGTGCTGTAATACGGCACGTTGCAAACGGTTATTCCAAGCTTCCTTGCCGCATCGATATCGACAACGTTATATCCCGTTGCCAAAATAGTGATAAGTTTGAGTTTTTTGCACGCCGAAAGCGTTGCTCTGTCAAGCACGATTTTGTTGATAACCAAAATATCGGCGTCTTTTGCGCGCGACAAAACCTCATCGGGATACGTGACGTCGTAATAAGTCACTTCACCGAATTGATTGAGGAAATCGAAATTCAGTTCCCTTCCCTTTGCCGTAGCTCCGTCAAGTATAACAATTTTCATAGCGATAATTTTTGCTGTAAAACATTGCGCTTTATTCTTCAACGAGTTTGCGCTTTCTGTCATTGATGATGCCTAGGCTGTCTTTCATACTCTTTTCCGCACTGTCGAGAATGTTGAACGCAAGCGAACGAGCCTCATAATCCATTTTGTGATAGTTTTCTTCCGCTTCGCGTTGCATAGCTTCGGCTTCTGCTTTTGCACGCGCGTAAACTTCGGTTTCGGTCATAAGGCGTTTTGCTTGCTCTTCTGCCTTATCCATGGTTTCGTTTGCGTACTTTTCGGCTTTTTCAATAATCTCGTCGCGCTCTTTTTTGATTTGCGTTGCCTCGCGCAAAACAAGCGGATAGCTTGCTCTGAAACGAGAAATAAGGTCGAGCAATACTGCCTTGTTGACAACGATGTCGGTGTTGCTGAACGCCGCTTTTTTCGCTTTGAGAACTTCGCTTTCGATTTCGTTGATTAGCATATCGATGGTTTCCATAACGCACCCCTTTTGTGTATTGATAAATCAAAAATTATTTATTTCCAAGGACTTTTGCCCTTTTCGTTCTTTTTCTTTTGGTTACATTCGCTTATTCGAGCGAGGCAAATTCTTTTGACGTCATAAGCGGCACGCAGCAAGCAGGCACGGACGTGTAGTCACCTTTTGCGATTTGCTCTCGCGCTTTTGTCGAGCTTAAGTCTGAAAAAACGCTCGGCTCGATAAACACCGTTTCGAATCCGTGCTCGCGATTGAATTTCGCCATTTCGTTTTCATATGCCTTGTCCTCGTCGCCGCGAATTCCTCTCACAAGAGAGCTTGCTCCGACGTCTTTTGCCACTTCGATGGCATATTTGTCCGAATATATAGCCTTTGCGCCCTTCTTTTGCGCACATACGCACTCGACTATTGCAAGGCGTTGTTTTGCGTTGAACGTGTATTTTTTGTCGGGGTTGACAAGACACGCAACCCATACCTCGTCAAAATCGCAAAGAGCCTCGTCAAGCACCGCTTCGTGTCCCTTTGTAAACGGATCGTAGCTGCCTGCCATAAGCGCAACGCTCTTGTGCGTTATAAACTCGGCAACGACGGTTCCCATCTTCTTTGTGCGTTGTTTATAGCGCGCGTCGCTCAATTCATAGGTCTTTTCCGCGCCGTGCTCGAACACGACTACGCCGTCTTTTTCAAGCAAGTCGAAGTCGAAAATCATGCCGAGCGCAAGCTCGCCCAATCCGCTTGCATACGGCGGATCCACAAAAATCATATCATACTTTTTGCCCGTAACGTATGCGTTGCGGAGCGCACCCGAAAAGTCGGAATTGACAACCTTGAAATTGCCCTCGATTCCTTGCAAGTTTTTGCGTACAAGTTCGATGCTGTCCTTGCTGTTGTCAACGAACACGACTTCTTTTGCGCCGCGCGAAATGCACTCTATGCCCAACGCACCGCTGCCGGCAAAAAGATCGAGCACGACGGCGTCCCGACTGTAACCTTGCAGAACGTTGAACAACGTTTCTTTTATTCTGGTGGTCGTAGGACGCACTCTGTCATCCTTCGGAGAGGCGAGATTTTTGCCCCTGTATTTTCCTGCCACAACTCTCATTTTTATCTCCGATTATATTCAAAGAATATAATTTTTTTTCGAATAAACTATTTTTTCGGACAATCGATTGCAAAAAGCAATCAATCTTGCCGTTGACAACTATCGGCAAAGTACAGATTTTTTCTTTGTCCGTTTTTGTCCACGATTCTTTTTTCGGTCACGAGCATATCGAGAGGCACGTCGAAAGCGTTTGTTTCGAGCCCTTCCACCTCTTGACAATCAAATGCCAGACCGATGACAAAACAATCGTGTTCGGCAAGATACCTGTCGTAATAGCCTTTGCCGTGTCCCGCGCGTTTCAACCCGTCGAAAGCAACCATAGGCACAACCGCAACGTCGATATCCTCAACTGCATACGAGCCTACGGGTTCGAGGATACCCCACCTGTTCGTTTTGAAGTTTGTGAAAGGCGAAATCGCAATCGCTTTCATATCTTCACCGCGCACTCTAGGGACGCTAACCACTTTTTCCATCATCAAAGCAAGTCCGACGATTTCGTTGGTATCAGGCTCGTTTTGTGTGCCTAGATACACGAAAACTTTGTGTGCATGCGTAAATTCGTCAATCGAGGAAAGTGCGTCGGCAATAGCTCCGCTTGCCCACTCTTTTTGCGCATCGTCCATATCGGATATTCGAGATTTCGCAAGTTTTCTCGCCTGATTTTTGTCCATAGTTTCCGTTTAGACGTACACCCTCTTAACTCTGCCTTTCAGCGAAGTAAGAACGGTATAGTCGATAGTGTTTCGCTCTGTTGCAACATCTTGCAAAGTTTTTTCGTCGAACAGCACGACTTCTTCACCGACTTTAGCGACGTACTTCTCGGTGTCGACTACAAAACAGTCCATGCACACGTTGCCAATAACTCGACATTTTTGATTGCCGATATATACGCAAGACGGATTTTCTCTGGCTATTCCGTCGGCGTATCCACCGAAAACAACAGCCGTATTCGTATCTTTTTCGAGGATAAAGTCGCCGTAGCTCACCTTTTCGCCCGCTTGCAGAAATCTTGCTTCAACAACTTGCGAGAATGCGCTCATCGCACCCTCGTACGCTTTGATGCCAACTCGCACCATATCGTAACGCAAATGCGGATTTGCAAGCGAATGGCTGGACGCAAGATGTTTTTTTGCTTGTGGGTAATATGATTTGACTATGCCTGCAAGTTTGTCAAACTCATCTTTTTGGTCGTTGCCCGCATCTCGCAAATGAGAATACACTCCCGATATCCGAAGTCCGATTTCTTTTGCCTCTGGCAATAATTTTTCGAGATCCGCTACGCAAAATCCCAGCCTGTGCATGCCGCTGTCAACCTTGATATGAATGTTGAAGCGCTGCGGATTTACGCGATTATGCCCTATTAGATATACGATTTTGTCAAATTGCTCAGTGTTGTGCAATCCTATTGTGATGCCGTTGCGATACGCCGTTTCGATTTCGTTTGGCGAAACGGCAAGCGCAAGAATTTCTTTTGTTATTCCCGCCTTTTTCAGCCGTAATGCCTCTTCGACATTTTCTACGCCGAAAGCGTCTACGATGTCATCGACATACGTTGCAACTTTGCAAAGTCCGTGTCCGTAAGCGTCGGCTTTCACCATCAGCATAACGGGCACACCCGCTTGCTCTCTTATCAAAGCGACGTTCCGCTTTATCCTATTCAAATCAACTTTAACTACGATTTTTATAACCCACCTCGGCTAATCTTATGCGACGAAGAACGCTCTTGTGACATTTTTCGTCGGATTTCCGATTTTGATTATAAAATGCAGTTTTTGTTTATGCCCGACTATCCTCTCTTATAATAATTGATAAGGCACCCGTCGAGAATGATTTGTTTTTCCGAATCGGTAAGCGCACCTATTTTAAGCACGATGCTTTCCTTCTTTCCTCCTCGCACCAGATACGCATTAAATTCGCTTTTGCCTTGCAACAGAGTATCCCTGATGTTTTCAATGACGACTATATCGCCTTTTTTATATTCCGTTTTGCAATCGATAAGCGGCAACATTCCCCAGTTTATAAGGTTTGAACGATAACGTTTTGTAGCATATTCTCTTGCGATGTTTGCACCGCCTCCGAGAAAACGTTGACAGCTTGCCGCTTGTTCTCTTGCGCTACCGTCACCGGGTTTAACCGCAAAAATACAAGAGGAAATCGTCGTGTCGTTGAAATCAAAATTCAAATCCGATAATACCGATTTTATATCTGCGTTGTCACCGTCGCGAACACATTTGCTTGCTCCTACATAAAGCGGATCTTTCCTCGACAACGCAAATTCTGCAAGACGAAGCGGATTGCTTCTAAATGACGATGTTTCGCCCGAAGGTATCAGTTCGTCTGTCGTTGTGACAGAATCGTTTATCACGCTACACAGTTTTAGCGCAAGATTCTTTTTTAACGGCTGAATTGTCGGAATATCGGTAATGTTCGGCCCGTACACGAGTTCAATCGACGCATCTGCTTTGCCGAATCCATTGAAAACTCGTGACGAATATGCTTTATTGTCATATTCGAACGGCAAAAAGTTCTCTTCGAAATCCACATCGAACGCCGAAGTTAAAACACCGCCGTTTACTGCGGTTGCGGCAATCGAGCGCGCATCCATCAGTGCAACCGATGCGATTTGGTTGTCCGACGGCTTGCTTCCCTCTCTTCTTTCGAAATTTCTTGTTGTATGTCGTATGCTGAAACCGTTGTTGCACGGCACGTCGCCCGCACCGAAACACGGACCACAGAAACATGGTTTTACGACTGCACCGCTTTCTATCAAAGATGCGACCGAACCGTTTTTGACGAGTGCGAGATTCGTCGGTTGCGATCCGGGATAAATCGAGAGCGAAAACGAGCCGCACCCGACACTCTTCCCTTTCAAAACATTTGCGGCCACGGATATATTGTCATAAGTTCCGCCTGCGCAACCGGCAATTATGCCTTGAGAAACAATAATCCTTCCGTTTTTGATTTTGTCTGTCAAAGTGAAAGTTCCGTTTTTAAGTCCAAGCAGTGCGTTTCCTTTATTTTCGACTTCGGACAGGATTTCATACGGATTTGCGATTACGTCGGCAAGTTTGAATACGTTTGACGGGTGAAAAGGAAGCGCAATCATCGGTTCGACTTCTGAAAGGTCTATAACTATGCCGCCGTCGTATCGAGCACCTTGTCGAGGCTTCAATTCTCTATAATCCGACTCTCTTCCGTAAACTTTGAGATAGTCTCTGGTTTTTTCGTCGGTACACCATACGGAAGAAAGGCATGCGCTTTCGGTTGTCATTACGTCGATACCGTTTCTGAACTCCATCGAAAGATTTTCAATTCCGTCACCGACAAACTCCAACACGGCGTTTTTGACAAAGCCGTTGCCGAATACTTTTCCTATAAGAGTAAGGGCGACGTCTTGTGGTCCTACGCCTTTTCTCACTTTTCCTTTGAGGCAAACGGCAATGACACGCGGATAGTCGATATCATAGGTGCGCTTCAAAAGCTGTTTCACAATTTCAGGACCGCCCTCTCCGATTGCCATAGTCCCGATTGCCCCGTAACGCGTGTGAGAGTCCGAACCCAATATCATTTTTCCGCAACCTGCAAACATCTCGCGCATATAGCTGTGTATAACCGCCACATTTGCAGGGACGTAAATCCCGCCGTATTTTTTTGCACAAGACAATCCGAAAACGTGATCGTCCTCGTTTATTGTTCCGCCGACCGCACATAAGGAATTGTGACAATTTGTCAAAACATAGGGCACAGGGAACTCTTTAAGTCCGCTGGCTTTTGCCGACTGAATTATTCCGACATATGTTATATCGTGAGATGCAAGAGCGTCGAAACGCAGGTTGAGTTTGTTGTCATCGGAAGATAAATTGTGGCTAGACAAAATAGAGTACGCAATCGTTCCCTTCTTTCCGCTCGATTTTGTTCCGGAAACTTTCAATTCGTTCTCAGATACAAGTTTGCCGTTTAAATAATATGTTGTGGCATCGATAAGTTCTATCATTTGTTTCGGTATTATGTTTATTGCAAAATACAATATATATATATGCTTAATTTATTTCTTGTCTTTGTTTTTCTTTTCGGGAGTGAAAACCTCAACGATTATTTCGCCGATACGGTTGCGCATTTCGTGAATAAAAGCGTCGATTTTTTGCGGTGCGACGTTGATCTTGAAACTAACTTCTCCGTCCTGTTCTTTAAGTCCCTTTGTGATGAGATAAATCTCGCCGGTAAGGCTGTTTTGCTTTATGCAAACGATATCTTCGTACTTGATTTTGTCAACGAAAAATCCGAGTACAGACACCATTTTGTCCTCTTTGAATCCGTAATAACTGTTAAACAGCACAAGCAACGCGGCAACTGCGATTATAACTGCCGCAACTATTGAAACCCATGCCACTGCGGGCTGTTGAGTTGCAACGCCGTTTGCACCCGCGAGCATTGCTATATCAAGTGCCGCAATCGCAAGCGCACCCACAATTATCACTGCGACAATGACGGTTTTGACAATGCCGAAATTCATTCTAAACTTCATATTCACTCCTAAATTCAGCTCTTAAATTATCGTCTTTTGCAACAATCAGTCGTCTTTTCTTTTGTCTTGCACGTATTCGTCTATCGTGATTTGAGATTCGCCTGACGCGTCGTAATCGAAATCTTCCGCTTGTTGCTCTGCTCTGAAACCGTACTCGACGGTGTTGATAACCGTCGTTGCGTCGGTGTAGAAACTAAATCCTTTGGTCTTGTAGTAACCTATAAGCTCGATTGCGCGGAGCATAAAATAGTACATGCTCGGAAGCACTAGGGACATAAGTCCGCCCGTCGGAATCGCAAAAGCAGTCGTAAACAAATACACAATCGTAAACGTCACCGCATAGGACTTAAACAATCCGTCAACGTTGCTCTTGACGTAGGTCAAACTTCTTGTAAAACTCGTATAAACGCTCTCTTCGGGATGGAAAAGCATACGAGGCAACCACCCTGCCAAAAGCGTTGCACGAAGAGAACAAATCACGATACCCACAAAAAGAAGAATAGGGAGCACAAAATAGCCGATTTCTCCGAAAAGTCCGAATAGTATGGCAAGCATAATCGCGGCAAAAACCAAGTCTATGGGAAGAGTTATCGTAAGCCGCGCGGCGGAATACTTGCAGCACTTTTTGAAGTTGAGAGCCATATTGCTCGCAAATCCGTATCTCATGTTGGACGCCATAAGGTTGTTGATAACGTCTGCGTTCGTATAATACGAAAGTCCGAAAACGAAGCAATAAAAAGCATAAACGAAAACAGCGGCAAAAATCAATCCCAACGTTGCGCCGACGTTTTGCGAGAATATGCAAACAAATCCGTCGCGAAGGTTTGTCAAAACATCGCTTGCCGCCGCTCTTATAGACAAACCTCCGTTCCAAACCGCAGACAAACCGTCCTTGATTGCGACCATGCAGGAAGCGACCTCGGTTGTCGACTCGATTACGTTCCATATCGGCAATACTATCGCCGCACCGATCGCAAGCGATAAAACGAGGGATATAACTATCCAAAAAAAGATTTTGACTGCATGTCCCATATTGGAAAACAACAGTGAGAGCGAATACTTAAATTCCATACCATTCTCCGAGGCACAGCCTCATATTATTTGCAAGGTCAAAGCTGCAAGTTTTATTACTTTGACCAAATATCCTTTTTCTTTTGCTGCAAATCCATACGCTCCGTACCCGTAACCTCGTAAAAGACGTTGTACATAAGCGTGATGTAAAACGGCACGACGCACAGATACGCAATGGCGTCGAGCAGAACTTCCGAAACGACTCCGCAATGCAACGCGCCCGTGATTATCATACAAAGCTCGACGGGAACGATTGACAAAAGAATCGTGAAAAAGGTTTTTGAAACTTTGCCCGATATACTGCGCACCGCTTGTCGCAACGCACTTCTCATCGGAAGTCCGGTGTGCAAGCAATACGGCGGCCACAATATGACGATGGACATAAGCAATATCATCAAAAACTGCATAAGAACCACGGTTATCGACGAAAAGACGAGCCACGTCACCCTACTCTTGAAAGTCACCCACCAAAGATAATACAGCACAGTACCCAAAAGATTGAAAAGCTCGAAGGACACAAGCGCAAGCACACAGAACGTAAGCGACGTCAACAGGTTGAAATTAAGCCTCGTTTTCACCCTATCGGGAGCGATCGTAAAAACTCCGATGCGCATATGCGTGTCGATAACGCCGTACATAATCGCAACGAAGAATACGAGAAGGACAAGTCCTATTATACCGAGATACCAATATGAAAAAGGCAACTCGCGCATGCTCACGTACATATCCGCAAAGTTCTTGGGGTTTATGGTCTTATAATCGAAAAGATAATAAAGCGTCGAGGACGGAGAGAGTAAAAAAGGCAACAGCAAAGCGGGCGCAACGCTCAAAAGCATCAGATATGCGCCCTTATCGAAAAAGTATTTCCACGCTTGCTTGAAGCACCGATTGCTTCTTGAACTGTCCTTAACTCTCACTTTGCCTCCTTAATCGAACATTGCAAGTTTGTCTTTGAGTTTTGCAAGTTTCTCGTTTGCTTTTTGAAGTTTGTCTTTCTCGTTGTCGATGAGCTTTTGCGGAGCTTTGGACACGAATCCCGTGTTTGCCAAAAGTCCTTCCGTCTTCTTGATGATTTGAAGAGTTTGCTCTATCTCCTGATTGATACGCTCTTTCTCTTTATCCTCGTCGATAAGCTCTCCGAGCGGTACGAGAATTTCCGCGTCGTGCGTGACGATTGCGCTCACTTTCGAGCCGAGGCCGCTTCTGTCCTCGACAAGCGTGATTTCACCGACGCCGGCAAGTTTTTGGATATATGCGCTTGCCGACTCGATAAATTTCGGATCTTTTGCAATGACGTACGCATTTATCTTCTTTGAAGGCACGACATTCATTTCGTTGCGGAGATTTCTTATCGAAGAAATTATTTCTCTGAGTCCTTCAAATTGAGCCTCTTCCTTTCTGAACACTCTGTGTTTGTTGTACGACGGCCACTCTTGCACCATAAGCACACTGCCCTTAGGAGCAAATTTGGAGTAGATTTCTTCGGTTACGAAAGGAATGAACGGATGGAGCAATTTGAGTATTTGCGTAAGCACGTATGCAAGCATTGCGATTGCGTGATTGTGTTGCTTTTTGTCCTCGGAATAGAGCATCGTTTTGCTCATTTCGATGTACCAGTCGCAGAATTCGCTCCACACGAAATCATAAAGTCTTGCGGCGGCAAGTCCGATTTCGTATTTGTTAAGGTTTATCGTAACTTCTTTTACGACGTCGTTAAGACGTGTGAGAATCCACTTGTCCGCTCCGTTGAATCTGGACGGCAAAGTCAAATCGTCGTCGTCTTTTATGTTCATGATGACAAAACGAGAAGCGTTCCAAAGTTTATTGACAAAGTTTCTGCAACTCTCGATTTTGCCGTCGGTAAACCTCGTATCGCTGCCCGGTGCAATGCCCGTTGCAAGAGAGAAACGCAAAGCGTCCGCGCCGTATTTGTCGATGATTTCAAGCGGATCAATACCGTTGCCGAGGCTCTTCGACATCTTTCTGCCTTGTGCGTCGCGCACGAGTCCGTGGATAAGCACTTCGCTGAAAGGCACTTCGCCCATAAACTCTATGCCGCTGAATATCATTCTCGCAACCCAGAAGAATATGATGTCGTAACCCGTAACGAGCACGTTGGTGGGATAAAAATAACTCAAATTCTTCGTCTTTTTGGGGTATCCGAGAGTGCTAAACGGCCAAAGCGCAGAGCTGAACCACGTGTCGAGTACGTCCTCGTCCTGATGAATATGATGTCCGCCGCACTTGGGACAAGTGTCAACCGCCGTTTTGGAAACGACCATTTCGCCGCAATCGTCGCAATAGTACGCAGGGATTCTGTGTCCCCACCAAAGTTGACGAGATATACACCAATCGCGGATGTTTTCCATCCAGTTGAAATAGGTGTTTTCAAATCTCTTCGGAATAAACTCCGTCTTTTTGGAGCGAACGGCTTTGATTGCAGGCTCGGCAAGCGGCTTCATTTTGACAAACCATTGCTTCGACACGAGAGATTCAACCGTTTCGCCGCAACGATAGCAAGTGCCCACGTTGTGCGCATACGGCTCGATTTTCACCATAAGACCGAGCGCGGTCAAATCTTCGACGATGGCTTTTCTTGCCAAAAGTCTGTCCATGCCCTTATACTTGCCTGCGTTCTCGTTCATAAGTCCGTCTTCGCCGATGACTTGGATGACGGGCAAATCGTGACGCAAACCGAGTTCGAAGTCATTGGGATCGTGCGCGGGGGTGATCTTCACTGCGCCAGTGCCGAATCCGATTTCGCAATAATCGTCCGCAACGACGGGGATTTCCCTGTCCGTGAGCGGAAGTTTGACGGTTTTGCCCACGTACTTTGCCATCTTTTCGTCTTTGGGATTGACGGCAACGGCGGTGTCGCCGAGCATGGTTTCGGGACGAGTGGTTGCAATCACGATTGCGTCGTCCTCACCTACGACCGGGTACTTATAATACCAAAGATTGGATTGTTGCTCTTCGTATTCCACTTCAGCGTCGCTGAGCGCAGTGTGGCAATGAGGACACCAGTTGATTATGCGGTTGCCTCTGTAAATAAGTCCTTTTTTGTAATAACGTACAAATGCTTCCAAAACCGCGTTGGAGCAGTTTTCGTCCATTGTGAAAGCTGACTTCGACCAGTCGCAAGAAATGCCGAGTGCTTTTTGTTGCTCGACGATTCTGCCGCCGAATTGCTCTTTCCACGCCCATGCGCGTTGCAAAAATCCGTCCCTCCCGACGTCGGACTTGGAAAGTCCTTCTTCCTTCTTCATTCTCTCTACAACCTTGACTTCGGTTGCGATGGAAGCGTGGTCGGTGCCGGGCATCCAAAGTGTTTCGTATCCGCTCATTCTCTTGAAACGAACGATAATATCTTGCAAAGTTTCGTCGAGAGCGTGTCCCATATGAAGTTGCCCCGTGATATTGGGCGGTGGCATCATAACCGTGAACGGCTCTTTTTCGGGATTGGGATGGGCTTCGAAAAACTTGCCCTTCAGCCACATATCGTAGATGCGTTTCTCAAATTCCGGATTGTACGTTTTGTCCATATCCTGCATGCTGTTTATCTCCTTGCGCCTAAGGCGCGACTGTATTCGATTATTAAAACGTTCCGAGAAGGCGTCGCCGTCTCGGAACAAGATTTTTCAAAAGAAAATCAACCTTCGTAAGTGCCGTCTTTCTTTTCTTGTACGATTTTTTGATCTTCCGCCTTAACGGATTCCGCCGTAGCCGCTTGCAATTTGCCCTCTTTGACAAGTTTGACTTGTTTCATGGTCTCTTTCAGATAGCTGAAAGCGGCGCCGTAGCTGAGCGCGATACCCCATGCGAGAATACCCCAGTCGGCATATTGAACGTAATTGTGAAAAAATGCGAGTATAACGCCCACGGATATTGTGAACGAGGATACCTTGCCGAGCCAGTTCGCCTTGACCGTTGCGCCCTTTTTAAGCACGTAAAGCGCAATCATCGCCTGAATAAACTCTTTTGCGAAAATCAATATGACAAACGCATAGTGCACAAACCACGGATTTGAAAGCGTGCCGTTTGCAACGAGGTTTTGACCGAGAGGGGTAAGTCCCGTGCAAAACGCGAGGCAAGCAAGCACCGATACGTGCATAAGTTTGTCCGCAATCGGATCAAGAACCATGCCGATGCCGCTTTGCATGTTGAACTTCCTTGCAATCCAGCCGTCAACCATATCGCTTCCCGATGCAAGGAAAAATACGCCGAGAGCAACGTAAAAGAGCGTGAAATCGTCTCTTACGCCGGCAAGAGCCATAAGCGTGACGAACACGGGTACGCACAAAATGCGGAAATAAGTGATGATGTTGGGGATTGTCCAAATCTCTTTGAAATCGATTTGACCGAGTTTTTTTGCCATATTCATTCTCCAAATACGCGTACGCAAGCGTGCGTATGCTCGTAATTGTTATCATTATAGCAAACAAATATTGTTATGTAAACAATAAAATTGGCGCAAAAAGCACAAAATATAGAAATAAACAATAAAATGCACCGAGGACATATATGAAAAATTGCCTTATTATAATCAACAAAAACGCAGGCACAAGCAAAAAAATCAGTTTTGAAAAAGTCGAAAAATGCTTGGGGAGCGAATATAAATACGAGCATAGGACGATTCCCGGCGCAAACGTGGACGATACTTACAAGTTCGATGCGGTGGCGGTGTGCGGCGGCGACGGAACACTGGGTTCGATTTTAAACGTCGTGCACGATAAGCCCGTGGACCTATATTACTTCCCCGTCGGCACGCTTAACGACAAAGCAAAAGCGCAAAGATACGAAAAACACAAAAGCGAGTGCCCCTCTTGCAACGGAACAATCAACCTAAAACCGGTCGTATATGGAAAATGCGAAAAGATTTTGTCGAGCGGCAAATACGAAACTACGGATTGCGCCAAAGACGTTTTCGCATACGTTTTCGCGGCAGGTTCTTTCACTCCGATAGGATACACGTCCGACGTGAAAAGCAAAAAGAAGTTCGGCGTGCTTGCCTACGTTTCACAAGTTTTGAAAGAATACAAACCTCACAGAATAAAAGCGCAAATCGTCAACGGAAAAAGAACGTACGAAGGAGAGTTTACTCTCATCATGTTTTTGAAATCCCCAAGGTGTTTCGGCTTTCACTTCAACAGGGCGTTCGATCAGGATTCCGCAAGCGGACATCTGCTTGCGATTCGCTCTCCGAAAAATCACGGAGCGGTCGGATATATACAAATGTTTTTCCCGTTTTTCAAAGCGTTTTTCCTGGGGCTGAAAAAAGAAAGAGCGCGCGGCGACTTGATTTTCGAAAAAGTTTATTCGTCGAAAATCACATTGAAAAACGACATTGATTTTTGTAAAGACGGAGAAAAACAAACTCTGAAAAAAGGCGAGTATAAAATTTCGTTTGCAAAATCCGTTTGCAATTTTTCGGTGATAGAAAAGTTCTAAAAAACCGCAGAATTTAGAAAAGTATTACAGATTTTAACTGTTTTTAGAAGTGTTAAATGAAAAATCTATTTCGAAAACCAGTATTTTTTAGAGTTGTTTTGGCGATTTTCGTGTGAAAATATAAAAAAATGCGCCCGAAGGCGCAAGTTTTAAATTTAGCCGTCAAAGCACGAGATTTACCACGTCTTTGGGAGTTTCAAGGATGTATTCTGCATTGTATCGTTCAAATTCTTCCCTGTTGCCGTAGCCGTAAAGCACGGCGGCACAGTCTATACCTTCCAGGTGTGCGCCTTCTATATCGTAAAGTCTGTCCCCCACCATAAGCACCTTTGATTTGTCCTCGACTTTCAAGTTGTCAAGTACCATACGCACGACGTCGCGCTTTGCTTCTTTGCTTGCGTCGCTCGACGCTCCGCCGACAAAATCGAAGTATTTTCCAAGGTCGAAATCACGCATAATCAGATTCGTAAATTTTATTGGTTTGCTGGTTGCTACGGCAAGGGTTTTGCCCGCATCCTTCAATGCTTGAAGCATCTCGCGCACGCCGTCGAAGACCTTGCAGTTTTTGTAGCCCGACACTTCGTACACTCCCCTATATATCTCGATAAGTTTTTCAATCATCGGCATATCCAGCCCGAAATATTCTTTCATCGATACTCTGAAAGGCGGCCCCACCATTTTGTCAAGAATGCCTTGAGTGTACGGGATTTTTTCTTTTTCAAGCGCATATGCGATGCACTTGACGATTCCCGGTTTGCTATCGGTGAGCGTTCCGTCCAAGTCGAACAAAATATAATCGTATTCTTTCATATGTACTCCGTCTAATTTGTCTGTATATCCGTGTCGCAAATCGATACTTTGCAACCACATTCAAGTCTAAACAAACGCTTTGACTTTGTCAATCCAATTTCCTTCCAAAAGGTCGCAAACAGGAATATCGAGAATGGTTTTCACTCCTCTGCAACCTCTTTCGAACGCTCTTGCATTTGCTTTTGCGTAGGACGTTAGCACGCTTGCGGTAAAAAGCGGATTGCTTTCCAGTTTAAGCGTCAGCTCGGCACTTGACTTAAACCCGTCGAAACCGCCGTTTGCAAGCACGAAACCGCCGTGAGCGGTGTCCGAGCAATGTTCTTTGAAATATTCCTCATCGACAAAATGCACGATTGTGTCGTGTTCGGCGAAATAATTAGGCATATTTTTGATTTCGTTTTCGATTTTATCTTTATCCGCACCGACTTTTGCAACGACAAAGCACTCTCGAAGATGTTTATCTCTCGGCAAAAGCGTGTCGCCTTTACCTTCGCGCGCCAGTTTCAATGCGTTTTCTTTGGGAATCGTATATTGTTTTGCATCAAAAACTCCATCGATACGTCTTATCGCTTCACTATGTCCTTGTGAAACACCCTTTCCCCAAAACGTCTGAACGTTTGCATTTTGCATAACCGCGGTAAAAAACGCTCGGCAAAGAGAAAACACACCTGGATCCCACCCGATGCCCACATAACATAGTCTGTCGTTATTATTGACGATTTCCGTCATTCTATCGATATATTTTGTCATCTCGGCATGCGTGTCGAAACTATCGACCGTATTAAACTTCTCTGCGATTTTGCATGCTGTTCGAGTCAAATCGCTTTGCGAGCCTACGCACAGCAAAGCAACGTCAATATCGAAATCGAATATATCGTCTTGCGCATACACCATCGTTCCGAACGGTGATTTTACGTCGTTTCTTCTTGAAAATACCCCGACAAGCTCGATTTTGTCGTCGCTCAAAGCGATTTTTTCGCATGCTTTACCCAAATTTCCGTATCCGACGATACCGATTTTGATTTTTTTCTCGCAATTTGCGTCCGTTTTACAGCCCATAACAACCTCTCTAGATTATATTTGTGTTTTGCGACATAATTTCTCACGCTTTTAGCATTGGCAGGCATAATATGTCATAGCAACGATTTATACTTTGCAATATATGCAAGCTTTCGTGTCGAGTTTACAAAAAAAACTAATCGAACTTGGCAAAATCCGAGCATAAAAACAAAGTGCGTTGACAATAATATTGCGAGTATGGATATGGTCAAACGCGGAGATTTATATTATGCCGATTTAAGCCCGGTCGTAGGCAGCGAGCAAGGCGGAGTTCGCCCCGTTCTCATCGTGCAAAACAACGTCGGAAACAAATATAGCCCGACAATCATCGCCGCCGCTGTCACATCGCAACTCGAAAAAGCAAAACTCCCGACGCATATTATGCTTGAAGCAGGCAAATACGGCTTGCCCAAAGACTCCGTTGTTCTTCTCGAACAAATACGCACGCTCGACAAACGCCGTCTGAAAGAGAAAATCGGCGAGCTGCCTCTAAACATGATGACAAGAGTCAACGAAGCGTTGCTGATTTCACTGGGATTTTTCGAAACCTAAAAAATAAGGCAAAAACACTATGCCAAAGTGTTTGAATTTTGCTATAAACGCAATTTCCCCTTTCCTCACGTGTTTCGTTCGTCCTCTACAAGAGTTGAATGGCGTGAACTATAAATTAGATGCACCCCCTCTTTCCCTTTCGGGCTTTT
>FR895521.1 GCA_000434435.1 Firmicutes bacterium CAG:475
TCTTCCCGTAGGCGCACACAAAGCGACCTTTTGCCCTAAGTCCTTGAACAGTTTGAGTATGCACTTGACAATCGTAGTCTTGCCCGTGCCGGGACCGCCGGTTACGATTTGCACGCCGTTTTCTATCGTTTCCTTGACGGCGGCGATTTGATTTTCGTGCAAAGAAAATCCTGCGCTTCTTTCAAAAGACGCAACCTCGCTTTCGACATTCACTCTGAAATCGGACGCTTCTTGCTTCAATTGCAAAAGCTTTTTTGCGATATTCTTTTCGGTGTTAAAGTTTTTCTTCAAAAGGATTGCGGCATGCTCTTTCGTTTCGTATCTCACGAGGTCGCCGAGCATCACCATATCCATCATATTGTCGCGCACTCTTTGCTCTATATCGTCACAATCGATATTTAAAAGCGTGATTGCGCTTGACAAAAGTTCGTTTTCGGGCAAATAGTTGTGTCCGCTTCTTGTCGCTGCCTCTTTCAAAAGATAGGTTATCGCGGCACATATGCGATAGTCGCTGTCCTTTTCTATGCCGAGTTCGCCTGCAATTCTGTCCGCCGTCGCAAAGCCTATACCGTCCACGTCGTCAACGAGCATATACGGATTTTTGCGCACGTTGTCAACCGTCTTTATGTCGTAGGTGCGGTAGATTTTGAGGGACATATTTACGCTTATACCGAGGTTTTGCAAAAACATCACCGCGTCTTGCATCTTCTGCACTTTGGCGTAGTTCATTCCGAACTCCGTCGCGCGCTTCAAGGATATCCCTCTCACCTTTGCAAGTTCCATAGGATACTTCATCATTTCAAGCGAGTCCACGCCGAACATATCCACGATGGATTGCGCCGTAACGGGACCAAGCCCCGAAATGAGTCCGCTGCCCAAAAACTTCTTTATGCCTTCCAGTCTTGACGGAGCGGACACCCACACTTTTTCGGCAACGAACTGTTTGCCGTACGTCGTGCGCATTTGAAATTTGCCTTCAACTCTTATATTCATACCCTCGCTCACGGGCGGAAAAGTTCCGACCACGGTGAAAACAGAGTCCTCGCATTTCATATCGAGAACCGTATAGCCAGTGTCCGCGCTTGCAAATATAACGTCTTTTATTTCGCCTGCAAGTTGCATTTCCTCTCCGTTTGCAATGGTTATTTCCTGCTTTTGGCATAAAAAACACTGAAAAATTGCGGTTATTTTGCGATTTTTTACATGTCTTCTATGCTGTTTTCGATTCGTTTTTCACACGATTTTACGTGTTTTATACATATTTCTTGCACGCTTTTCGTGTGATTTCGCACGCTTTTTCGCATGTATTTTGCACGTTTTATATGCTGTTTTTGCGTGCTTTTTACGTGTTCTTATATTGATTTTTTTGCCGTATTTTTGAGAAAAAACGGTAGGGTTATCCTACCGTTTTTATCTCGCGTATTCAAAATTTGTATTTTTCGACTGCTTGTTTGACTTCTTCGACCATATCTGTTTCTTCCCAACTGAAACCTTCTTTGCCGAAGTGTCCATAGTTGGAAGTCATGCGATAGATAGGAGCTGCAAGGTGCAAATGATCGATGATTGCCTTCGGGCGCAAATCGAACACTTCGCGCACGACTTTTGCAAGAGAATCGTCGTCTATAACGCCCGTGCCGAACGTGTTGACGTACACCGAAACGGGATGCGCCATGCCGATTGCGTATGCAACTTGCAATTCCGCTCTTTTGCACACGCCTGCCGCAACGAGATTTTTGCAGATATAACGAGCCATATAGCTTGCGCTTCTGTCCACTTTCGTGGGGTCTTTTCCGCTGAACGCGCCGCCGCCGTGGGGGCAGAATCCGCCGTAGGTGTCGACGATAATCTTTCTTCCCGTAACGCCGCTGTCGCCTGCGGGACCGCCGATGACAAATCTGCCCGTCGGGTTGATGTAGATCTTCGTATCGTCGTCGATGTACTCTTGCGGAATTGCGTAAGAGATGACCTTGTCGATGATTTCCGCTTCGAGCTCGTCCATGCTTACGTTTTCCGAGTGTTGGCAACTTACGACGATTGTGTCTACTCTTTCGGGAACGTCGTCGATGTACTCGACGGTGACTTGCGCCTTTCCGTCGGGACGGAGCCATTCGAGTTCACCGCTCTTTCTGACGTCGGTCAGACGCTTTGTGAGCGCATGAGCAAGCGTAATGGGAAGCGGCATAAGCGACTCGGTTTCGTCGCAAGCAAAACCGAACATCATGCCTTGGTCGCCTGCTCCCGTCCTGTCGTAATCGTCCTTACCGTCGCCGTCGGTTGCGTCGTTGACGCCCATTGCGATGTCGGGAGATTGCTCGTCGATAGAGCTCAACACGGCGCAGGTTTTGTAATCGAAGCCGAGCGAACTGTCGTTGTAGCCGACGTCTTTGATGACGCCTCTTACGATTGACGGAATGTCGCAATAATGCTTTGTCGTGACTTCGCCGAACACCATAACCATACCGGTTGTGGCGCACACTTCAACGGCGACTCTTGCAGAGGTGTCCTCTGCAAAGATGTCGTCGAGAATTGCGTCTGCGATTTGGTCGCACACCTTGTCGGGATGTCCTTCCGTCACGCTTTCAGATGTAAAAAATCTTTTTTTCATTAGTCTAATTCAATGTCGTCCTCGACGTGTTGGTCAAGGATGATGTCTGCGGGTTGCGTTTGATTTGCCGTAACGGTCGTAACGTTCTTGTAGCACTTCATGCCGGTACCTGCCGGGATGAGCTTGCCGATGATGACGTTCTCTTTCAAGCCGAGGAGCGGGTCTTTTCTGTTGTTGATTGCAGCCTCTGCCAAAACCTTTGCGGTCTCTTGGAAGGATGCAGCCGAGAGGAAGGATTCCGTTGCCAAAGCCGCTTTCGTGATACCGAGAAGAGTACGCTTTGCGGTTGCGGGAACGCCGCCGTTTTCGAGTGCTTTCTCGTTTTCTTCTTCGTAAGAGAGCAAATCGACGAGCGTGCCGGGGAGCATGTTGGTGTCGCCTTGATTTTCAATACGAACCTTGCGGAGCATTTGTCTGACGATGACTTCGACGTGCTTGTCGTTGATTTCGACGCCTGCGGTGCGGTATGCGGATTGAACTTCTTTTGCGATGTATTCCTGAACGCCCTTCACGCCCTTTGCGCGCAACATGTCTTGAGGATTGATAGAACCTTTGGTGAGCGGATCGCCTGCGCCGATGGTTTCGCCCTCTGCAACGAGGATGTTTGCGTTGTACGGGATTGCATATGCTTTGGTTTCGCCGTCGGGACCCGTGACTGTGATTTCACGACGATCGTCGGAGATATGCACAACGCCGTTGTTCTCGGTGATGACCGCTTTACCTTTAGGATTGCGGGCTTCGAAAAGTTCTTCGACACGCGGCAAACCTTGAGTGATATCGTCGTCGGTTGCGACGCCGCCCGAGTGGAATGTACGCATTGTGAGCTGTGTACCGGGTTCACCGATTGATTGAGCTGCGATGATACCGACCGCTTCGCCGATCTTGACGGGGTTGCCGGACGCCATGTTCTTGCCGTAGCACTTCACGCACACGCCGTTTTTGGACTTACAAGTGAGGATGGAGCGGATGAGCACGCCGGGTTGATGGTGCATATCCGAGCCGTTCTTCTCCCAGTAAGAAGTGAGTTTCTTGTCGATTTCTTTTGCCTTGTCGCTGGAAATGAGGGTGTCGCCTTCGCAGATGATTTCGCCCGTTTCGGGATCGACGACGTCGCCGATCGTGTATCTGCCCGCGATACGATCCGCAAGAGCTTCGATGACGCTCTTTTCGTCTCTGATTGCGGTGATAAACGTACCCTTGGTGTCGCCGCAGTCTTGTTCTCTGACGACAACGGAGTGCGAAACGTCGACAAGACGTCTTGTGAGGTAACCGGAGTCAGCCGTTTTAAGAGCGGTGTCCGCAAGACCTTTTCTTCCGCCGTGCGAAGAGATGAAGTATTCCAAAACAGACAAGCCTTCACGGAACGACGAGCGGACAGGCAACTCGATGGTACGACCGGACGGGTCTGCCATAAGACCACGCATACCTGCGAGCTGACGGATTTGTCCCATGCTACCACGAGCACCGGAGTTTGCCATCATCCAAATCGGGTTGAAGTCGTCAAGACCTTTTTTGAGTTCGCTCTCAACCTTGTCTGCGGCGTCTTTCCAAATCTTGATGATTTCTTTGTAACGGCCTTCGTCGGAGAGGACGCCTCTTGCATGGAGTTTTTCGATGCGGACGACTTGTTCTTCCGCTTCGTGAACGATGAGCTTCTTGTCACCGGGGATGTGCATATCGAAAACGGATGCGGTGATTGCACCGATTGTCGAATACTTGTAGCCGAGCGATTTGATCTTGTCGAGCATCTCTGCCGTTTCGGTTGCTCCGTGATATTTGAAGCAGTTGTCAACGATCATGCTGAGTTGCTTCTTGCCGATAGCCATAGCCTTCTTGCCGAGCACCTTTTGGATGCTTTCGCGAAGAGCCGTGATTTCACGCAAGAACTCTTTGTTGTTGGTGATGTCGAGATCGCCTGCGTCTTTGATTGCCGCCGCGATTTGAGCGATTTGCTCGTCCGTGACGTTTCTCTTTAATATGGAACGCGCGCGCACGCACGTGTCTTGGTTGACTTCCTCGCTTCTGAACAAATCGACGAGAGCATGGAATTGATTTTCGTCCACACACGCGTTGATGCCGAGGATGCCTTCGACTTCGAGCTGACCTCCGTTTTCGGCAATCGTTCTGTCGACAAATTGCAAGTCTTGCGGCAAGTTGTCATTGAAGATGCAACGACCGATTGTGGTGTGCAAAAGTTTGTTATGCACGTAGCCGTCCTCGTCTTGCACTTGCACTCTGATGTAGCAAAGGGATTGAAGCGTAAGATCTTTGTCCTGATACGCCATCATCGCCTCGTCGAAAGAGCTGTAATAGTTGCCCTCGCCCTTTGCGCCCGGTTTGACTATCGTCAGATAGTAAGAACCGATGACCATATCTTGCGTCGGCGAAACGATAGGTTTGCCGTCCGAAAGTTTGAGGATGTTGTTGGTGCAAAGCATCAAGATTCTTGCCTCTGCTTGCGCCTCGATGGAAAGAGGAACGTGAACAGCCATTTGGTCGCCGTCGAAGTCGGCGTTGAACGCGCCGCACGCGAGCGGGTGAAGTTTGATTGCTCTACCCTCGACAAGCACGGGTTCGAACGCTTGGATACCGAGTCTGTGAAGCGTCGGAGCACGGTTGAGAAGCACGGGGTGATCTTTGATGATCTCTTCGAGGATGTCCCACACTTGATTCTTGCCGGTGTCCACGAAACGTTTTGCGCTCTTGATGTTGTGGCAAAGGTTGCGCTCGACGAGCTTGTTCATAATGAACGGCTTGAAGAGTTCGAGTGCCATTTCCTTTGGCAAACCGCATTGATAAAGTTTGAGTTCGGGGCCGACGACGATAACCGAACGACCGGAATAGTCGACACGTTTACCGAGCAAGTTTTGACGGAAACGGCCTTGTTTGCCGCGGAGCATTCCCGAGAGGGATTTGAGATCTCTGTTGCCGGGGCCGGAAACCGCTTTGCCTCTGCGGCCGTTGTCTATCAATGCGTCGACTGCTTCTTGAAGCATACGTTTTTCGTTGCGCACGATGATGTCGGGCGCGCCGAGCTCTTTGAGCTTTTTAAGACGGTTGTTGCGGTTGATGACTCTGCGATACAAATCGTTGAGGTCGCTGGTTGCAAATCTGCCGCCGTCGAGTTGGATCATCGGACGCAGTTCGGGCGGAAGCACGGGGAGCACGTCAAGCACCATCCATTCGGGTTTGTTGCCCGATTGACGGAACGCTTCGACGATTTCAAGACGCTTGACCGCTTTAAGACGCTTTTGTCCGACGGAATTGTTGATGATGTTTTTGAGTTGTTCGCTTTCAGTTTCGAGGTCTACTTCCATAAGAAGTTCCTTGACGGCTTCTGCGCCCATACCCACTCTGAAATCTTTTGCGTCGTATTTTTCAAGGAGTTCTCTGTATTCCTTGTCGCTGATGACTTGCTTTTTGCGAAGCTCGCCGACTTTGCCGGGATCGAGAACGATGAAAGATACGAAGTAAACGACTTGTTCGAGTTCCTTGGGTGAAACGTCGAGGAGAATACTGATTCTCGAAGGCACGCCTCTCAAATACCAGATGTGAGTGACGGGGCAAGCAAGCTCGATATGTCCCATTCTTTCACGACGGACTTTGGATTTTGTGACTTCGACGCCGCACTTTTCGCAGATGACGCCTTTGTAGCGGATTCTCTTGTATCTTCCGCAATGGCATTCCCAGTCACGCGTAGGCCCGAAGATCTTTTCGCAGAAAAGACCGTCCTTTTCGGGTTTTTGCGTGCGGTAGTTTATGGTTTCGGGTTTCGTAACCTCGCCGTGAGACCATTCTCTGATCTTTTCGGGAGAAGCGATACCTATTTGAATTGCATCGAAATTGCTGAGTTCGTACATATTGTCGCCTCCTATTACTCTTCGTCGGAGCCTGTGCCGAAGATGTCGCTCATATCGGGAGTGCCTTCGGTGAGTGCGCTGAAGATGCTTTCGTCGTCATCGTCGGTGTCGAACAAGCTCGTATCCGTGTCGCTCTTGCTTTCGCCGAGATCGCCGAAGATGTTGTTGTCGCCGAGAATATCGATTTCTTTGAGTTCCTCGTGTTTCTTGCCGATAGGCGTATCGAAGTCGATGTCCTCGTCGTATTCGCGGAGTTTGACCTCGTCGTTGTCCTCGGTGAGGACTTTGACGTCGAGTGCGAGCGATTGAAGTTCCTTGACCAAAACCTTGAAGGATTCAGGGATACCGGGCTCTGACACGTTGCTGCCCTTGACGATGGATTCGTACGTCTTGACACGTCCGACCACGTCGTCCGACTTGACCGTCAGGATTTCTTGCAACACGTTTGCCGCGCCGTATGCTTCGAGTGCCCAGACTTCCATTTCGCCGAAACGTTGTCCGCCGAATTGCGCTTTGCCGCCGAGAGGTTGTTGCGTGATGACGCTGTACGGGCCCGTGCTTCTTGCGTGGATCTTGTCGTCTACGAGGTGATGCAGTTTGAGGTAGTACATATAACCTACGGTCGCGCGGTTTTCAAACGGTTCGCCCGTTCTTCCGTCGTAGAGTTGGATCTTGCCGTCCACTTCGCCGTCCTCGTTGACAAGACCGCATTGTTGGAAAAGCTGTCTGATGTCTTGCTCGTTTGCGCCGTCGAACACAGGCGTTGCGACTTTCCAGTCGAGCATGTGAGCGATAAGACCGAGGTGAACTTCGAGAACTTGTCCGATGTTCATACGGCTAGGAACGCCGAGCGGGTTGAGCACGATTTGAAGGGGTGTGCCGTCCGCCATGAAAGGCATATCCTCTTTGGGAAGGACTCTTGAAACGACGCCCTTGTTTCCGTGACGTCCCGCCATCTTGTCGCCGACGGAGATCTTTCTCTTTTGAGCGATGTAGACGCGAACGAGTTTGTTGACGCCGGGTGCGAGTTCGTCTTTGTTCTTTCTCGTGAAGATCTTGACGTCGACTACGATACCGCTTTCGCCGTTGGGCACACGCAAGGACGTGTCACGCACTTCTCTTGCCTTTTCGCCGAAGATTGCGCGGAGCAATCTCTCTTCGGGAGTAAGTTCGGTTTCGCCCTTCGGGGTGACCTTACCGACGAGAATGTCGCCCGGTTTGACCTCTGCGCCGACCATGACGATACCGTCTTCATCGAGGTTTTTGAGCACTTCGTCGCTGAGGTTCGGAATATCTCTGGTGATTTGCTCGTCGCCGAGTTTGGTGTCGCGGCACTCGATTTCGTACTCTTCGATGTGAATAGAAGTGTACAAATCGTCGCGCACGAGCTCTTCGCTGATAAGGACCGCGTCCTCATAGTTGTAACCTTCCCAGGACATGAAGCCGATGAGCATGTTTCTGCCCAACGCAAGCTCGCCGTGGTCGGTTGCGGGACCGTCTGCGATGACCGTGCCTTCTCTTGTGAGATTGCCCTTGTCGTCATAGATCGGGCCGTACACTTTGTCGCCCTTGTTGACGATAGGATGTTGATTTATGCAAGTGGATTGGTTTGAACGCTCGAACTTGCTGAGGATATAAGTATCGGTCGTGCCGTCGTTGCACTCGATGACGATCTTGTCGCTGTCGACGTATTTTACGAAACCGTCGTGCTTTGCGATCTTCAAAACGCCCGAGTCGTAAGCAATCTTATGTTCGACGCCCGTTGCAATCATAGGAGCTTGCGGCTTAAGGAGCGGAACAGCCTGACGTTGCATGTTGGAGCCCATGAGTGCACGGTTGGTATCGTCGTTCTCGAGGAACGGGATAAGCGCGGTTGCGATTGAAATAAGCTGCTTGGGGTTGACGTCCATGTAGTCCGCTCTTTCTCTGGAGACTTCGCGGATGTCCTTTTGGATACGGCAGTTGACACGGCTACGCACGAATTTGCTTTCTTCGTCAAGCGGTTCGTTTGCTTGTGCGATGACGTATTTATCTTCTTCGTCCGCCGCCATGTAAACGACTTCGTCGGTGACGACGCCGGTCGCCTTGTCTATCTTGCGATACGGCGTTTCGATAAAGCCGTACTCGTTGACCTTTGCGTAAGAGGACAAAGACGTGATAAGACCGATGTTTTGTCCTTCAGGCGTTTCGATAGGACACATACGTCCGTAGTGCGAGTGGTGAACGTCGCGCACTTCGAAACTCGCGCGCTCTCTGTTAAGACCGCCGGGGCCGAGAGCGGAAAGTTTACGCTTGTGCGTAAGCTCTGCAATCGGGTTGGGTTGATCCATAAATTGCGAAAGTTGCGACGAGCCGAAGAACTCTTTTATAGCACTCGTAACGGGACGGATGTTGATGAGAGTTTGAGGAGTGATTTCCGCATTCTCCTGTGCGGACGCCATTCTCTCTTTGATGACTCTTTCAAGGCGTGAGATACCGATACGGAATTGGTTTTGGAGCAACTCGCCTACCGCGCGAACACGACGGTTTGCAAGGTGGTCGATGTCGTCGCAAGTGCCGAAACCGTAACGCAAGCCGAGGTTGTAGTCTTCGATTGCCACAATGTCGTCAAGCGTGATGTGTTTGTATACAAGCTCATCCACGGAGGAACGGATTGCAAGGAGCAATTCTTCCTTGTTTGCGCCGAACTCGTCCATGAGAGCTTTGAGGTTGGGATAGTAAACCTTTTCGGTGATGCCGAGTTCTCTTGGGTTGCAATCCACAAAAGCGTCGAGGTCTACGGTGTTGTTGCCGATGACTTTGAATTTCTTTTCTTTTCCGTCGTGATCGGTGTAGGCAAGCCAAACCACGTTGACGGCGTTGTTTTGGATTTCTCTACCCTTTGTCTCGTCGACGATTTCGCCTTTTTGAGCAAGGATTTCACCCGTCACGTTGCTCACGACGTCCTCTGCGAGCTTGTATCCCGCAATACGCGTTGCAAGAGCGAGTTTCTTGTTGTATTTGTAGCGGCCGACCTTTGCCAAGTCGTAACGCTTGTAATCGTAGAAAGTGTTGTGAATGAGGATGTTTGCGCCTTCGACCGTGGGGACTTCGCCCGGACGCAAACGACGGAACAAATCGATTTTGCCTTGTTCCTCGCTCTTGCATTGAGCGTCTTTTTCACAGGTCTTGACAATCATCTCGTCCCCGCCGAACAAGTCGATGATTTGCTCGTCCGTGCCGTAGCCGAGCGCTCTCAAAAGCGTGGTTGCGGTGATTTTTCTCGTTCTGTCAACGTGCACCCATTGAACTTCGTTGGAGTCTTGCTCGTATTCGAGCCAAGCGCCTCTGTTGGGGATGACGGTGGTTGCATAACGAGGTACGCCGTTCTTGTCGAGCACTTTGTCGTTGTACACGCCCGGGCTTCTGACAAGCTGGGATACGATGACGCGCTCTGCACCGTTGATGACGAAAGAACCCGAATCCGTCATGAGCGGGAAATCGCCCATAAACACTTCTTGTTCAACCACTTCGCCGGTTTCGTTGTTGGTGAGGCGAGCCTTCACCTTGAGAGGAATAGCATACGTAGCGTCGCGGTCTTTGCACTCTTTGACGGTGTACTTGGGTTCGCCGTCGAATCTGTGTGACAAAAACTCGAGTTTCAATCTGCCGGAGAAGTCAACGATCGGAGAATAATCTTTGAAAACTTCCGTGATGCCGGCATCAATGAAATTTGCGTAGGAATTCTTTTGCACCTCAATGAGATACGGAATGGGAAGGACGTCTTTGATTTGCGAGAAATCGCGTCTTTCCGTAGTTCCGTACATTTGATTGTGAATTCTTTGGGACATATATTCACTCCTTAAAAAAATTGCCGAATTTGCGACTTTTCAAAAAACTTCGAACGCTCCCGAAAAAAAAATTTTTCATCGCCCGAAATTTTTTTCGAAATCTACGCGTTTTTTACGGATTGCTATCAATACTTGATGTATTTATAACCCCCTACCCCCAAAAACGAGGTGTTTTTGGGGTAGGAATCCGCATCATTGCGCAGTTTTTCATTATATATTGAAAAATCAAGTCTGTCAAGCGTCGCGCGCATATAAATTATATAAATTTTTAGTATTTTTTATATAAGTTTCCTCTTGATTTAAACGCGCGTTTTTCATATAATATTTGTTATGAGAATAGACAAGTTTTTAAAGGTATCGAGAGTCATCAAACGCCGCTCCGTCGCACAAGAAGCATGCGACGGCGGACGCATCGAAATCAACGGCAAAGCGGTTAAACCCGCAAAAGAAGTCAAAATCGGCGACAAAGTCACCGTCACTTTCGGCTCGAACTCGATGTCGTTCGAGGTGTTGAGCGTAGACGAACATCAAACCAAGCAAAGCGCGGAAACGATGTATCGAATTATTAATTGAATTAATAATCAAATTACGTCAAACCCGCATATTTATCGGCGGAAATTCTCCGCATAAAAACTTCAAGGTGAAATATGAAAATCAACGTCATTATTACAGCCGGTGGCACATCGCAAAGATACGGCATGGAAAACAAACTGTTTGCCCCCTGCAAAGATTCTTGCGTGGTTGTCGAATCAATCAAACCGTTTTTGACATTCGAGCAAGTGTCGAAAGTTATCGTTGCGATACACCCCTCTTACAGCGACGAATTGCTGAACGCTCTTGAAATCGCTCATATCGAAGACAATCGCATTGCACTCACGCAAGGCGGAACGACGCGAACTCAAACGGTAAAACACGGCATTCGTGCCATCGAGGACGATTGCGACTACGTCATAGTCCACGACGGCGCACGTCCCTACGTTACGGCCGCACTTATCAACAGCGTTATTGCCGGAGCGGTCGAAAACGGAGTTGCACTCCCCCTCCTGCCCCTCACCGATTCGCTCGTATGTATCAGATTCGGAGTGGACGCCGTCAACAGAGAGGACTATCGCAGAGTGCAAACGCCCGTTTGCGCAAAAAAAGAAATAATCGTCAAGGCGTATGCAAAATGCGACGGCGAATATCTCGACGATATTGCCGTTATACAAAAACACGCCGCTTGCGACGTAAAAATCATCGAGGGCGATCCGCAAAACATAAAAATCACGACGAAAGACGATTTGAAAACTCCTCTTTGCGGAATCGGATACGACATTCATCGTTTCAAAAAAGGCGACGGAATAAAACTTATGGGAACGTTCGTTCCCTGCGAGTTTGCGTTTGTGGCGCACAGCGACGGCGACGTTGCGGTGCATGCGCTTATGGACGCGATACTTTCCGCGATAGGAGAAAAGGACATCGGACATCTCTTCCCCGTCGACGATTCGCGCTACGACAACGCAGACAGCATAGAGCTTTTGCAAACGGTGCTCAAAAAAGCAACCGACAAAGGTCGCGCCCTTCAAAACGTGAGCGTGGCGATAATCGCAGAGCGTCCTATGCTTGCTCCGTATATCGACCAAATGCGCAACAACATGTCGCACGTGCTGAGAATTCCTTGCGAAAGAATAGGCATAACCGCCACCACCAACGAACAAGTGGGTGATTTGGGCGACTGCAAATCAATCGCGTGCTTTGCCACGGCACTTTTGCAATAAATTCAAAAAATCGGCTCAAAACCGCGAAAATAGGCGTGTTTTTGCAAAATGCAACCAAAAGTTGCGCAATTGACAATCAAAATGGGTGGCGGCAACCGACCTCTTTGCGCCAAAATAAAGGCACAAAAACACAAGCGAGGTTTGAATATGGACATCACAACCGCAAACAGATTATACGAACTTAGAAAACAACACGGATATTCGCAAGACGAGCTTGCGGACAAGCTCAACGTATCAAGACAAGCAATATCCAAATGGGAAAGATCGGAGAGTTCTCCCGACACGGACAACCTTATCGCCCTTGCAAAACTTTACGGCGTAAGCCTTGACGAACTTTTGAATTATACACCCGCGAAATCGTGTGAAGAATCAAAAGAAAGTCAAGCGCAAACGCAGGATGAAAATACCGACGAAAACGCACAATCGGCAGTTGATGACGACAAAAACGACACTTCATCGTTCGATTATGAAGAAAACGGAGACAGAGTGCATATCGACGAAAACGGTATTCACGTGCATGACAAGGATGGTTCGAACGTGGTGATAAAAGGCGGCATCGCAAAGCTCGTCAACAAAATCGTGGGCGATATTCACGTTGAAAACGGCAAGACCACCGTAAACGGGAAAGTCGTTGATAATGACGACGATGACAAGCACACCGAAAGCAATACAGTGCGCATTGAAAACGGACACGTGGTGTTTGAAAACAAAAATGAAAAGCGCAATGCGGTTGTCGGGAGCATTGTCAACGGCGTAACTTTTTTACTCTGCACCGTTGCATATCTTCTCATCGGCTTCCTTTGCACTCTGTGGCATCCGGGCTGGTTGCTATTTTTTGTACCGTTCATTGTCGGCGGGATATTCGACACGATTGTCAAGCGCAATCCGTCCTCATTCCCTGTCGTGTTTATCGTCACGGGAGTATATCTGCTTCTCGGTTGCGGCTGGGGATTGTGGCATCCTTACTGGGCAATTTTTGCGATTATCCCCGCATACTACGCAGTTGTAGAGCCAATCAAAGCCGCATCGAAAAAGAAAAGTTCCGTTAAAATCGACCTGACTTCTTCAAATAGCGACTGCAAATCGGATGACAACGACTTAATCGATTAAATGTTAAACTTCCGCAACCGAATCCGCCGTTTTTTCGGCGGATTTTTCATTTGTGCGATTTGACAAAAAGCATTTGACAACACATCGGCTGTCTTATATAATCCAAGTAATCGAATAAAACAATCTCATCGCCGGGTGAGCGCGTCAGCATCGTGTCGTTAGGCCTTTTTGAAGACACGAAAGCATGGCGTTTTTTTATTGGAAAAGATGAAAAAACAAACGAAAAACACAAACAACACAAGCGTATTGAAAGAATTTACAAAATACGTGTCGGCAAACGTGATAGCGATGATCGGTCTTAGTTGCTACATTTTGGCGGACACTTTTTTCATCTCTCTCAAGATGGGGCAAACCGGTCTTGCCGCACTCAATTTGTCAAGTCCGTCATTCAATCTCGTGTTTTCCATAGGCATGATGTTTGCCGTCGGAGGCGGAACGAAATTTGCCATTCACAAAGGCGCGCAAAACGACAACGAGGCAAACAAAGTCTTTACTCACACGGTCTTTATCGTTGCGCTTTTTGCGATTGTTTTTGTTATGCTCGGCTTATTTGCGTCACGCCCTGTGGCGATGTTTCTCGGCGCGGAAGGCGACACTCTCGAATACAGCAACACATATGTTCAGATTATCCTTTGCTTTGCTCCGTTCTTTATGTTCAGCAATGTTTTTCAAAACTTTGTACGAAACGACGGCGCGCCGAGGCTTGCGATGATTGCATCGCTTGCGGGCAATCTTTTCAATATAGTATTCGACTACGTTCTGGTGTTTCCGTGCAATTTGGATATGCTCGGAGCGGCACTTGCCACGGGCTTTTCTCCGATTGTGAGCATTCTTATCCTTTCTTTGCATGTCATTCGCAAGAAAAACACATTCCATTGCAGAAAAACAAAACTTTCCTTGCGCACGTATGGCGGAATATGCTCGCTGGGGCTTGCTCCGTTTATCAACGAATTGTCTTTTGCGGCAGTCCTTATGGTGTTCAACGGTTTGTTTAAGCGTCTTGGCGGCGACACTGCGATTGCGGCATACGCAATTATTATCAATGTATTCTATGTCGTCAACTCGGTTTTCAACGGCATTGCAAACGGCACTCAACCCATGATTAGTTTCAGCTACGGACAAAGCGATCATCAAAAAATCCGTCGCATACTGCGCTACGCCCTCATCACCGTCGCCTCCGTTGCCGTCGTGTTGTATATTGCAATATTCTTCGGGGCGAACGGAATCGCAAGCATCTTCAACACGCAAGGCGTAAAAGAGCTGCAAGACGCCGCCACGCTCGGAATGCGACTGTTCTTCATCTCTTCGCTGTTCTCCGGCTTCAATCTGCTGTTTTCATATTACTTTTCAGCGTCCAACAAGGGCGGCTATGCCCAGCTCATAACCGTTTTGAGAGGTCTTGTGACAATCATTCCGATTGCATACCTCTTCTCATATCTGTGGAAGATGACGGGGCTCTGGCTTGCAACCCCGGCTGCGGAACTCGTTACGCTTGCCGTGACGCTGACGATATTCATCCTAACCCGCTCCAAAAAGCAAGAGCTTATACCCTGTCCCGAATATAGAAAAGAAGCCTGAAAACGCACCTTTTATCGACACTCTTTATATCAAAAAGCACGGCAAATCGCCGTGCTTTTGTTGTACGTCTTGAACACTGCTTTTTTGCTTGCAAAGAGGTGTCTTGCCAAAGAGCAAACGGCAAAAGCCGAGAAAGACGAGGACGAGGCGCGGAGCGTGTTTGAAACAAAGAGATAATCAGGCGCAGAGCAAGCGTTGAAAATCGCGAAAGGCGAGCATGCGTAGCGGAGCGTACACGAAGTACGTGAGCAACACACGCGCAGCCTGACAAAGAAAAAAGCACAACCGAAGTTGTGCTTTTGTTTTTCGACGTTTGAATGCGCCTAATTATCTCTTTGAGAATTGAGGTGCTTTACGTGCCTTATGCAAACCGTATTTCTTACGCTCTTTCGCACGCGGGTCACGAGTGAGATAACCTTCTCTCTTGAGTGTTGCTCTGTATGCTTCGCTGTCTGCGACGCAGAGAGCTCTTGCAATGCCGTGACGGATTGCGCCTGCTTGACCGGTGTAACCGCCGCCGTACACGTTGACGTAAACGTCGAACTTGTCGGAAGTGCCGGTTGCAACGAGGGGTTGATTGACGATGAGCTTCATCGTGTCAAGAGGGAAATACTCGTCGAGAGTGCGCTTGTTGATGACGATTGTGCCTTCACCGGGAACGAGGCGAACTCTTGCGATAGCCGTCTTTCTTCTGCCTGTGCCGAGATATTGAACTTTTTTGGTTTTCTTAGTAGCCATATTTCACCTCTCTATCAGTTGAGTTTGAGCTCAACGGGGCATTGTGCCTGATGGTCATGCTCTGCACCGACGTAAACGCGGAGCTTTTTGAGCATTTTTGCGCCGAGGGTGTTCTTGGGGAGCATGCCCTTGACTGCCTTGTACACGACGAATTCGGGCTTTTCAGCCATCAATTTCTTGTATTGGATCTCTTTGAGTCCGCCGATGTAACCTGTGTGATAACGATAGTATTTGTCCTCGAGTTTCTTGCCAGTGAGAACGACCTTTTCGCAGTTGATTATGATAACATGGTCGCCGCAGTCGACGTTGGGAGTGTACTCGGGTTTGTTCTTCCCTTTAAGGATAGAAGCAACTTGAGACGCAAGGCGGCCGAGAACCATATCGGTTGCATCGACAACGTACCACTTGCTTTCCACTTCGCCGGGCTTTGCCATATAAGACTTATTGTTTTTTGCCATTGTAGACAAATCCTTAGCCATTGTGCTAACCTCCAAAAAATTGTTTTCGCAAGAGCAAGGGTTCGATCGGAGGGGCTAGTTCTTCTCGCATTCCGTACTTCTTCCAAAAATATGCTTGATAATAATATTAAATATAACAAAATAAGTCAAGCGTTTTTCTCAAAAATCGAATATTTTTTGCAAACGCGTTGCATATTCTGTCGTTCGTCGTCATTTATCTTGCGTTTTCGACACGAATTTTCATGGGCTTGCAGGGCATTTTTGCAAGGTTTTCAAGCGACGATTTTTGCTCGTTTACAAAAACGTCCGCATCCTTAACGCCTGCAAAAGACAGCATTAGACTTTCGGTTTTCACGCCGTCGGGAATGATTATGACGTCGCATCCGCTCTCGTCTTTTTTCATTGCGACGGAGATTTTGCCTTGCTCGTCGAACATGGTGTACACGTTGTTTCCGAGGTAAACTTTGAGTCCGATATCCTTGAATTCCGTCGAATTACCGTTTGCGTGCAAAAGCGGTATTATGCCGCCTTCCTTGACGAACACGGGGTATCTTTCAAACGGGCACTCGATCGTATATTCCTTTCCTCCCTCGTATTTTTCATCCGTGAAAAAGTCGAACCACACTCCGTCGGGAAGCCAGATTGTTTGCTTGGCAACGCCGTTTTTGCCCTTGCTCGTGACGGGGCAAACATACATTTGTTCGCCGAAATAATACTGATTTTGCCACTTTTTGTCGTATGCGCGGCTGTCTTTACAATAGTAGTACGTCGGGCAAACAAGCGGCACGCCCTCTGTTGCGGTGTGGACGTTTGCGGTGTACAAATACGGCAAAAGTCTATGGCGCAAGCGCAAAAAATCTTCCGCAATATTCTCGACCTGAGGATAATTCCACGGTTCTTTGCTCATGCCTTTGTTGCTTGAATGCAGGCGGTTTATCGGAGAAAATACGCCAAACTGCAACCATCTCAAATACAGTTCGTTGTCGCCTTTGCCGAACATGTGTCCGCCGATGTCGTGCGACCACCACGTGTAGCCTGCGTTTGACGCAAGCGCCGTAAAATACGGCTGGAAATCCAAACTCTTCCAGCACACCACCGTATCTCCCGAAAATCCGAGCGGATAGCGATGAGACCCCATCCCCGCGTATCTCGACAAAATTACGCTGTTGTTGCCGTCGCGGTTGATATCGAGCATATGATAGTGATTGAGCAGCCACAGCGGATCAAGCCCCTTCATCTTGGACTTCGTGCCTTGCTGCCAATCTATCCACCAAAAATCCACTCCCATTTTTTCGTATGGATGATGCAAAATGTCGAAATACGCATTGCGGAATTTCTCGTCGGTGAGATCGAACTCTATAGTGCGTTTGGTTTGCGGATCGACGCCGCAAGCGCGCGCCATATCGGGATACTGCTGTTCAAAATATCTCACGCCGTCGCGCGGATGCAAATTCATTGTTACGGCAAGATTTCTTCCTTTGAGATTTTGCAAAAAGCCTTCGGGATCGGGGAACAATTCCTTTTCAAACGTGTAGCCTGTCCACCCTGCGCCTTGAAAAGACTTGTAGTCTGCGTCTTTGGGAACGTTTGTTACGATGTGCCAGTCCATGTCTATCGTGGCAACCGTAAGCGGAACGTTTTTGTCCTCGAATTCGTCCATAAGGGCAAGATATTCCTTGTCGGTGTAGGCATGATAGCGTGACCACCAGTTGCCAAGCGCGTACTTCGGCAAAAGCGGAGTGAATCCCGAAAGCGAATAGAACTCTTTGAGTCCGCCGAGATAATCGTCTTTGAAAGCAAACAAATACTTGTCTACGCAAGACGTCGGACGAGGGGAAACACTGCCGTCTACGTTCAAAAGCACGGACGACGAGTCGTCGATTTCGCTAACGCCGTTGGTTGCAAAAATGCCTTTTCTGATATGAGCGAGGCAAAAATGGTCTTTCTTTTCTCTCTTGCCCTTCCATCCGCCCAGCACTCCGAAAGTGCCGTCCAGCGTCCTTGCCGTACCGCCGAGGTTAAATGCGTTTGAAGGAGTCGCGCTCTCTCCGTCCTTGAAAGTTACGGACGAAGCAAGCGTTTTCGTGTTGACGGTAAAAGCGCAAGTTCGCGTTTCAATCGACATTTCATCACCGTTTTTTGCATGTTTAAACTGCGGATTTGCGTAATTTCTGCAAAAAGCAAACTGGGTGCGTTTGTCGGTAAAACTGCCCTTTTCTATACGCAACGTTCTGTCCGAAAGCACGCTTATGCGCACGTCGCCGACGATAATCGTGTTCTCTTTTTTGCATGGAGCAAGCTCTTGAGAAAATCTCATTTATACCTCCGACATCGAGTTATTTTCTTATAGAATAATAGCAACTAAACGCGCGCGTGTCAATAGCAAGCACGAGTGAAAGAGCGTGCGCATACAATAAAATATGTGCGGAATTATCGGATACGTCGGTGAACGACAATCGGCAAAAGACGTTGTGATAGACGGGCTTAAAACGCTTGAATATCGCGGATACGACAGTGCCGGCATTGCCCTTGCGACGGACAAAAAAATCAAGATATTCAAGACGACGGGACGGGTAAAAGGGCTTGAAATCAAAGTGCCGGATATAAATGCCGGCGTTGGCATCGGGCATACGAGATGGGCAACTCACGGCAAAGTGTGCGAGGAAAACGCGCATCCGCACTTGTCCTTTGACGGCAAAATCGCAATCGTGCATAACGGCGTGATAAGCAACGCTCGAAGTTTGAAAGCGGAGCTCGTCGAAAAAGGCATACCGTTTTCGTCGTCCACCGACAGCGAAATCATCGCGCATCTGCTTGCCCTCGAAGATTGCGATATGGAAAAGGCAATTGAAAACGTCGGCAAAAAACTGGAAGGCGCAACCACCTTTCTTGCAATAAAAGCAGGCGAAGAAGCAATTTATATGCGGCGTTGCGGCGCGTCCCTTGCCGTAGGGCTAGGTGAAGGCGAAAACTTTGTTGCAAGCGACACCCTCGCACTTGGCAAATACACGCAAACCGTCGTAATTTTGAGCGACGGCGAATGTGCGAAAATAACGCCCCGCTCGGCAAAATTCTTCAAGGACGGCAAATCCGTTGTCAAAAAGCCCATGAAAATCAACCGCACCGCTCCCAAAGAGTGTTCTTGTCATATGCGCTCGGAAATAGACGAAATTCCGCGTGCGCTTTTAAGGACTTTCAAACAAATATCGCAAGGGGTGAACGACAGCGTTCTCGAAACGTTGAAAAACGCCGACAAAATTATATTTTGCGGATGCGGCACGGCATACCACGCAGGGCTTTACGGCAAGGCGATTTTCGAAAAAATATTGAATATTTCTTGTGAGTGTGTGGTCGCAAGCGAATTTGACGAGGTGCGTTTTTGCGGTGAAAAAGTCGCAGGGGTTTTCATAACGCAAAGCGGAGAAACCGCAGACACTTTGCTTGCGCTCAAACGATGTAAAGCGCAAGGCGGCAAAACCGTTGCTCTCACTAACGTCGAGGCAAGCAGCATAACTTTCGAGGCGGACGAAACTTTGTATTTGGGCGCAGGCACGGAAGTTGCGGTTGCCGCAACCAAGTCTTACGTGTGCCAATTGCTCGCACTTTATATTTTGGCAAAAGCGTGCAACGGCCAACGCGTATCCAAAGGCGAAATAACGCGCGTTGCAAATTGCGCGAGAGATATATGCGCCGTATCTCTTTACGAGGACAAAATCAAAAAAGCAAAGCTGTTTTTCATCGGCAAAGGCATAGACTTCATAACGGCACAAGAAGGCTCGCTCAAATTTAAGGAAATCACCTACAAAATGACCGACGCATATCAGGCGGGCGAACTCAAACACGGCACCATCGCACTTGTGGACGGCAAAAGCGTCGTCATAGTCGTTGCGACAAACGGCAAGGACAAGGAACGAATCGAGGCAAGCGTAAGCGAACTGAAATCTCGCGGAGCATACGTAATCGCAATCGAAAGCATAGGCGAAACGGGCGCAAACAAAACCTACGAGCTGCCTCGAATAAGTGACGATTTATTGTTGCCTGTTTTGTCGGTTATTCCTTTGCAATCGCTTGCGCTTACTGCGTCTTTATGCCTCGGGTTAGATCCCGACAAGCCGAGAAATCTTGCAAAAAGCGTCACCGTAATATAAGCAAAAACACACCTTAACAATCTATATCTCCGCAAATTAAAAAACTAACAAAAAAACGCAAAAACGGCATTTAAAATGCCGTTTTTGCATAGGTAAGCACATTGTTTTGCATTTATATCGTTAAGTTTTTATCCAGCCACGTTGCGACTTCTCGGCAATCGGCGTTCAGCAAAACGTCCGCTTGAGAATCGAAATACGTGCCTGATTTGTTTATCACCGCAGTGACGTTTCCGCAAAAGTATCCCACTAGTCCCGCCGCAGGATATACCACGAGCGAAGTGCCGACGACGATGAGCATATCCGCCCTTTGAATCGCGCGTATCGCTCCGCGCAATACGTCTTCGTCAAGATTTTCACCGTACAGCACCACTTCCGGTTTTATTATCCCTCCGCACTCGTCGCAATGCGGTACGCCCTCTTTTGACAAAATATAATCTAGGTCAAAAAACTTGCGGCATCTCTCACACCGATTGCGCCATATAGAGCCGTGCAATTCAAACACCTTTTTGCTGCCTGCCGCTTGGTGCAAGCCGTCTATGTTCTGTGTGACGATACCCTCTATTTTCCCCGACCGTTCAAGCCGTGCAAGAAGAGCGTGCATTGCGTTCGGCTTTGCGTCGGGATAAACCATTTTGCTTTTGTAAAAGTCGTAAAACTCTTTTGGATGCACCATGAAAAAGTCGTGCGAGATAACCGTTTCGGCAGGATATTTTCCAAAGGACGTGGCATACAAGCCGTGCGCACTGCGAAAGTCGGGAATACCGCTTGGCACGGATGCCCCCGCACCCGTCAGTACGACGATGCGATGCGAGTTTTCTATCGCCGTTTTCAACTTGCTTAGTGCTTTCAAATTGCCGTTTTCCATTTCGTTTGTCATATGAGCCTTCCTTTTATCCGCACAAGAATTATATCACTTGAAAAACGCTGTTACAAGTGGTATAATCTCATAAAATACGAGGTGAGTTATGTTCAACAAAGACATGTACGCGCTTGGCAGCAAGCGTTCGTCCATAAGAGAATTGTTCGAGTACGGCAAAAAACGCGCAAATGAAGTCGGAGCGGAAAACGTTTTTGACTTTTCTCTCGGAAACCCAAACGTTCCCGCGCCCGATTGCGTAAAAGACGCTCTTGTCGAGCTTGCAAACTCTTGCGAATCCCTTCACGGCTACACTTCGGCGCAAGGCGACGTTGCCGTCAGAGAAGCGGTTGCAAAGAATATTTCTCGCCGTTTCGGCATAGACGTCGGCAAAGATTTGATATATATGACTTGCGGCGCGGCGGCGTCCCTTTGCATAACTCTACGTGCGCTCAACGAAAACAACAACGAATTCGTCGTACTTGCGCCGTACTTCCCCGAATACAAAGTTTTCATCGAATCGGCAGACGGGAAAGCCGTGGTTGCGGGTTATGACGAAAAGGACTTCACCCCCGACATTTCGGCTCTCGAACAAGCAATCGGCAAAAACACGGCGGCAGTCATCGTCAACTCCCCCAACAATCCAAGCGGCGTCTTGTATTCAAAAGATACGATTGAAAAAATC
>FR895522.1 GCA_000434435.1 Firmicutes bacterium CAG:475
AAGGGCTTTGACAATGCTATTCGCTCAATCAGACGTTTTTAGGCTTTGCCGTTGCAGCCGAGAACATCCACAAGTTTATGTTTCACAACTTGTTTGACCGCTTCTCTTGCCGGTCCGAGATATTGACGAGGATCGAAGTGAGAAGGATTGAGAGCAAAGTGCTCGCGGATTGCGCCGGTGACTGCAAGTCTGAGGTCGGAGTCAATGTTGATCTTGCACACTGCCATGGATGCAGCTTTGCGGAGCATATCTTCGGGGACGCCTTGTGCGCCGGGCATGCTGCCGCCGTATTGGTTGATCTTGGCAACGAGGTCTTGCGGAACGGAAGACGCACCGTGCAAAACGATGGGGAATCCGGGCAAACGTTTGCTGACTTCTTCGAGGATGTCGAAACGAAGTTGCGGTTGACCTTTGAACTTGTATGCGCCGTGAGAAGTGCCGATTGCGATTGCCAAAGAATCGACGCCGGTTTTGCCGACAAATTCTTCAACTTGGTCGGGATCGGTGAATTGAGCGTCTTTTGCGGCAACGTTGACTGCATCTTCGATGCCTGCGAGTTTGCCGAGCTCTGCTTCGACGACAACGCCGTGATCGTGAGCGTATTCGACAACTTGCTTTGTGATGGAGATGTTTTCCGCAAACGGATGTGCGCTTGCGTCGATCATAACGGAAGTGAAACCGCTGTCAACGCAGTCTTTGCAAAGAGCGAAGCTATCGCCGTGGTCGAGGTGCAAGCAAATGGGAAGACCGCTTGTTTCGACTGCCGCTTCAACCATTTTGGTGAGATATGTGGTGTTTGCATATTTTCTTGCGCCGGAGGAAACTTGAAGAATAAGCGGGGCTTGTTCTTCGGTTGCCGCTTCAACGATACCTTGGATGATTTCCATGTTGTTGACGTTGAATGCGCCGATTGCGTAACCGCCTGCATATGCTTTTTTGAACATTTCGGTTGTTGTAACTAATGGCATAGTGTTGCCTCCAAAATTTATTTCGTCAACATTATACAACCTTGCAAAAAAAAACACAACCGTTTATATCAAAATCTCGGTTGCGTTCGGCTTTTTAAAAAATCATATGAGGTCGTCCTTGTCGACGATTGATTTGTTTCGTTTTTCGTCATGTCCTATGACGATGTGCTTGTCGCCGTTCTCGTCCACGTATTCCTTTTTGATGAGAACTTTGCCGTCCTGATCGGCTTCTTTTTTGAGCACGGCAAGCTCGTATTCGCTCTTGTTTGCGTACTTTTCAAGCTCTTCTTTGCGTTTTTTTTCAAGGCGTTTGGAGCGCGAAAAATAAAGCGTCACCGCAATTGCGATTGCCAAAATCACAAATCCGTAAAGAAACACGTCGGCATATTGCTTTGGCAAGAAAAACGCAATCGTCGTCAATATCAAGCCTGCAACTATATTGCCGAAAAACACCGCAAGCGACGCTTTCCACACGGGAAAATCCAAAAAGCTGCCTATGCACGAGCCCGTCCATGCCCCCGTCATAGGGAGCGGAATTGCCACGAACACGAACAATCCCAAAAACTTTTTGCCGTCTTTCGACATCGGTTTGCGCTTGTGTTTTTGTTTGATTTCGTCGATTTTTTCGTTTTTTTCTTCGCTATATGCGCTCTCCGCTCTGTCTGCAAGGTTTGCTTCCATTCTCTTTCCGATTTTGGAAAACCACTTGGAGCGGCGCAATTTGCGCAAAAACGGTCTTGTGATGAGGATAAGAGGAACGATAACCGTCGTCGAGCCTGCAATGCAACAGAGCATACCGAGCATCATTTCCTGAATGGAGTCAAACAAATACGGCATGAACAAAATAGCTCCGCGCAACTCGATTATGGGAATAATCGAAATAACGTACAACGTCAGATAGGGATTGCCTATGGCATCGCTTATTTGGGTGATCAAATCCTGAATCATTGCCTTTGCTCCTCGAATCAAAGTATAAGTTACGTCGACGTTTATGTCAAGGCGATTTGCCTTGTTCCGCTTGCAAAATAACGCGCGCTTATATATAATTTTGTCGAAAGAATATATTAGGTTTAATATATAATATAACTATGCAAAAGATTTTATCCGCAATGAGAAGAGCCGTACAAGACTATCGCATGATAGAGGACGGCGACAGAATTTTCGTGGGGCTGTCGGGAGGAAAGGACAGCACCCTGCTTTTACGTGCGCTTGCCGATTACAGACGCTTTTCTCCTCAAAGCTACACCCTCGAAGCAATCACCGTTGATATGGGGTTGAAAGAAACGGACAAAACCGAACTCGACGCTTTGATAAAATACTGCGAAAGCCTCGACGTGCCTCATCACCTTGTCAAAACGGATATAGCCGAAATCATATTCGACGTAAGAAAGGAATCCAACCCTTGCTCCCTTTGTGCTAAGATGCGAAGAGGCGCGCTCAACAACGAAGTCAACCGTCTCGGCGGCGGAAAACTTGCGCTCGGCCACAACGCCGACGACGTTGCCGAAACCATGCTTTTATCCCTTTTGTACGAGGGCAGGTTCTCTTGCTTCCCGCCCACCGCGCATATGGACAAATCGGGCGTGTCGTTGATAAGACCGTTTATTTATCTTGAAGAATATGACATCAAATCGGCGGTAAAACGTCAAAATTTGCCCATTGTAAACAACCCCTGCCCCATGAATCACGAGTCGCAACGAGAATATATGAAAAGCCTCATCAAGACTATATGCAAAGACATCCCCTTTGCAAAACAGCGCATTTTGGGTGCGATATACCACCCCGAAAGAAACAACCTTTGGCAAAAACCCGAAAACTAATTGAAAACGGCACTCGAAAGTGCCGTTTTTTTGTAGATTTTCATTTGTTTGCAAAATAACTTATTATGCAGCTGCCCCCACAACAAATATAATCACCCAAATTACAATCCAAGCAATACAAATTCCCAATCCGATTTTACAATACTTTTTGTTGCGCGGTGTTTTGTACACGCAAAGTCCGATAATACTCAACAGCAATCCAAGCCATCCGCCGAGCACGCTGAACACGATAGCAGCAATCCCCAAACCCGAACTTTCTTCGGGCACCATTTCTTTCACTTGACAACCGCATTGCGTACAAACGACGGCGTCATCGTGCAATTCCGCTCCACATTTCGAACAGTACTTCATATAAAATCCTCCTAAATTAAACAACATATGTGTTTTGTTTACAACATTATACACAATATATGTTGTATTGTCAAGGCATGAAAACGTTTGGTGAAAATCTAAAATACGAGAGGAAAGTTGCCGGGCTGACGCAAAAACAACTTGCCGAAAAAATGGGCATCAAACAGCAACAATTAAGCCGCTGGGAGAAAGATAAAATAGAACCGGCGGTGTCAAGCATTGTTGCTATTGCCAAAGCGTTAGACGTAGATTTTAACGACCTTTTCGACGGACTATTATAATTGAAAACGGCACTCGAAAGTGCCGTTTTTGTGTTGATTTTAAGGTCGTTTTTATTATTGTTATTCTCTAAATTTTTACTCAAAATCGAATCTTATCACTCGTTTTGCGTATCTTGCGTCGAAGACGGCTTTTGCGATTTTTTCTTGCGCACCGCTATAACGGTAATCGTCGTTGCAACCGCCGCCGCAATCACCAATCCTACGATAAGCATCGACAAATCGAGCGGACGAGTAACGAAAGATTTTACGTTTGCGGTGAATTTGTATTGATAATCCACCATAGCCTCGTCGCCGTAGCGAGCCGTGATGTAATACGTGCCTGCTTTTTTTGGTGTGAAATCAAAGGTTTTGCCGGATGCGGCGTATTCGCCGTTTACGTACCATTTGGTTTCGACGTCGGGATTGAGATACTGCACTCCCGTAAGTGCGAAACGGGTTGTTTCGGTTGAATAAAGCGTTGCGCTCGACGGTGCTTCCGATGCGTTTTTATGTGCCTCGTCGGCAAGGGTAACTCTCACTTCTCCCACGTAATAATTGCCGTATTCGACGTGGATTTGAACCGTCTGCACCGCCGCATATCCGGGGATTTTTGCATTTATCAAAAAGTCGCCCCCGCGTGAGGGAGTGTAAACGACGCGCGTACCCGTGCCTATGATCGTCGTATCCGAAACGGCGGTGTCGTCGTCCGCGGATTTTATTCTCGTAACGCTCCATTCAAGCGTGTTTTCGATGTCGGGATCGACCTTGCCCACAGGATTGACCTGTGCCAAGAACGTGATTGATTTCGCGCTGTCGGTACGCATATATATCATCCCTGCATAGTCGCCCGTGCCGAGATTGCCGTCGTGCTTGATTGCAATGGATTTCGGAGTTTCGTAGTTGTATTTTACGTTGTCGAGATCCCCCGAAACGACGGATTTCAAATCGAGATATTTAAACGGCAAATCGTTTTTGACAAGCGTTTTGGTGAGCAATGCGCTCACTGTTTTTGCAAGTTTGACGGAATCTATATCCCTGCCCTCGACCTTATATCTCAATTTCAAAAGTGCAGACGCGAAACTGACGAAAGTTGCCGCCATACTAGTGCCTTGTTCGGTGCCGTATGTGCTTGCCGTCTGATAACCTTTCGACGTCCAAATGCCGTAGCCGGGTGCGCAAAGCGTGTACGTTGCGCCGAAGTTGGAGGTCGAATACAATTCGTTTTTATACTGATTCATCACCGACACAACGCCGGGATATGCCGCGGGATAGAATAAATCGTTTGCGTTTTGGTCGGATTTTTTGTTGTTGCCGGCAGCCGCCACGACAACGGAATTGCGACGTGCGTTTTCAACAGCGGTTGCGAACGCACTCTCTTCCGTGTCCGTGAGTTTTTTGTTCTTTTTTAAGTCCGCAATATTTTCGGCAGTCAATCCGAGCGACATGTTCACGACATCCGCCTTTGCGTTGTTCACCGCCCAATTGAGCGCACTCGTAAGGCTTGTAAGTTTGAACGTGTCCGCTTTTTGATCGTTTGCTTTTATTGGATAAATTTTGATGTAGTTTTCAAGTCCGAACTCGCGGATTAGCATTGCGATGTTGCCTGCAACCGCACTTCCGTGTTTGCTTTTTTCGTCGCTTATATCCACGTTGCCGCTCTCGTCCGCACCGGTGAGCGAATTGTAGCCGAGTATATCGCCGTTTGCGTTTTTTGAAAGTACGCTGACGCCGTTTTCGTCATCGGCAAACAGCTCGTGATTTGCGTCTATGCCGGTGTCGACAACCGCAATTACGACGGGCGTTGAAACCTTTGACAAATCCCAACCCGAAACGACTTCTTTTGCAGACGCGACGTCAAGATACTCTTCGCCGTAATACCAAAGCGTATCGACGTCTTTTCCGCCCCAGCTCGAAGCATAAGCCACGGATGACGGCGCAAACGCCACGGCAAAAACGCTTGCCAACATAATCGCGACAAGCAATGCCGATAAAGTTTTTTTGCAAAAGATATGTTTCATATTTTCAAAACACCGTGTTTATATGCACAAATCAAAGTTTTATTGCGCGTTTTTGAGAAGTTCGAGCGAATAGTTCAAGCGGCGTAAAGTTTCGTCCTTTTTGAGAACCATTGCCATTTCGATTGCTCCGCCGGGGGTTACGGGTGCGCCCGTCAAAGCAACACGCATGGAGAACATGACTTGTCCGCTCTTCATGCCCGCTTGCTCCGAGCAAGCCTTGATTTGCTCTTTGATTGCGTCCGCGCTCCAATCGTCGAAGTCTTTGAGAGCGTCAATAGAAACCTCAACCGCCTTCAAAGCAACCGCCTTGTCGACTTTCATTTTTTGATGCACGTACATATCGAGATCGTACTCTCCGAACTCATTGAGGAAAGCAAGTTTTTCGGGAATTTCGCTCAAAATATCGACTCTCGTTTGCATGAGAGACGCAAGCTCTTTGACGTCGTAATCTTTGCCGTCGATAGCTTTTTCAATCCACGGCGTTGCAACTTTTTCAAAATCCTCCGCACTCATTGCTTTGAGATATTCTCCGTTGAGCCAGCGCATTTTTGCCTCGTCGAATATGGAACTCGAATGAGAAATGCCGTCAACGTCGAAAGCCTCTATCATCTCTTGCATGGTCATCTTTTCTTTGTTGTCTTTGGGACACCAGCCGAGAAGCGCAATGTAGTTGACGACTGCTTCGGGCAAATATCCTTTTGCGATAAAGTCCTCGAAGTTTGCGTCGCCGAAACGCTTTGAGAGTTTCCTTGTTTGGTCTTTCATAATCGGGGGCAGGTGCATATACTTCGGTCTTGCCCATCCGAACGCATCGTATATGAGGTTGTATTTGGGCGTCGAACTCAAATATTCCGTGCCCCTTATGACGTGCGTAATGCCCATCAGGTGATCGTCGACGACGTTTGCGAAGTTGTAAGTGGGCAGTCCGTCGCTCTTGAGAAGAACGCCGTCCTCGATGTCCGCACTGTCAACGCTTATTTCGCCGAACACCATATCCGTATAGCTGGACACGACGCCCTCAGGTACTTTTTGACGAATGACGTATGGCTCGCCTGCCGCAAGACGTCTTTGCACTTCCTCTTTTGAGAGGTTGCGGCAATGCTTGTCGTATGTGTGCACGCCGTTTTCGTCTTTCAGACTTTCAAGTCTTTCTTTGTCGCAGAAGCAATAGTACGCACCGCCGAGTTCGACGAGTTTTTCCGCGTATTCTTTGTAAATCCCCATTCTTTCGGTTTGGACGTACGGACCGTAACCGCCGTCTTTGTCAGGGCCTTCGTCATAGGTTATGCCTGCCGTTGCAAGCGTGCGATACACCATCTCAACCGCACCTTCGACCTTGCGTTCCTGGTCGGTGTCCTCGATGCGAAGAATAAACTTTCCGCCGTTTTTACGCGCGAAAAGAAATGCGTACAAACCCGTGCGCAAGTTGCCTATGTGCATAAATCCCGTCGGAGACGGAGCAAATCTTGTTCTTACCGTTTCACTCATAAAATGCTATACCTTCTTTTAAGCCTTCTTGTATGTTTTTGATTTTTTCCATAGTGCCTCGCTCTTCAAAGGAATAATACTCGCTTCCAGAAAAGATGAGGTGATCCTGAAGTTCGACGCCGATGCCCGAAAGCGTCGTCATTGCCTCTTGCGTCATATTGACGTCTTTTTGCGACGGCAAGAGATTGCCGCTCGGATGATTGTGCGCAATAAGTATCGCGCTTGCGCCCGTTTTGAGCGCGAAATCGACGATTTTTCTTACGTCCAAACGCACGGAATCGCCGCTGCCTTGCTCGATAATCTCGCACTTGATGAGTTTGTCGTGAGCGTCCAACGCCGCAACGCAAACGTGCTCCTGATTGAGTCCGAACAGCCTTGCGCACATAAAATTGCGCGCCTTTCCTCTTCCGGACAAATCCTGCCTGTTCGCTCCATCGCTGTTTACGCCGTCAACGTACGCTCTGAAAACGTCAGGGAGCGTTGCCAAAAACAACGCCGCATTTTGAGTCATTCCGCTCACTTTTTCCAAATCCTCTTCGCTTGCGTTAAGCACGCCCGAAAGAGAAGAAAACTTGTCTATAAGTGCGTGTGCGATTTCGTTGGTATCCTTCCTCGGCACAAACGAAAAGAGCAGATACTCCAATATTTCGTGCTGCTGAAAAGAGCCTAAACCGCCTTTGCGGATTTTGTCGCGCATGCGCGCTCTGTGCCCGTCGTGAACGCTTGCCATAATTTACAACTCCGGATACGCCTTAAACACGCTTTCGTCAAGTTTGACAAGCCTGATGAGTATCTTCAACGCCTCTTCCTCGTCCTTGAATCCGTAGGTTTTTCCGATAACTTTCCACGCGCCGTACGCATGCAAAAAATCGTACCAAAAATAACACTCGTCTTGCAATTGGAAGATTTCGAGAAAATTGAAAGTTTCGTACTTGCTCCATTTGCGCAACACCTCTATGAGTGACATAACCTCTTGATTGTCGTCGTAGCGTGCGTGAATAAATTGAAGCATGTATTTCTTCACTTCCTTGGAAAAGGTCATAACGCCTTGTTTGGCGTTTTCTATATCCTTCAAAATGAGCGCGATTTCTTCGTCGTCGCTGTGCTTTTTGAGGATTTTTTGACACGGAAATGCAAATGCGTTTGTCATAATGTTATATTATAGACGATATAGAATTATAAATCAAGGTTTTTCGCGCAAGCGCGCGCATTTAACGCGCAAACACACGTATTACGGCGACAAACCGAACGCCGAAAACTAGCGGAAATCGACGCTTTTCATGCGTTTTGATAAAAAATCAACGACAGCGACGTTTCAACACTCTTTTACAAACGCCGCTATCGCGCCGCACAAGACGCTTGCAAGCCGCATTTGATACTCGGTTTTTTGAAGATTTATTTCGTCTGCGTAATTGCTCAAAAATCCGCACTCTACAATGGCAGACGGATAAGGACTACATTCCAAAATATACTTTTCGGCGCACAGCGCGCTATACTGCCTACCGCCCTCTTTGGAATTGATTTCGACATTGAGCGCACTTTGCAACGCTTTTGCAAAGGCTTCGCCCTCTTTGCTCGATTTTGCAAAAAACGTTTGCGCGCCTCGTCTTGTAGGCATGGAATAAAAATTCATATGTATGCTGACCACGGCGCAAGGCTTGACGTCGTTGACGATTTGACCGCGGCGGAACATATCCGCGCGTTTTTTGTTGTTCTTTACGCCGTTAAAATTGTGCATGACGTCGTTTCTTCTCGTATATACCACGTTGAATCCGCATGCACATAGCATTTCGCCCAGATATTTTGCAACGATTAGATTTATGTTTTTTTCTTCAACACCCGTTTTTGCGCCCTTAACTCCGCCGTCCTCGCCGCCGTGCCCCGCGTCTACGACGATGGTCAGCGATTTGCTTTTTTCCTTTTTAATCGCACTTACGACAAACGGCGACGCAAAACAATACGCAAGAAAAACGGTAATCAAACCGCATGCAATCAACAACTTTTTTCTTCTTTCGCTACGACATAATTCGACACGCATATAGTTACAAAAGAAAACATATTCATGCAAGTATAAAAATATCACCTTTTCCACAAAGTTATCCACATTTTGCCCTTAAAATGTGGACAACTCGGTGGATAACCCCGTTTTTTCTCATACAAAACGTATTTTTGCAGAGAGTGGTTTTTTGTCGAAAAAAGCAGTATTCTAATGCAAAATTCGACCTTTTGCGACAATATTTTCGGCAATCTATCGCCACTTTTTACGCTCCTGAAAATCATAAAAATCGCGATGAAAACATAACATCGAAACGAGGTGAAAATTATGGTCGAACTCTCTTCTCTTTTATTCAAACCCGTCATCGAACGCGACACGTCAAACGTTGTCGGACGCATAAAAAATGCATATTTTTCGCAAGGTTGCACGACTATTGCATATTTTGTCGTTTCATCGTGCAAACAAGGTTGCGACGCACTGTTGCCAATCGCGGACGTTTTGTGTTTTTCAGATGCGATTGTCGTGCAAAACGACGCCAACGTCAGATGCATAGACGACGTTGATTTCACTCTATTTTCAAACGGAATCATCGGCATGGAAGTATATACGCAAAACGGTATTCTAAAAGGCAAAATTCAAAAAGTCGAATTTGCAAAAGGCGGAAAAGTTTCAAAACTCTGCACCGAAAACGAGCAATTTACCCCTCAAAACGTTGCGTGCGTAGGCGACGTGATACTGCTCAAATCGACAAAGCAAGGCAAAGCAAAAAAAGCGGTTATACCCCGCCCCGAAAAAGAAACGACGGTATTGGCACTGAAAGAAAACAAGAAAAAACAAATTACGGATTTATCCGACGAAAGCGTACCTCTTTTGCAAAACGAAACGGAAAAGACTGTTTCTTGTTCATCACAAGTCGACGTCGATTTTGCGCCCATTCGGCTCGCAAACGCACCGATGGCAATCAAAACAACCGCCGATTCGCCCTATTTTTCAAGCAATGCTTTAAAGATGCTGGACGCCCCGTCAACCGAGGAGGACGGCCGCACCCCCGCACGCATTATCTCCGATTACTCTTTCTTGCTCGGCAGAGTGCTTTCTTGCAATCTAACTTCATATACCGGCGCAATAATCGCAAAGGAAGGCACGATCGTAGATGATGCCCTCGTCGAAAAATCTCGTCGCTACGGCAAACTCGTAGACCTGGTTTTGATATCGAAATAAGCAGACATCATGTATAAGTGCCCCTTGAATAAGTTCTGCAGCTTTCTGGGCTTGTGTTACATCTCAAATTCTTCGTTTATCAACTACACTAAATAGATGAAGAACAAGAAAGAGCCTCAAAGGCAGACAGGAGCGTACTTGCTGTACGTGACTGTTTGATGGTGAGGCTCGACGCAGTTATTCGCTTGTATACGCGTTTACTGCCTCAACTGCACTAAATAGATGAAGAGCGCGAAAAAGCCCCTCAAACGGCAACCCTAATGTACACAAAGTACATGAGTTGTCGGGTGAGGGGCTTTGACAAAGCTATTCGCATATATAAGTGTTTTTTAACTCAACTGCACTAAATAGATGAAGAACAAGAAAGAGCCTGCCAACATAGACAGGAGCGTACTCATTGTACGTGACTGTTTATGAGGCAGGCTCTGACGCAGTTATTCGCTATTTAGTGTAGTTGAGGGCCGGCGGGCACAAGTGCCTTTCCATGCTCGTTCCCCTCATACTTCGCAAAGTTCTTGATGAAACGACCTGCGAGGTCTTCTGCTTTACGATTCCACTCGTTGACGTCGGCATAAGTGTCGCGCGGATCGAGGATCTCGGTGGCAACGCCATTAAGAGAAGTCGGGACTTCAAAATTGAAGTACGGAATGGTCTTCGTGGGTGCTTTTTCGATGTCGCCGTTGAGGATTGCGTCGATTATACCACGAGTATCTTTTATGGAGATACGCTTGCCCGTTCCGTTCCAACCGGTGTTGACGAGGTAGGCTTTTGCGCCGCTCTTTTGCATTTTTTTGACAAGCTCCTCTGCATACTTTGTGGGATGCAATTCAAGGAAGGCTTGACCGAAGCAAGCGGAAAACGTCGGCGTAGGCTCGGTAATACCGCGCTCTGTACCTGCAAGTTTTGCAGTGAAACCGGAAAGGAAGTAATATTGAGTTTGTTCGGGCGTAAGGATGGACACGGGCGGCAACACTCCGAATGCGTCTGCCGAAAGGAAGATGACGTTCTTTGCGGCGGGAGCTGCGGAAATCGGGCGCACGATGTTCTTGATGTGATCGATAGGATAAGAAACACGGGTGTTTTCGGTCACGCTCTTGTCTGCGAAATCGATCTTGCCGTTTTCGTCGAGAGTGACGTTTTCAAGCAAAGCGTTGCGCTTGATTGCGTTGTAGATGTCGGGTTCGGAATCCTTGTCGAGATTGATGACCTTTGCATAGCAACCGCCCTCGAAGTTGAACACTCCGTTGTCGTCCCAGCCGTGCTCGTCGTCACCGATGAGAAGACGTTTGGGATCGGTTGAAAGAGTGGTTTTGCCTGTACCGGAGAGTCCGAAGAAGATTGCGGTGTTTTTGCCTTCCATATCGGTGTTTGCCGAGCAGTGCATGGAAGCAATGCCTTTGAGGGGCAAATAGTAGTTCATCATGGAGAACATACCCTTCTTCATTTCGCCGCCGTACCAAGTGTTGATGATGACCTGCTCACGGCTTGTGATGTTGAACACGACCGCGGTTTCGGAGTTGAGACCGAGTTCTTTGTAGTTTTCGACTTTTGCTTTTGAAGCATTGTAGACGACAAAGTCGGGTTCGAAGTTTTCAAGTTCCTCGGCGGTGGGCTTGATGAACATATTTTTGACAAAGTGCGCTTGCCAAGCAACCTCGACAATAAAGCGGATTGCCATACGAGTGTCCTTGTTTGCGCCGCAGAATGCGTCTACGACAAACAATCTCTTGTTTGACAACTCTTTGACAGCGATGTCTTTGACTGCTTTCCATGCCTCTTGCGATGCGGGATGGTTGTCGTTTTTGTACTCGTCGGAAGTCCACCACACCGTGTCTTTGGAATTTTCGTCAACGACGATAAATTTATCCTTTGGTGAGCGCCCCGTGTAAACGCCGGTCATAACGTTGACTGCGCCGAGTTCGCTGACTTGTCCTTTTTCATAGCCTTCGAGAGCGGGATTTGTTTCCTCCTCGAAAAGCATCTCGTAGGACGGATTGTAAACCACTTCGGTTGTGCCGGTGATGCCGTACTTTGTCAAGTCGATGTTTTTCATAACATACCTCTTTTATTAATAAAAATTTTCGTTCCGAAAGGAACATATTTCGATTTGATGCGAGCAAAAAGGCAATATTGCCCATTCACCCCTATTATCATTATACATCAATTTTCTCCAAAAAAAAGTAAAATTTTATCAATATGGCAAATTAATTTGTTTTTAATAATAGGCGGTAATCAATAATTTCAACATGTTAGATTTTATCTACAATCAACGCGAAAGACGCACCCAAGCGGCAACCCTAATTTACTAATTGTAAATGAGTTGTCGAGAGGGTGCGTCTGACAAAGTTAAATAATTAATGATTATAATTTGCTAAACGGATGAAGAACAAGAAAGAGCCACTTGAACGGAAGCCCTAATGTACATATAGTACATGAACTGACGGACAAGTGGCTCTGACGCAGTTATTCGCCGTTTAGCGAATTATAATTTGTGGGTGCGCTCCATATGATCGTAGTGCCCCTTCATCTTCTTGTAAAACCAATAGATGAATTTCATGTCGAGGTTGAACCAGTAAACAGTGAACGTGATGAGGAAGAAAAGAAGCAAAACTGCTGCGATGCTTCCGAGCACGATACCGACGATTGCTCCTGTACTCATAATTGCCTCCTTATTGAGCCAAGCCCTTTTGTCTTGCGTATTCCGCCGCGCCGAGTGCGCCCATAAGTTGCGGATCTATGGGAAGATCGATAACCTTGATCTTCAACACTTGCTCTATAGCTTGTTTGAGTCCGTCGTTCTTTGCGCAGCCGCCCGAAAGCGTGATACTGTCCGTTGCGCCCGCTTTCTTTGCCATGACGAAGCATCTCTTTGCAACCGACATCTCGATGCCTGCCGCGATTTCGTCCATAGGCTTGCCTTCACCGACGAGAGAGATAACCTCGGATTCCGCAAAAACGGTGCATTGTGCCGAGATGGGGATGACGTTCTTCGCTTTGAGCGAGAGCTTTGAAAAATCGCTCAAAGACAACTCGAATGAGCGAGCCATTGCCTCGAAGAAACGTCCCGTACCTGCGGCGCACTTGTCGTTCATTGCGAAGTTCTTGACGGTGCCGTCCGTGTCAATTGCGATACCCTTGATGTCTTGTCCGCCGATATCGATGATTGCCTTGACGCTCGGATCGGTGATGTGAACGCCCATAGCGTGACAAGAGATTTCGGAGATGTTCTCGTCTGCCGTTGCGACCTTGTTTCTGCCATAGCCCGTACCGACGAGATATGAAAGGTTCTTCACGTCGCCTTTAAGTTCGGGCACTTGCGCCACGACTTCGTTCATAGCCGCTTCCGCAGAGAGAGCGGCGTTGATTTTGCTCTTTATGGTTGTGTGTGCGAGGACTTTGCCGTTCTCGTCCATTATGACTGCTTTGGTGTAGGTTGAACCTACGTCGCATCCGCCAAAATATTTCATAGTTCTTTTCTCCTTTTTATCCTTACCATGCTTCCGAATCGTCGAAGTCGAGCAAACTCTCGTCAATCGGCTTTTCTTGCAAAACGGTTGTCATATATTTGTTTACCTGTTCACGCATATCTCTGCGAGATATGGTTCTTGAATCCATAAGGTCTTGTTGCACCCAGATGAAATTGTAGCCCTTCTCTCTTGCTTGGTCGTCGAAGATACCGACGAGTCCGTCCATTCCCTTGCACGAAATCTGATCGTACATGATGATGGTGTCGACGTTGTATTCTTCGGCAACTCTCCAACACTCGTTGAGAACGTTTGCATAGCCGCCTTTTGTATGCGTACGCATCGTTGCGCGCTGGTAGGTCTTTGCGAGGTCTTCAAGAGCATGCTCGTGAGTGTCTGTGCGGAATTTGAGATAGGAAATCATGGTCTCCATATCCATAACCACGTTGATGCCCCAGCAGTTTTCAAGCCAGTTTGCAAAAGACGTATAATAGTTTGCAGGGCAGCTCCACACGATTGCGCGGTGGCGCATTTCCTTGCTGCACGGCGTCTTCTTTGCATAGGCTTTTTCCATAATCTTGTTGACTTTTTTGTCAACTTTGAGGAAGCGTTTGTCGTAGCCGCCCGAAAGATGATAGTAATAAAGCCTATAAAGCCAGAACGTAGCGCCCGTCATTTGCGGATATTTGGTCTTGTTGACGTCCCACTTTTTAAGCTCGAAATCGAGTTGCTTGTTGTAGCTTTCGAGCGCGGCGATAAACGTATCCCAATTCCACTTTTCGCCCGTTTGCTCTTCGACGAATTTGATCATATCTTTGATTTCGTCGACGGCGTATTTCTGCACGTCCTCGCCCTTGTATCTCAAAGGAACGTTGTACACGTGCGTAGGCAGTTTGAAATATCTGTCCTGGAAGGTTGTTGTCATGATAGAACCGTCGCAAGGCATATTGCAGGTGATCATGCACTTGCCGAGTTTGGGATAATCGTCTTCGACGCAAACACCCGCTTCCGCGCTGGGAAGAGGACATACGTCGGCAGGCACGCCGAAGCTCTCGATTGCGTCGAGGTATGGCGGCACGACAAGTTGGTCAACCATGCTTGAAAGGAAGATGGGCATGGTTTGCATCGGGTACATTTTGAGGTTGGGGAAACCTGCGATAAACTCTGCCGGGATAAGTTCGTCCACGCAAACGAGTTTTTTGCTCTTTTTGTTTTTGGGGAACATCTTTTCGTCAGCCTCGAACGCGGTGAGAATAAGTCCCGTTGCGTGCTTGACGATCATGTTGAAATGAAGATGCGTCATCAAAAGTTGCGGTCCGCGCAAGCCTTCGGTGTGACGATCAACAAAAGCGGGCGTAGAAAGATAGGTTGCCATCCAACGATATCTCCAAAGTCCTTTGACAACTGCGACGGGGTTTTTGAGCACCATCACAATCATGTCTTTCCACGTTACGAGCCAACGCCAATAGTCGACGAGCGTATCTTTAAGTCCGCGCCATTCGCGGTGTTTGAGAAGCCCGGTTTTATCTTCGTGCAGATTTTTGTATCCGCCGTATTTTTTCTTTGCCATAATCCACCTCACTTGCTCGCCTTAGCGGCTTTTGCCTTTTGGATATGTTTGATTTCAAGGCTTTCGACAAACGCTTGAATCCTCGTGCGAAGTTGTCCCGACGCGCTCGCCGTGTATTGACGGTCGATTGCGATTGCGGGAATGCCGAATTCGTTGATCATAATATAAGACGCAAGCGCACGCTCATAGCCCCAATACTCGCAGAACTTGAGCTGCTCGTACACGACGCC
>FR895523.1 GCA_000434435.1 Firmicutes bacterium CAG:475
TAGGAAGAGCGGGAGAATTGCCAAAAGAGACGTTTGACAGAGCATATAAGGCACTTAAAGCCTCGAATCCGATCATAAGCGACGAAATCGTGCGTGGAGGACGCACTTGCATAATCCCCATCAGATATCCGCTTACGCGTATGGTTGCCGACGGCTATGCTGCAATCGGCGACGCGGCGTTTATGACAATACCCATGATCGGAAGCGGCATCGAAAACTCAATGAAAGCGGCTTGCATATTGGCGGACATGATCATCAAATCGAACTCCGTCAAAAAGGAAGACTTGTGGAAATACGAGGTTGAATATTTCAAGCTTCGCGGCGGCGATCACGTGGGGATCGACATTCTCAAACGCTGGCTACTCGGCGCAAAACCGCAAGACCTAGATTGGCTCTTTGAAAAAGGCGTTGTGGACGATGGCAATATGGCGGCAGGCGCAACGGGCAAACTTATCGTGCTCTCACCTAAAGACCTCGTCGTCAAAGTGGCGAGAGGCTGGACAAGACTTCCGCTTTTGCTTGCAATGAACAACATGCTTATGCGCTCAAAAAAAGCCGCAAAAATCGCAAAGCACATTCCGGAAACCTACGACGAAGAGAAAATCGCAAGGTGGGAAAATAAAATCGAAAAACTTGTATATCACAAGTGATTTAAGCATAAACACAAAAAAAATCGTCGCAAGCGCGACGATTTTTTTGTTGTAAAGACGAGTGTGTTTTGTGGTTCTATCGTGTTTGATATTACAAAATACCTCTGCGGTTGGTCTTCATCTCTGTGCGGAAACCTTTGAGTTCGGCAAGCAACTTCGATGCGATTTCGGGATAGGTCTTTGACAGGCTGTATCCTTCCGCCGGGTCGGTGTCGAGGTTGAAGAGGTAGTTTTTGTACACTTGGTCGATGAACGCCGAGTTTTCGGTGTGAACACTGTCGTAGTACTTGAAGTCGTAGGTCGTTCCGTCAAGCTCAACTGCCATTTGCACGGCTTGGCACTTGCCTTTTTTGAGGTAGAAGAGTTTGTCGTGCACGCGCGTGGAGGTCGAGACGGTGCAGTTCCAAAGCGACGTAAGGTCAACGCCGTCGATGATCCTGTCAGAGGGCAGATAGACGTTGCCGTCGCTGTTTGTGATGCCGCAATAGCTCAAAATGGTGTTGAACAAGTCGAAGTTCATGCTGCTTGCGTCGATATGTTTTGTCGTTGCGGTGGTAGGAGTGCTCGATTTCGTCTTGCTTGCGACGTTTGCTTGCGAGGTACGCTCGGCGTTGTTTTCCCATTGATAATAGGTGTAAGTTTCGCTTGCGATTTGGTCGCCGCTACCTACGCCGCCGTTGGGGTAGCTGACGAGGATAGGCACTTTCATACCGCCTTCGAAAGTGGTGTTTTTTCTGCCTCTCATATCACCGGTTACGCCCTCTCTGCCGGGACCGTTGTCCGATGTGAACACGATGAGGGTATTGTCGTAAAGCGAACTGCTGCCGCTCGAATCCGGCGTGGATTTGAGATAGTTGAGAATATCGCCGAGATATTTGTCAAACTCCTCTATGCATTGCACGTAGGTGTCGTCGCTCGTGTTGCCCTTGCCCGTGCCGGAGTTGTCCGAATAGATGGGGAAGTGCGGCCACGGAGTCGTGTAGTATGCAAGGAATTTCTCGTCGTTTTCAACTGAAGAAGAGATAAATTCGAGCATTTTTGCGGTGAGCAATCTCGTGCTTTCGGATTGGTCGAGGTTTTCTTTGTGAGTACGCACTTCTTGGGAGTGGAAGTTGCCTTGCTCGTCCACGTAGTCCTCAACCCAGTTGTACGGAGTCATATCGTTGACGTAATAGCTGCCGTAGAAGTAGTCGAAGCCTTGGTTTGTGGGCAAATATTGACCGTAGTCGCCGAGATTCCACTTGCCGATGCAGCCCGTGTTGTAGCCCGCCGCTTGCAATACTTCCGCAAAAGTGATTTCATCGCCCAAAATTCCGTCGACGTTGTTGAGGAACTGATAGGGATTGAGGAAGTGCGTAGGCGACCATGGATTTGATTGAATGTCGCTGGGGAATACGACGTTGTCGAGGTATCCGCGCGAGGAGTATCTGCCCGTGAGGATGGAGAATCTCGAAGGAGAGCATACAGGGGATGCGGAATAGAAGTTGTCCATCATGATTCCGCCGTCCGCGATGGAGTCGATGTTGGGAGTGTTGATGGTTGCGTTTTTTGAGTCGGTTACCGTGCCGCTTGCAGAGCTTATTTTGTTTGCGAGATAGCTGTATGCCGAGATATCGCTGTACGCCATATCGTCCATCAAAATTACGAGCACGTTGGGTTTGTCTTGCGTTGTGTATTTGTTTTTGACGCTTGCAAGATAGTCGTCGTGTCCCGCTTGCAAACTCTCAACGGTTGGACGGCAGCGCAAGTTCATGAAGAAAACGTACACTATCGCCGTGCCTACCATAAGGAAAGAGCATACCGCGCAAGTGATTTTGAGAGCGGTTTTCTTTGTGATAAACTTGTCGGACACATAAACCAGCGTGGCGAGCAACACGGGGAAGAGCACAAGCACCAAATTGTACCAAAGGTTTTTGCCGAAGCTCTCCGCGCCCCAGATGAGAAAGAACACGAAAAGACCGCATATGCACACCATATAGGCAATCCACATATACAGCCCGACGTTGCTCTTTGCAAGCACGCGCACAAATATAAGTACGCCCGCAACTATTGCCAAAACGTTGGCGATAAGCGGCAAAAAGTTGTAGCCGGTGCACCACATTACGAGCATAAACGCCGAGCAAAGCGCAAGATAAACTATGTCGAAAATGCGCTTTGACTTGTCGATATGCACAAACTTTTTGTCACTGACGGCATCGACGTCGATTGTGTCGTTTTGAATGTCGTTTTCAAATTCGTTCATATGTAAACCTCAATATTTATTTTTCGTATTTGTGCGGCATGCGCCGATTGAAAGAGTGTTTTAGGCTCTCTTCCAAGATTTTACGTTGAAGAGCAGGAGTATAGGCAAGATTTCGAGTCTTCCGAGCAACATATCGAAGCAAAGCACGAGTTTTGCAAATATCGAATAGCTTGCAAAGTTGCCCGTAGGACCGACCGCGCCGCTTCCGGGGCCTATGTTGTTGAAGCATGCAAGCACGGCGGAGAAGTTGGTCTCAAACGCGCTGTACCGACCGAAGTCGTTGTTTTCAATCGAGATGAGCATCACCGATACGAGTATGATGAACATGTAGATGATAAAGAAGCTCTTTACATTGCGAATGGTTGCATCGTCAACGGGTCTGCCGTCCATTTTTACGGTGTAGACGGAGCGTGGAGAGAGCGTCTTTTTCACGTTTATGACAGACGATTTCGAAAGCATAATGACGCGCGATACTTTAAGTCCGCCTGCCGTTGAGCCTGCGCAACCGCCTATGCACATCACCGCAAACAGAGTTATTCTTGAAAGCACCGGCCACGTCGTGTAGTCCGCAGTGCCGAATCCCGACGTGCTAATAAGCGACGATACGTTGAAAGAGGCGGCGCGAAGAGCCGTTGCAAAGTCGGTGTACGTGCCGGATGCCATAAGATTTGCAACGATTATTGCGATTGCGGAAACGAAAATGCCCAAAAACCAGAACACTTCTTCGTTTTTCAGAGCTTTGACAAAGTGTCCCACAAGCATAAGGAAATATACGTTGAAGTTTATGGAGAAAAGTGCCATAAACACCGTGAGCGTAACTTCGATACCGACGGAATTGTAGGCGGCTATGCTTGCCGCTTTTACGCTGAAACCGCCCGTGGAAGCCGTTGAAAACGCATGGCAGAAACTGTCGAAAACCGGCATTTTGAGCGCGCAGAGTATGCCTGCCAAAATGAACGTCATCACGATGTAGATTGCGTACAAGATGAGGGAAGTAAAGCGCAATTTGCTCACGATTTTGCCGAACGACGGCCCCGGTATTTCAGCTTTTGCAAGCGCGGTGGACATTTTGTCGTTTTGCGGAATAAACACGATGACGAAAACCAGCACGCCCATACCGCCGATAAACTGCGTGAGCGAACGCCAGAAAAGCAAGGATTTTGGCAGAGCTTCGACGTTTGTGAGTATGCTTGAACCCGTCGTGGTGTAGCCGGATATGGTTTCAAAAAGAGCGTCGATGTAGTTGGGAATATATCCGGATACACGGAAAGGAATGGCACTTACGAGCGCAATAAAAATCCAAAACAGAGCGCACATTGCAAAGCCGCTTGTGGAGCGCATGTCGCGTTTGGCTTTTGGGGGACGCACGATGATGCCTATCACGCCCATCAACAAACAAACGCCTATCGCTATGCCGAAAGCGAGTATAGTCGTATCCTCTCCGTAGCCTATTGCCATGAAGAGAGGGATGGACATCAATGCTCCGATTATGACGGCGATTTCGCCTAGAACGAATGCAAGCAAACGTAAATTCATAACACTTAGTTTTCGAGAATATCTCTCAAATCGTCAAGACCTTCTTCCAATGTGACGATGATGACGTTGTCGCCCTCTTTGATGACGTCTTGTCCGGAGGGGGTGATAAGCACTCCTTTGCGGATTATGCCCGCAACGAGCAAGTGCTTTTTGAGGTTGAGTTTTTGAATGGGTATATCGAAATTTTTGAAATTCGCTTTCGCTTCGAATTCCAAAATTTCGGTGGTGTCATCAATGATGTGGAACATACGCTTGACGGTGCTGCCCGATTTGTTGCTCAAAAGACGCACGAAACGGATGATGTGGTCTGCGGTGGAGTTTTTTGTGGACACCGCGCTGTAAATTCCGCTCTTTTGCAACATATCGTAGTAACCGAGTTGGTCGATTTTGGTGATGACTTTCGGCACGTTTTGAGAGGAGGCAAACATGCTCATTATGATGTTTTGCTCGTCGATATTGCCAAGCGCGACGAAAGCGTCGGTTGTGGAAATGTTTTCTTCTTTCAGAAGTTCCTGGTCTGTGCCGTCGCCCAAAATGACGTCCGTTTTTCTGAAATCTTGCGAAAACATCCGAGCTTTTTGTTCGTTTTTCTCGATGAGTTTGGAGTGGATGCCGAGTTTGTCAAGCTCTTTGCAAAGATAATACGCAGTCGTCGAGCCTCCAACGATGATGACGTCTTTGGATTGCTTGTTCCAGCCAAGTTGCTTGAAAAACAGCGATATGTCTTTTGCCGTTGCGGTGAGGAAAAGTCTATCCTCCGCGCGAATGACGAAATCGCCGCCGGGGATAATTGCTTTTCCGTCGCGTTTTGCCGCACAAATAAGGACTTTTGCCTTGAATTTCGAGCTCAAATTTTTGAGTTCGAGTCCGACGAGGTCGCTTGTTTCGTCAACCCTAAATTCGACAAGCTCGACTTTTCCGTTTGAAAACTCGTTGACTTTGATTGCCGAGGGGAAGCGAAGCATACGGCTTATTTCAAGCGCGGCTTCGTATTGCGGATTGACCAAAAGGCTGATCCCCAAATTGTTTTCGTTGCCGAAAAGTTCAAGATATTCGGGCTTCGAAACGCGTGCAATCGTCTTTTTCGCACCGAGGCGTTTTGCGATGATGCAGCAAAGAATATTCAGTTCGTCATGGTTGGTCGCGCCGATAAAAAGCTCCGCGTACGCAACGTTTGCTTCTTTAAGCACGTCCGCGCTCGCACTGTTGCCTATGACGCCTTTTACGTCGAATTGGTTGACGGCTTTTTCGATTTTGTCGCCATTGATGTCCACCACGACGACGTTGTGTCCCTCGTCCGCAAGTTCTTGCATAAGGGTTGTGCCGACTGCGCCCAAACCGCTGATAATAATGTCCATTGCGTTCCTCTTTGTTTGAGAATTATATTGATTATAACACTTATAATAAATAATAACAACTATAAAATTGCGCGTGCGCGCGAATATACTTTTCGTGTTGCGACTTAAAAACCTTTCGGGATTGCGAAATTTTGACGGGATTAAACCGCAATATGCTCCCGATATTTGACCAACTCTATTGAAAACGGCATTATTGCGTGGTATAATATCGATATGAAAACGCGAATTTATATGACCAAAATGCACCAACAATGGACGTACGGCGAGCGCGAGGACCTTTTGCCGTATCTCGACGGCGAGGACGACGAGATTTTCGAGTATGCGATTGAAAATCGAAATTTCGCAATAATCCTCAAAAACGATATGACGTACGATGTTTGCGACACAGAGGACGAAGCGATAGAAAAAATTGCGTATATCTATCGCAATTATGCCGTGGTGCAAAACGACAAAGATTTGTGCTACATCGCGCGCGACGACACGGACAAACGATACAAAACGCCTGCCGACGCGCAAGCGGACGGCGTATTCGATTACGTGTACGTGCCGCGCGATATGTTTTTCCTCTCCAAGTTCGGCAAAATCATCGCTATCGGACACAGCGAGGACGAAATGCGCGAGAAAATGTACGAGCATTACAGGGCGAAATACACGTATTTGTATTGACTTGATTTTATCGCTTTTCGGCACGCAAGAAATCTGTTTGAATTTTGAATTGATTTTGCCTCAAAAGCACAAAAAAAAGCACACCGAGCGGTGTGCTTTTTGGTTTAGACAATTATCAGGCAAGGGTTGCGGTTTTGAGTTCGTATGTCATCATATTGGTGCTGCCGTCTTTTTTGAAAGGTTCTTCGATTTTGACAAGCACGTGTCTCATTGCCCAGCCGTTGAATAAAACGTCGCTTGCAGCATAATAGAGAGTTTGCGAAATGCCTGCGACTTCCGTTGCGCGCGAAACGTAGACTTTGTAGCATTCGATGCCGTTGTCGGAATATTTCTCACTCGAAGCGGTGTAGGGCGTTTTGACGTTGGTTTTGCCGTCCGCTCTCGTGGTGAGCGTCACCGAACCTGCTTCCGTTGCGGAAACGAGAGGCACGGAGAATGAGAACGCAAGCGAATCGCTGAACGTCGTGATGGTGCGCAACGCTTGATGGAACTCGTTGTTGTCGAAATAAGTCGTTCCGCCCGCTTCCACGCTGCCTTTGCTCTTTTCACCGTTTACGGTGCGAGTGTAGGAGAACTTTTTGCCGTCGTACGAACCGAAAAGACGGAAAGTTTCCTTTTCGCCGTCCTTTTGCACTCTGTACGAGTATGCGGGCACCATGTAGCTTGAACCGTTGATGAGCTTGAAGTAGCAGCCCGTTTCGTACGTTTGCGTGCCGACGCGCAGCAAACCGTTGACCAAAATGCCTGCGGAAAGGTTTTCAAGATTGGTGTCGCTCGAACCGAAGTTTTCGACCTTTGCGCCTTCGCCGTACGCTTTGAGGGTGACATTGTACGTCCCGTCGTAGCCTTCGATTTTGTTGCCGTCCGCGTCCTTTGCGCAAACGTCGTATTCGAAGCTCTCGCTGTTGTGGTCGCTCAAAATGTTGCGAAGCTGACCTTGCGTGGTTGCGGTGTTGTTGCAAGCCGTCATCGAAACGCAAGCAAGCGCGACGACAAGCACTATGGATATTGTAAGTATAACTTTTTTCATAATATGTTTATTATAGCATAAAAATATATTCTCGCAATAAAAAACGGCTTGATTTTCTTCATTTAACCTTAAAATTTGAAAGAAACAAATAAAAATTGTTAATTTTTATTTGTTTTGCTAATGGGATTGAAACGGTACATAAAAGGTGATATACTCAAAATATGAAAATAATCACTTCAAACACGTCAAAAGGCGCATATCTCGGCGTTGTCGATGTTTTGCGCAAAAACATGGACGGGACGGCAAAAAACGTCGTTATCGCGCCCGACAGATTCACCGCTTCGGTGGAGAGAGGCCTTATTTCCGCTCTCGGCATCGAAAGCACTTTCGGCATAGAAGTTATGTCTTTTACGCGCCTTGCAAACAAGCTCATCGGCAACGACATCAAAAAGTGTCTGACACCCGAAGGCTCGGTTATGCTTATAGGCAAAGTTATATCCGACAGGCGCGACAAACTTTGTTATTACGACAAAGTCGCTCTCAAAGACGGCTTTGCAAGCGAACTTTACGCCGCTCTCACCGCAATACGCAACAGCGGTATTTCTAGCGAGCAGCTTATCGAGTCGGCAAAGAACGCAACCGCGTCTTTGAAGATGAAAACCAAAGACATAGCACTCATATACGAGGGGTATCTTGCCGCGCTCGAAGGCAAGCACAGCGACTCTTCGACGAGGCTTTACGCTCTTGCCGAGTTTTTGAAATCGAATCCCGACAAGATTGCCGCAACCAATTTTTACATCACCGACATATACGATTTTTCCGCACCCGAAACCGAAATTATAAAGAGTCTTGCAAACAACGCTCTTTCGCTCACGGTGGGGATAACCAGCGGATATAACAATCCCAACAGCCGCATATATCCCGACAGAGTCGCAAAAAGGCTTGCTTCTCTTTGCGATGGAAGAGTGCAAATCGAGAAAAACGACGAAGTTTTGCCTTCATACAAAGATGCGATTTCAAAAAAACTTTTCGCATATATTTCCACCGACGCAAACGACAAAGCGGATTGCGCAGACAAAGTGATTTTGCGCTCGGCAAAGAATAGAAACGACGAGATTTTGCGCGTTGCCGTAGACGTCGCAAAAGGCGTGAGAGAGGGGAAAAGATACAAGGATTTCGAGGTGTTCGTCAGTGATCTTGACGCTTATGCGCAAGATATAAAAACCGTTTTTTCCAGATATGACATTCCGTTCTTTATCGACAAAAAAGAGTTGCTTTCCGAGCAGGCGAAAGCAAGACTTATCCTTGAAACAATAGCTTGCGTGCGCACGGGATTCAGGCTTAACGAAGTGTGCGATTTGCTCAAAAATCCGCTCTTTGCAACATATTCCGAATACGGCTATGAGGGCGCATATTTGTTTGAAAACTATTGCTTGAAATACAACGTCGAACACGTGCCGACAAAAAAAGAGGCTTGTTTCAAAAAGTGCGAAGAAAGAAAGACAATTAAGGGAAAAGAACAAAAAGGCGGTTTTATCAATGCAAAAATAGACGATAAAGACGTTGTTTTGGATAATTGCATCGAAAACGTTATTCCTGAGAGAGTGAGAAAAGAGTTGATAACTCTCGTAAAACCCGAAAGATTTGCCGGTGTGAAAAACGTAAAGTCATTTGTTTTGGCAACCAAAGAGTTGCTGGAAACCCTTGCGCCGTGCTATGCAAAATACGTTGACCGCCTTGCAAGCGAAAGCGAGTATTTCAGAAAGTGCGCCGAGCAAGTGGATTCAAAGCTGGAGGCGGTGTTCGAAGAGATAGAAGAAGTGTTGGATTACGACACGGATATCGCAGGCTTCGAAAGCGTGTTCAAGTCAATGATAAAGACGCTCAAAATCGCGCTTGTACCTACGTATCTCGATTGTGTGTTTATAGGCGATACCGATTCGAGATTTTCGGGCAACGGAGATATTTACGTTCTCGGCGCAAACAGCGGAAAGCTGCCCCCTCAAAGCAGTGGCGGCGTCGTGATAACGCACAAGGACGAGCAAACTTTGTCCGCTCTAGGAGTCGAGATAAATCCAAGCGAAAAACAGAAACTGCTCAACGGTATGTATTTCGTTTGCGACCTAATGAAAAAGCCGCAAGGCAAACTTGCGGTAAGCTATCCCGACAGCGGTGACGGCGGCGCGCTTCGTCCCTCGACCGTTGTGTTCGAGCTTCAAAACATGCTTGAAAAAGACGGCAAACCTCTTCAAATCGAGAGGATTGATTTCGAGCATTTCGAAACCCTCGACGGCACCGATTTGAAAAAAGCCGCACTCTTGCTGTCCACAAAAAAGAGCTGCTTCAACGAAACTTTGAAAAACGGCGTGTCGGGAAGAGCGGACGCAAAGGATATCGACGTTTTCGGCTCGGCGTATTCGCTCGTGTCGGAGGAAGAAAAGAGCCTTATCGAAAAGTCGTTCGTTGTACCCGACAGGATAAACTTGCCGGAAAAATCCTATTTTGTCGGGCGCACGAGCGTGAGTAGACTTGAAACGTTTTTCGGGTGTCCGTACGCACACTATTTCAACTATATTCTGTCTTTGAGAAAGCGCAAGGACGGCACTTTCGAAGGCACGGAAAACGGCACGATTTTGCACTTCGTGCTTGAAAAGTTTTTCGGCGACGTGCGAGATGGCAAGATAAACGACAAGCAGGACGCGGCGCAAAAGGCAAGCGAGTATTTCGACCTTGCGATAAAGGAAAATCATTTTGAAGTGTTGCTCGAAAAAGCGGATACGGGCAGAATCCTCGCGCGCCTCAAACAAGAGGGAATCACGCTTTGTCAAGACTTGTTCGACGTGCAAAAACGCTCCAAATTCATCCCGTATTTGCTCGAAGCGAAAATAGGCGAGAGCGAGATAAAACCCATGTCGCTTGAATTTGACGGCAAAAAGGTGGAACTCAAAGGCACGATAGACAGGGTGGACGTGCTCGGCGACAAGTTTGTCATCATCGATTACAAGACATATAAGAGCGCGGATTTACCCCTTAAAGAGCTTTATTGCGGACAAAAGATTCAGCTTTACGTGTATATGAGAGCGGTTGAAAAAAGCATAAACGCAACGCCTTGCGGAGTGTTTTATTTCCCGGTGTTTTCAAGTTTTACGGACGAGGACGGCAATCGCTACAAATACAAAGGGCAAGCGTGCGACAGTCGCGAAACGCTTGGTTTAATGGACGAAATGACGCTTTCAAATCCCGATTGTGCGATTGTGCCGTACAAAACGGATAGAAAAGGCGAGAACTTAAATCCCGAAATTCACCTCTCGAAAGAGGGCTTCGACGCACTCGGCGACTATGCCGTCGCAATTGCGGGAGAGGGAGCAAGCAAGATTGCCGAAGGGTACATAAAGCCCTCGCCGCTCAAAGACAAATGCAAGCGTTGCGACTTTTCGGCAATATGCGCGTACAAGGGCGTTTGCGAAAGAAAATCTCCGAAAGTCAAAGGACTTGAAAGTTTTGTTTTAAACGGGGAGGAGAACGAAAATGAGTGAAAACAAGGTGACCGTATTCGGTAAAAACGCGGAAGAAAGACTTGAAATTTTGCGTGACGAAAAGGGTAATATTCTTCTCACCGACGACCAAAAAAGAGCCGTGCTCGAAAGAGGTCGCATTTTGGTGTCCGCATCGGCAGGCTCCGGCAAAACGTCTACGATGGTCAAACGCATAATCGTGATGATATCGGAGGGCGCAACGCTCAAAAATCTGTTGGTGCTCGTATATAACAACGCCGCTGCCGACGAACTTAAAGAGAAGTTACATCAGGAACTTTTTAAAGCGGCTTGCGCGTCTTCGGGTGAAAAGCGGGACAGATTCAGACAAGAAATCGATGAGCTTCCGTTTTGCCATATTTGCACGATACACGCATTTTGCCAGTCGCTCATACGCGAAAACTTCGACAAACTCGGCATATCTCCGACGTTCGACGTGCTTGACGAAACTCGCCACGCTTCTTATATGAATCGCGCGCTCGATGACGTGATTGCAACCTATACCGCAAGCGGCGACGAAACTTTTTGCGAGCTTGCCGACATTTTTTCGCAATCCAGAAAGGAAGAAAATTTGAAGAGCAATCTCATCAAATTTTACGGTCTTATCGAAATTCAGCCCGACAAAGAAGAGTTTGAAAAGTGCGTGAGCGAGTGCTACGATTCGTATGAAAACAGCAAATTTTTTGCAATATTGCAAGATTATTACAAGACGTTTTTCGCAAACGCCAAGAACGCGCTTTTGCCGATAAAAACGCAACTCGAAGTGCTTGCGCCAACCTCGAAATATTTGCAAAGCCTTGCAGTCGCGATATGTTTTTGCGATGAGATTGAAAGCAAAAGCAAACTTTTCGATATGTGCGCGCTTGCGAGCAAGTACGAAAAACCGCGCGCAACCGTCAGTCCGAAAGCGAGCGATGAAGAAAAGTTGCTCGTCGGCTACGTCAAAGACTATCTCAAACAGTTTCACGACGCAATCGACGAAATGAAAGAGATTTGCAACAGGCAGGACTCTCTCGAATCCGCCCACGAGCAAAACGCAAAATACGTCAAAAAGCTGGTGGAAGTCGCTCAAACGTTCGCAAAAAAACTCGAAGAGCTCAAACAAGAGGACAACGTATTGTCTTTTGAGGATTTGCAACACAAGGCGCTCGAATTGCTATCGCACGACGAATACGAGCTTTCGGGGGATTTCGACGCGGTGTTTGTGGACGAGTATCAGGACGTCAACCCCACGCAAGAGGCAATCATACGCAAACTTGTCAAAGGCGAGTGCTTTATGGTCGGGGACGTCAAACAGAGTATATACGGTTTCCGACTTGCCGACCCTGCGATTTTTATATCCAGACAAAACGCCTACGAAGAGAGCGTAAAAGAGGGGACGAACGTTTATTTCAACCGCAATTTCAGAAGCGCGTACGGAATCCTCGATTTCGTCAACGGCGTGTTTGACAGCGCAATGACGAAGGCGAGTGCGGACGTCGACTACAAAAAGGACGCGAGATTCGAACTTAAAGACGTTGCGCCGGTGAAATTGGAAGGCGTATCTCCCGAAGGATACGTGCAGGTGCATCTTTTCGTAAAGCAAAAGAGCGAAAGCGTCCCGTCTTTCGGACTTTACGATATAGAAAAAGACGAGGGAGAAGAGGACGACGAGGCAAGTTCGCAAGAAGGCAACTTCATCGCAAGCGAAATCCAAAAGCTCGTCGGAAGAGCAAAGGGCGACGGAAAGTATATCGGTTACGGCGATATCGCGGTGTTGTTCCGCTCACGCTCGACGGGTGCGAAAGAAATCGTAAAAACTCTCAAATCGAAAGGAATACCCGTCAACGAAGGAGCGTTCGGCAAATCGGTTTCTTTGCCGGAAAGAGAGCTTGTGGCGTTTGTGCGCGTGCTCGACAATCCCAGACAAGACATTCCTTTCGCAGGATATTTGTTGTCCTATTTCGGCGGCTACGACGAGAGCGAAGTTGCGTTGATCGCATCCGAAGACGGCGATTGCCTTTACGACAAGTTTTTGGCGGCGGCTCATTCGGATTCGTCCGTTGCGAAAAAAGCGAGAAATACGCTGAAAACACTCGAGAGATATAGACTCAAAGCGAGCTTTGAAAGCGTAAAAAACCTTATGAACGATATCGTCGGAGATTTCTGTTACGAGGCGTATCTCATGCGATCGGGAGAGGGAGACGTGTACGGGCTTAAAGCGTTTATGCAAAGTCCCGACGAGGACGATTCTCTCGGCAAATTCCTGCGCGATTACTGTGAAGCCGACGGCGGCGACAGAGGCGCGACGGGCGGCGACAGAGTGGTCATATCCACTTTTCACGGCTACAAGGGACTTGAAAATCCCGTCGTGTTCGTTGCGGACACCGCATTCGGATTCAATTACGAGGCGGGATCCGGCGATCTCATTTTGACAGGCAAAGGCATGGGCGGCGACAAGTCCAACAACAAAGGACTTGTGGGAATGAATTCTTTCGATTTCGAAAACAAAACCAAAAATTCGCTCACGCTGTCCAAACTTGCAGTGGCAAAGTGTATAAAAGACAATCAGCTCAAAGAGGAAATAAGACTTTTTTACGTTGCGCTCACGCGCGCCAAACAGCTGATGTATATCACGGCAACCCTCAGCGAAACGAAGAGCGCGGGCTTCGGCGTAACGGCAAGACTGGGCGGCGCGGGATGCGATATCGATTTCATTTCAAACGCGGTTTTCGACGGCGCGGTGAAGTGTGTGCCCTTCCGCCATTACTCCGGCGACGAGGAGAATCGCAGCGTCAAAAACGAAAGGCTGCATCTTTTGCCGAACGATGAAATCGTGAGCGCGATAAAACAGGCGCAATCGTTCGAATATCCGTACAAACAAGCAACTTCGCTTGCGATGAAGTACAGCGTTTCCGCTCTCGACAGCATGGACGAAGATACCGTAAACTTGTTTGAAGATGCGGCGAAACGAGGCACTGCTTACCACAAGGTTATGCAATATATCGACTATTTCGCAAGCGGTTTAAGCGAGGTCGAAGAACAGATAAATTCGCTTGTAAAACGCAATATTCTCACAGCCGAAGAAAAAGCCGAGGTTGATGCAAAAGACATCGTCGCATGCCTTGAAAGCGGGATTATGCAGATTGCGCGCGAGGCAGAAAAGAAGGGTAGGTGCCATAGGGAACAAGCCTTTATGATGTACAAAAAGGCGAGCGACGTATCCGACGATTTTTCAAGCGACGACAGAGTGTTGGTGCAAGGCGTAATCGACCTGTTTATCAACGACGAAAAGAAGATAATCGTCGATTTCAAAACGTCTTCGCTCAAAGACGAAAAAACGGTTGAAAAGTACAAAAAGCAACTTTATCTGTACAAATCGGCGGTTGAAAGCGCAATAGGCGCAAAAATAGATGAAATTTTGCTTTATTCTTTCGCAACCGGAAAGACGCTGAAAGTATAGGACTTGTTTGCATCGAATGATTGTAAAACGTGCGGTAGAAAAAGCAAAACCGCGTCTTGAAATAGAAAGACTTTTGTCTAAAACGGTAAACGCTTTGAAAGATAGAAAACGCTCTGCGATTTTTTCGGGCGTTTTTTCTTTTTGAGCACACGAGGAAAATTTTGATAAAAAATTCATTTGTTTGAAAAATGTTCTTGATTTTTATGCGTGCGCTATGTATAATTATATAGATATTTCTTAAAGTTATCGACGCGCACATCGGTATCGAAACGGAGGATAATCGTGGAATTTTTCGAAGAGGCGTTTCATTGGCTTGCAGGAGTGTCCGAAAAACTTCCTGTCGTCGACATCAAAATGTTTTTCATCGTCGTACTGTCGGTGATTTCGGGTATTGGCGTCATAACTGCTTTCACGTTGCTCGGCTCTCATGCCCGCAAACTTTACGTTTCAAGCAAAAAAATCAGAAAATACCTTGCCAACGTCGATGCCGTTGACGACGACAACGTCAGCGATTTCACGGCGCATTGTTTCTCCAAAAAGACGCCGCAACAACTTCGCGACACATGGGTGCAATATCTCGGAGTGCGTTTCGGATACCCCAGCGATATAGTCAGCGACAGCGCCGTCTACGACAAGTTTGTCAAAAAGAACAAAGACGTGCGTTCGGGCGTGTTCCTCGCAATATCCCTTATACTGCTCGGCTTGTTTGCGTTTTGGGGTTACGGCACTTTGCAAGACGCGAAAATGGGCGTCGTACACCTTGTCGCTCTCGTGCTTATCGGCGTGATTTATCTCGTGCTCGTGATTCTTGCTCGCAAGCAGAATCAAAGATGTCTTGAAACTTTCGAGGCTATGCAAGAGGACCTCGACGCAAAGGTCAATCTCCAAATCGAAAGCAATTACGCAACCGATTCTTCGCCCCTTCAAGAGCTCAACGCTTTGGTTGAAGAAATCATTGCGCGCAACACCGCAAAGGCTGTCGATATCGACGAAAACGAGCAAACGCCCATCGAAGCTCTTATCGAGCAGAAAATGAAAGAACAGTCGGGAACGGAAGAGGACGAGCAAGAAAGCATCGACGAAATTCTCAACGCTCAGGAAGAAGAGGCCGAAGAGATTGCCCAAGAGGAATCCGACCAAACTAAAACCGAAATCGAAGAAGGCGACCAAGAAGTTGCCGAACAACAGCATATAGACGAACTTTTGCAAGAGCAAGAGGAAGAAGTCGAACAAAAGGCAGAGGAAGAGGACGAGCAAACCGAGCAAGTCCTTGACGAACAGCTCGAACAAGAAGTCGTAGAACCGCAAGAAGCAGCTGAGGAGCAAGAGGAAATCGCGCCAGAAACCGAAGAAGAGCAAATCGACGAGCAAGAAGAAACCACTGCCGTTGAAGAAAGCGAACAATCCGAACCTGCCGAGCAAGAAGAAATCGAAGAACAAGAGCCTGTCGAAGAAGAGCCCGTTCAAGAGGACGAGCAAGTCGAAGAGCAAGCTCAAGAAGAAACGGTTGACGAGCAATCGGAAGAAGCCGAAGAGCCTCAAATCGAAGAAGCCGATGAAGACAACTCCGACGTAGAGGAAGAGAATACGGCAAGCGAAGAAACGGAAGCATCCGAGGACGTTGACGACATCGAAGATGACGAACAAACGGAAGAAGCCGTTGAAGAATCTACGGCGGACAGCGCAGAAGAAGAAAACGTAGAAGATTCCGCCGAAGAGGACGTTGCGAGCGAAGAAGAGCAAAGCGAGGACGAGTCCGAAGAGGAACAATCGGAGACGGAAAGCGAAGAAATCCAAGAGGCGCAAGAGGACGAAGAACCCGAAGTGGTATATGTCGTTGAAGGCGACGACGAGGACGATGACGAGCACGTCAAACCGGCAAAACTCGTCAAATTGCCCAATTTGGTGGACTATATGCTGTCGAAAAATATGCCCAAAGCGATGAAAATTCAAATCGCAACAATGCTTATAGGCACGTACAATAAGTTTAAGGACAGCAAAGAAGATCGCAAAATCGTCGTGTCTTGCCTTTCCAAAGTGATGCGCGATTTGCAAAGCAACAACTAAAAAATCGACGTCGGGAAAATTGTGAGCCGACGCAAAATATCAAGAATATCAATAAAACATTGCGAGGATTGTAAAGATGTTTGGTAAGAAGAAAAAGAAACTCGAAGCAGAACGCCGCGAAGAAGAATTGCGCTTGCAACAACAGCAAGAGCTTCAAAAGCAACAAGCCGATCAAGAGGCGGCAAAGAAGCAAGAAGACAAAATTTTCCTTGAAAGCGAACTCATCGATGACGACGAGGACGACAACGCACTCCCCAAAGAGTACGAAGCCATAGCCTATATTCTCAAACAAGAACAGGGCGATGACCTTGTTGCGCAGCCCGTTGACGACGAGCCCGCTCAATCCGAACAAGCAAGCGAAAGCGTAGAAGAAGTCAAAGACGAAGCACCGGCAGAGGAAGCTCCCGTAGAGGAAACCGCCGAAGAAACTCCCGCTCTCGAAGAAGTGAAAGAAGAGCCCTCTCAAGAGCAAGTCGAAGAGCAAGCTCAAGAAGAAACTGTTGACGAGCAAACGGAAGAAGCCGAAGAGCCTGCAGTGGAAGAGGTCGAACAAGAAGAGCCGCAAGAGAAAGCCGTTGCCGACGAAACTGCGAGCGAAGAGCAAAAAGAGGAAGTGGTTTACGTCGTTGACGGTCCGAGCGAGGACGACGACGAAATCGTCAAGCCGGCAAAACTTGTCAAACTTCCCAACCTCGTCGATTATATGCTTGCTCAAAACATGTCTAAGCAAATGAAGATGAACATCGCAACGCTTTTGCTCAGCACGTACAACAAGTACAAGGACGTGCCGGCAGAAAAGAAGATTGTCATTCAATGCATGGCAAAGGTCATGAAGTCCCTCATTCAAGGCTGATAGAATATCGGTTTTGGCAAAAAAACGCAAAATTTTAAACGGAAGCGTAACGCTTCCGTTTTTATGTGGAAAAACGCAAAATAAAACACCATTCGCAAATGCGACGGACATTGCAATTAAAGCGGATAGAATACCGAAAAAAATATAAAACGCTTGACAAATTTCAACGATATAAAACTATTCTTCGGCAATAAAAAAATCGGCGGTTTGCCGATTTTTTTGTGTCGATTCGATTTTTCCAAAATCCGCATTATTTGAGCATTTTTTTCTTGATAAACACGATTATCAGCGCAATGCAAATAAGCACGTTTATGCCGACGACAACCCAGAACCCCCAAAGTTTGCCCTCGAAAGGAACGCCCGTGTTCATGCCCCAAAGTGCGGCGATCATTGCAGGGGTGTCAACCAAAAGCGTGAGGACGGTGAGCGTCTTCATGACGACGTTGAGGTTGTTGGAAATGATGGAAGCGTAGGTGTCCATCGTGCCGCTCAGAATGTCGCGGTAGATGTTTGACATTTCGATTGCCTGTCTGTTTTCGATAAGCACGTCGTCCCACAAATCGTCGTCTTCTTCGAAAAATTTGACAAGACGCGGGAACTTGTCGAGCACGGCGGTGTTCGCACGCAGAGAAGTGGAGAAGTAAACGAGGGATTTTTCAAGTGAAAGCATCTCGATAAGGCCTTCGTTTTTCATAGCTTTTTCAAGCTCTGCTTGAACACGTTGGCTCGCTCTGTCGATTTGTTTGAGGTATTGCAAGTATTTTTTTGCAATTACGTATTGAAGTTGAAGCACAAAACGAGTGCGCTTGTGGATGTTGAAATCCTTGACGTAGCGTCCTGCCATAAGGTCGTTGATTATGGACGTTTCGTTTAGGCAAACCGTAACGATTGTGCTTTCCGTTGTGATGCAGCCGAAAGGCAGGGTTGCGTAAGTGTAGCGATCGTCGTCTTCCTCGGTGATAGGAATGTCGGTGACTGCCATGAGTATGCCGTCCTCTTTCTCGCAGTGAGCGCGCTCTTCGGAGTCCAGTGCCGCTTTGACGTAGTCCTCGGGAATTTTGCATGAGGAACACACGAGCTCGATTTCTTTGTCGGTGGGGTTTGACATATGAATCCATTGCTCGGTGAAATCGTAGCCCTCGACGATAAGTTCGGGATCTACTTCGATGACGGATTTGTTGACTTTTTTGTAGACTTGGATCATTTTGTCCTCCTGGGGCATAGCAATACGCGCCACGCAGGAGAACCTAAAGCGTGTGCGTATTAGTGGAGTTGTTGACTACTTCGTGGGTCAGCGTCCATAAAAGTTGCACCTCTAAAAAAATTTGATAAACAAAGTTTAACAAAAAAAAACGTCGCGCGCAACTCATTTTGGAAATTAGAAAAAGAAAAATTTTGCGTTTTGCGCTCGATTATAAAAAATAATATACACATATAAAATATTTCTGCAACATTATAAAACTTCTTGCAAAAAAAAGCGTTTTTTGTTATCATAGTCAATGAATATAAAGAAATCTTTTAGGAGGAATTCTAAATGGGCAAAAAATACGTTTATCAGTTTGCCGAAGGCAATGCAAAAATGCGTGAACTTCTCGGCGGCAAGGGCGCAAACCTCGCAGAAATGACCAACATCGGTCTTCCTGTTCCTTACGGTTTCACTATTACGACCGAAGCATGCACTCAATACTATGAGGACGGCAGACAAATCAACGACGACATCAAAGCGGAAATCATGGAAAACATCACCAAGCTCGAAGAAAAAGCGGGCATGAAATTCGGTGACAAAGAAAATCCGCTTCTCGTTTCCGTTCGTTCGGGCGCAAGAGCGTCCATGCCCGGTATGATGGACACAATCCTTAACCTCGGTCTCAACGACGACGTTGTGGAAGTTTTGGCAAAGAAATCCGGCAATCCCAGATGGGCTTGGGACTGCTACAGACGTTTCATTCAAATGTTCTCCGACGTCGTTATGGAAGTCGGCAAGAAGTACTTCGAAGCTCTCATTGACGAACTCAAAGAGAAAAAAGGCGTCACCTATGACGTCGAACTCACCGCAGACGACCTCAAAGAACTCGCAGGCAAGTTCAAAGCAGAGTATCAAGCAAAGATCGGCAAACCTTTCCCGTCCGATCCGAAGGAACAACTCTTCGAAGCAATCAAAGCGGTTTTCCGCAGCTGGGACAACCCCCGCGCAAACATCTACCGTATGGATCACGACATTCCGTACAGCTGGGGCACGGCAGTCAACGTCCAAATGATGGCATTCGGCAACATGGGCGACGATTGCGGCACGGGTGTTGCTTTCACGCGTAACCCCGCAACCGGCGAACCCGGTCTTATGGGTGAGTTCCTTATGAACGCACAAGGCGAAGACGTCGTCGCGGGTGTCCGCACCCCGATGCCCATTTCTCAAATGGCAGAAGTTCTTCCCGAAGTGTACGAGCAATTCCAAGACGTTTGCAAGATTTTGGAAAATCACTATAGAGATATGCAAGATATGGAGTTCACCATTCAACAAAAGAAACTCTATATGCTTCAAACCAGAAACGGTAAACGTACCGCAGCTGCTGCAATCCGCATCGCTTGCGACCTCATAGACGAGGGTATGATCACCGAGCAAGAAGCACTCCTCCAAATCGACGCAAAGACTCTCGATATGTTGCTCCATCCGCAATTTGACGCAAAGGCACTCAAAGAAGCGGACAAAGCACACATCGTCGGCAAAGGTATCGCGGCATCTCCGGGTGCTGCGGCAGGCACGATCGTTTTCACGGCTGAAGACGCAGTCAAAGAAGGCAAGGCAGGCAAGAAAGTCGTCCTCGTCAGACTCGAAACTTCTCCCGAAGACATCGAAGGTATGAAATATGCACAAGGCATCCTCACCGTTCGCGGCGGTCAAACCTCTCACGCGGCGGTTGTTGCTCGCGGAATGGGAACCTGCTGCGTTTCCGGTTGCGGCGACATCAAGATGCACGAAGAAGAAAAATATTTTGAACTCGCAGGAAAGATCTTCCGCGAAGGCGACGGCCTTTCACTCGACGGCTCGACGGGCAACATCTACGACACGATCATCAAGACCGTTCCCGCAGATCCCAACAGCGGTTATTTCGGAAGAATCATGAAGCTCGCAGACAAGTATAAAGCACTTGGAGTTCGCACCAACGCTGATACTCCCCAAGACGCACAAAGAGCTGCAGAACTCGGCGCACAAGGCATCGGTCTTGTCCGTACCGAGCACATGTTCTTCGGCCCCGGCAGAATCGACAAATTCCGTGAAATGATTTGCTCCGAAACCGTTGAAGAGCGTGTCAAAGCACTCGACGCAATCGAGCCTATGCAACAAGCAGACTTCGAAGGCCTCATGGAAGCTCTCAAAGGCATGCCCGTAACCATTCGTTTCTTGGATCCTCCGCTCCACGAGTTCGTTCCCACAGAAGAAAAGGATATCGAAGCTCTTGCAAAAGCAAAAGGCAAATCCGTTTCCGAAATTAAGATTCTTTGCGACAGCTTGCATGAATTCAACCCGATGATGGGCCACAGAGGATGCCGTTTGGCAGTCACTTATCCCGAAATCGCGGTTATGCAAACCAAAGCGGTCATCAAGGCGGCTATCAACGTCCAAAAACGTCATCCCGATTGGACGGTTATGCCCGAAATCATGATCCCGCTCGTCGGCGAAGTCAAAGAGCTTAAATACTGCAAGAAGACCGTTGTAGAAACCGCCGACGCAGTCATCAAAGAAAGCGGCGTCGATCTCAAATACGAAGTCGGCACGATGATCGAAATCCCCAGAGCGGCTCTCACAGCGGACGAAATCGCAACAGAGGCAGACTTCTTCTGTTTCGGTACGAACGACCTCACGCAAATGACGTTCGGTTTCAGCCGTGACGACGCAGGCAAGTTCTTGCCCAGTTACTATCAAGCAAAGATTTACGAGTCCGATCCGTTCGCACGTCTTGACACCGCCGGCGTCGGCAAACTTATGAAGATGGCAGTCACACTCGGCAGAGGTGCAAACGATCATTTGCATTGTGGTATCTGCGGCGAGCACGGCGGAGATCCTTCCTCCATCGAATTCTGCCACGCAATCGGTCTTGACTACGTGTCTTGCTCCCCCTTCAGAGTGCCTATCGCACGCCTTGCAGCAGCGCAGGCGAACATTA
>FR895524.1 GCA_000434435.1 Firmicutes bacterium CAG:475
CATTCAAAATGGCTATGTACAAGGTACGAGCGGTTCGGGTTATGCTCCGTACCTCACCGATGCAAAGAATGCTCCCGTTTATTACGATTCAATCAAAAACAACGTCAAACTTGACAGCATCGTCGACGGCGCAGGCAAAATGCAATCTTACACCAACGCAAGTTTGGGACAGATTTCTGCCGACGGCGCAAATCATTCATACTATAAATTTGCACAAACCGAATACGTCGATATGTACAACTATTCGGGTGAAAGCTCGATCCAAAGCGCAATTTTGAAATACGGCGCGGATGCGGCAAAAACGATCGGCGTGGGCGACAGATTGATCACGGGTATATCGTCCGACGGCACGCTTCAAACTTCAGAGACAAACGATTCCACACACCTTCAATACGCTTCGGGCATAAAAACCGTTACGGTCAACGAAACGACGTTCAACATCTGGGATGCGACGGACAGAGCCAAAACAAAGGCTATCACCGTTGAAAACGACGACGGCGTGACGGTTGTGGTCGGATACGCAAAAGTCAATTATATCAATCGCGGCAGAGTTGCCGTCATGATTTATATGATCGCAAACGGCACGGTGCAAACTTCGGTTGGGGATTACGGCGGAATTTCAAGCAAGTCGAGAATCGAGTTTTCCGGCATCGACACCACATCGCCCGACGACAGCGTAAACGGCGGTACGAACGTATCTCTTGACAATTATATCAAATCAAGTTCATCGGATTTGGCATGGTTCCGTCAAAACAAAATTGTTGCAGACGGAAGCATCAACATCAACGAGGACGATACGGCGGCGGGTTATTCTCCGTACATTTGGTTCTATACGGTCAACAGAGCGGACAGTCTTGCCGCGCTCAACAACATCGCAATCACTCAATTTGCAGACTATGCGGCAGTGAAGGCGGCAGGCATCAATCCGATTGCCTATGGTGAAATCAGCTCGTTCACATACGACTTTGCCAACGGCGTCGCAAAGGCGTACGGCGGTGCGGATCAGGGCAACCCTGCAAGCATAACCGACAACGTGACGGGACACGGATATTATAGATTTACTTTCTATATCTTCGACCTTGCAGGCAACAAGGGCGGCGTCAAGTCCTTCTACACAAAGGTGGACTACGACAGACCTGAATATACCGTCGATTACTCCTTTGACAAAAACGGCGTCCAAACCACCATACTTGCAAGCGAAAACGGCAAGTGGGCAACGGGTGACGTAACTCTCAAATTTACGCTCACCGCAGGCGGTTTCTCCGGCTACACGTTCAGATTCGAGGACGCAAACGGCGCAATGCACGCAATCGTGGTCAACGGCATGGGTGACTACGAGGGCGACAGTTACGTTGCGGGCATAGCGAACTATATCACATCGGCAAGCGGTGCGGCTACGATGGCGGTCAGCAACGATATTACGATCAATATCAACGGCGTAGACGTCAACGTCGCATATGCTGTCGACGAAGGCGGCAACGGCACGTTTACGTTTACTATACCCACTCCCGCGACGGCGTTTTTCGAGTGGATATCGACGTTCTCGATGTTCTGCGGACAATATGCTTCGATAAATGCGATTGACATAGACGAGCAATCCGTGGAATATATCAACAACGATTGGAAGGGCGGCATAAAAGTCCTCATCGACGGCATCGCACCGACGGTTCCTTTGTTTGAAGACGAAGAGGGCTATTTGTCCACGTTTGAAAACTACGAACTTCCGTCTTTGAGAAACTGGTTTACAACCTCTTACAACTTGCCCGTTATGCTCGCTTTCAACGACGCTATCACGGCAACCGACTACGCAAGCGGACTCAAGATTCACTACGGCATCAAAGCGGTGAAGAACTTGACGGAACTTTTGGCGTATAGGGATATAAACGTCGAAAACAACTATAAGAGCGCAATCGACATTCAAAAAGAACTCGGTTTCGACAGATACATCATGGCGACGGGCGACGCTTTGGACGGCGACGCAACAGATTTTACTCTCCAACTCATGCAAAATCTGAACGCAGGTATGCGTCTTGTCTACGTCTGGGCGGAAGACCAGGCGGGCAACGTGTCCGAACTCAGCAGATATTTCGTGCTTGTGGACGCAAACAATTACAGCGTTTCGGCAAGTGTCAAAAGCAATGCAAAACTTGAAAGCGGCTTTGCAAACCTCACCTTTACCAATGCGGAAGGCGTCGCGGTAACCACAATCAAACGTGGCGAAACCTTGCTCTTCAACGTCGGTCTTGCAAATTCCTACGTGCCTTTCAAGTTCACGCAAAACGGCAACGTCTTGCTTGAAAACTACACGCAAAATCAAGTTTGGAGCGGCATAAGCAACGAAAACGCGCAATATATCACCGCAAGCGGCTACGAAACGCTTCGAGTGACGCTTGACGATTTCAACAACCTCACCGATCTCGAAAAGAGCAACAGATTCGAGCTTTCGGCAAGAAAAGTCGTCACCTACAACTACATCAACAGCAGCGTAGGTTACACCGCGGCTCCCACCGACGTATCTTCCGTGGTTATCTCGGGATACGAGGGCGCAAAGAGCTCGTTCGTGTACCGCTTCGTTGATAGCGACAACAATTTGCTCTACGAAAACAACGAGGGCGGTACGACAACGGATCCGAGCGAGGCAAAACTCGACTCGGACGGCAGCCCCGTGTTCTTCGTTCCCACGAAAGTCGGCAGTTACAGAGTGAGAATTTACATCCCCAAGGATGACGAAAGCTTTGTTACGAGCGACTTCGAAACGAACGATGCGGGCGAGCAAGTGTTCGCGCCCGTTCGCTACGACGTCATCAAGGGCAAAGCGGTCATCACCGTCAAATCCTCCACAAGCAAATTCGGCGAGCCTGCGTCAAGCGTGCTCGAAATGCTCGACTTCGACGTTACGGGCATCGACAAAGCGCAAATGGCAAGTGAGAACATCTTTGTAAACCTTGTGCTTAAAGACGTTACTCTTGCAAGCGGCGAAACATACAGAGTCGGCAACTACGCAATCGTCAACCAAAGCAGCGACTACTCCGCGGCAACCAACTACGACGTGACGTTCAACAGCGCAATTCACACCGTCACAAGACGTCAGGTCACCATAGACGCATGGAGCGCAAGCAAATTCTTCGGCGACAGCGATCCCGAATTCAAATTCGGCGTGGCGCTTGCTCAGTTTGCAAATCTTTACAAGAGTGAGGATCAAATCGTTGCCGATATATTCAAGGGATATCGCAAAGACGACGAGACGATTGAAAGCGGATATGCGCTTTACTTTGCGGATGGCAGAATAACCCGTGAACCCGTTGAGGGCGTCGGTCAATACGATTTCGACGCAAACGCGGCGTTGTTTGACGTCGATGAAAACTATTCGATTCTCGTCCAAACTGCAAAATACAAATTCACAATCAAAAAACGTACCGTCAAACTCGACGTGAGCGGTCAATCAAGCGTATTTCCGTTCGGGACGACGGTTGAAAGCGAAATAAGCAAAATCGCTCCGACATACAAGATTGCGGCAGAGGATATGGTTGTCGCAAGCCAAATCGAAGCGTTGTTTGCAAACGGTGCAAAACTTTCTCTCGGCGCAAAAATCGCAGAGCTTACCGAAGAAGATTATTCTGCGGTGTATAAGTACGCAATCGTGCTCGGCGGCACGCTCGACGACGGCAACGTCGTTATCGAGCTCGACGCAAGCGGAGCGGAATATATCGTGTACGTTACAAAGCAAAACGCAATCGTCGTCAAAGTCAAAGACGGCGTAAACTTTGAGTTTGTTTACGGATTCGTTTGGGGCGAAAACACCCTCGTTTTCGATTCCGAAAAATTTGAATTGCAAGGCACTCCCAGCGGCGAATATACCTCTGTTAAGTGGTCCGTGGACGTCGCAAACGGCACGATTCTCGACGCAGGGAAGCGCATTTTGAGCATAAGCGGAGCAAAACTCTACAACGGTGAAACCGCACTCGAAGACGCAGTGTTCGTCGAGCCGGTTACGGTTACGATCAATCCTGCGACAATCGTCGTCAAACCCACCGCGCAAAACCTCTCCAAAGTGTACGGCGAAGAGGACCGTGTTTACGGCATCGGCTTTGACGTGGCATCCGTCGGCGGACAAGCAATCGCAAAAGACGGCAGCTATGCAAACGTTGCATACGACGATATTCTTGCGCAAATCAACGGCGTGTTCGTAAGAGCAATCTTCGACAAGAACGGCAATCGTTTGAGCTTTGCAAGCAGATACGACGGCGCAACCGACGCAAGCGGTACTGTCTACGGCACGGACGGCAGATATTACGGCTTTGCGGTCGGCACTCCGTTCAGCACTCAAAACTCCAACTTCAAGGTTGAAGCGGCTGTCGATTCAACTCAAAAACTTGCAATCGAGCAAAAGAGCATCGACCTTTCAACCAAGTATTTCGTCGGTATCGGCAAAGCATACGACGGAAAGACCGACGTGTTCTACAACGGCACGAACCTTTACGATTTGTCCTCGTATCTTGTGCTTGCAACCGATGACGTAACTCTTGTTGCAAACGCAAACTACGACAGCCCCGAAAAGGGCATTAGAAGCATCGTTTTCGACACGTTCTCGCTCTCCGGTGCGCAAGCTCTCAACTACCGCATCGCAAATTTCGTCAACGACGGCAACTCGACGCAAGTCAACGGCTCTTCGGCAAAGGATACCGTTGCAATAGACGATAGCACGTTTGTTACGATCATCTATATCGACAATATCGACGGCAAAGGCAACATCATCATTTCGGCAGGCATCATTGCGCTTCTCAAGAGCGACGTGACGATCTCCAAACAATACGACAACACCAAAGATCTCGGCGTAAGCAGCGTTTCGTTTGCATCGGGCGAGGGTACGAAGTCGCTTATCACCGCGGACAAGTTCCTCATCACCGAGGAAAGCGATTCGTTTACGGGTACGGAAGTCAACTCCAACTACGTCGTCAACGTCGCGTTGTTCTTCGTCATCGACAAACCCGAAGAGTTTGACATCAAGCGCGACGGCATTTACGAAAACTCCGATATCGTCATCGACGAAAACGCGATGTACAACAATCGCAAAGGCATCAAAATCGTGCTCAAAAATATGCCTGCGTCCATCAAACAACGCGTGCTCGGAACAAGCAGTTTCCAAACTCTCGACGCGGTGGATCGCGACTACAACAAGCAAACGGACGTCGATATGACTTACACGTTCGCACAAGGTGCGCTTGCAGAAGGCGACACCGCTCAAACCATAGGTTTGAAACTTACAGGTAAAGCCGCAAACGCAAATGCAGGCACGCATACCGTCACCGTTTCCGGTTACAGCGTTCTTGACAAAAACTACTACGTTGACGTCGATGCGCTCAACACCGCATACACAGACATCGGCGTCGTCATCTCCAAGGCAAGACTCGTGCCCAACGTGAAGTTTGCCGACAAGACATACGACGGCACTTCAAACGTGGTTGTGGACAACGTCAACGGCACGTTTACGTCCGTGCAATACGCAACCAACCTCGAAGAAGAACTCAAAAAGTTCTCCTACGACGCAAACAAAGTTTCCTTCATGCTCTCGTTGAACGGCGCAGAGGATGAAAACGTCGGTGCAAACGGCAAACACAACGTCCTTGTCAGCGGGCTCGAAGTCATATTCGACGGCACGGATACCGACATCCTCAAAAACTACGTTCTCGAAGGTGCGAGATACAGCAAAGTCGACGACAAGTACAACAAGATCAACTCCTTGCAAGAGGGCGCAATCGACGATTTCGAACTTATCGACGCCGTGAACATGAGCAAAAAGCAAATCCAACTCATCGTCAACGACTTCGACATCAAGGATAAGATTTACGACGGCACGACGAGCGCAAGCATAACCATCAACATCACCGACGGCAGAATTGTCGCAGGGCACTCCGATTTGCTCGAAGTGGTTGCAAGCGGCAACTTTGCAAGAAAGCAAACGGGCAAAAACATCGCAATCGACGTTTCGGTAGCAACTCTTCAAATTAAAAATTCGCTTTCGCAAGAACAATACGATCTTGCTCTCGAAGCGATCGACAACTACGAGCTCGTTCAATACAAAGGCACGATTACAGGCAACATCGAGGCTCGCCCCGTGCTTGTGAGCGCAGATCTCGGCACGAGAGAGTACAACGGCGACGAAGCGGTCGTAAAGAGCAATATTTCCTATACGTTCAAAAACATGATCGACGCCGACAAGAAGTTCTACGCGATTCAAACCAAGAACGGCGCATACTTCATCGACAAGAACGTCGCTATCGACAAAGACGGCAACGTGATTGCGAAAGACGGCACGGCATACGGCTTGCTCTTGCAAAATATTAAGGAAAAATATGATAACTATACATTAGTATATAGTAATAATAGCGAAATCGTAGGTAAGAAGGCGTTGGCGTTCGTCATGGCCGACGACACGATCGTCTACGAAAAACCTGCCGAGGCTGAAATTGCGGAGTACTGGTACGCACTCGAAACAACCGACAAATACATCCTCAAAAACGATACGGCAAGCGTTGAAGAAGCGCAAAACGAAAACGCAATCGTCGGTTTCTATAAGGTTGACGGTGTCGACGCATACTTGATTGCAAGCGATTATGCCGGAGAAACGAGCAAACTCGTCGACGCAATCAACTATTTGCCCGCACAAGGCCAAATCACTCAACGCACCGCATCCATCAGAGCAAGCGGCATCGAAAGAGCAACCGACACCGACGCGTTTGAAAAGACATACGACGGCACGGATATCTTCTTCGGTCAAGTCGGCGTCGATTTCAACTTCTCAACGAGTGCGGTTTCAAACGTCATCATCGGTGACGACGTGACGATCGCAAACGTTTCGGCAAAATTCGACAGCGCGTACGCAACCGCAAAGTACGTCGTGTTCACGGCAAGCGGTATCGCCGGCGCGGATGCTTACAACTACACCATAGCGGGTGAAAAGACAAGCGTCGAAGTCAAGCTTTCCGGCAGAATCAAAGCAAGAAGCATCAACGCGTATCTTGCCGACGACGAGGCCGAATACGGTGTTTCCACCGGCAAATTCACCGGCAAAGTGACCTACAAACTCGTGGGCAACGACGGCGTTGAATACGCACTTGACAATCAATTTGCAAACGATACGGCATTTTATATCTCGATGTCCGACTTCCTTGCGGCAACGGGACTCGACGCAAGCAATGCAACGCTTCTTGCAGGCGTTTCTTATGACCTTGCAGACGGCAAATACGTCAAGGCGGCGGAAGGCGCAATCGGCGGATACGTTCGTATGGGCGAGGGTGCAAACGACAAAATTTCCACCTTGCCGCAAGCATACGTATCATTTGCCGCAACCACTCCCGAAGCGGGCACGACGTCCACGTCCTACGTCTTGAAGGGCGGCAGGGCAAAGAACTACGACTTTAAGCCTGTCTACACCGACAAGGGCAGCGTTTCGGAAGCAAACGGTACAACGAGCAAAGTTTCCGTCGTCAAGAAAAACTTGTACGTCCTCACCGTTTCAAACGCATACAGCGCAAATTACGGCGAAGTTATGAGTGCGGACGGCAAACTTCTCTTCAACGTCGGATTGAGATATCTCGACAAGAACGGCAACGACGGCATCATCGGCGGTCAATCGGTCAACACCTTGTTCGCAAATGACAGAACAAACTTCTTCCCGACGGTCAGACTCGGCGTTTACAACGAAAACACCGGTGTAACCACGCCTGCAACCCAACTTGCAAAGATTTCCGACAAACTCGAATCTTACGAGCATTACGTGCTCTACGTGGTGTCCGATTACGATTACGACGCCGTCGATACGATTGTGAGAAACTACAACGTCGTTTTGGCAGGCATCGACACGATCTCCTCAAGAGATAACGACGGACAAATCAGAACGATATTCGATATCGCCGGCACAAATGCGAAATTCGACACGGCAACGCTCGAAATCGTTCTTCCCAAACTCACCGGCGTGAGCGTGGGTAGCGACACTCAAAACGAGTTTAGCTATTCTTACGCAATCGACAAGACGGGCAACGGTATCAATCGTTTGCACGAAGTCGTTCAAGGCGAACTCGAAACCGACGAAGTTATATTCGTGGACGACGAGGGCAACGAACTCTATCCTATAAACGTCGGTACGTATAGCGGTATCGTCAAAGTCAGACGTTATATCAACGCAAACGGTCAATTCGTCGCGCGCAAAGATGTAGACGCAAACGGCTACTATATCGAGTGGAACAGCGGTTCGGTGAAGAAGAGCATCGTCATCGACAAGGCGGACGTCGGACTTCGTGCTCAAAACGTCAGCGAATACTACAACGGCGCAAAGCACGAGTACGCAACCGCAGGCGGCGCAAACAGAATCAGCTACAACAACCTTACAAACGGTTACAACCTTGTCAAGAACGCGGACTTCACGCTGACCTATCAAGTGCTCAAAGACGGCAAATACGTTACGATTTCCGCAAACGAAGTCGTCAATGCGGGCAAGTACAGAGTGATCGTTGCGCTCACCGACAAATTCCTTGCAAGCGAATGTGGCAAAAACTACAATGCGGCAAGCACTGTTGCAGAACTTCAAGTGCTCAGGGCAATCGTAAACGTCACGCTCAGCTCGGACGGCTACGCAATGAGCGAAGAAATGATAGACGGTTCGACGGTTATGAAACTCACAGGCGATTTCGTTGAGGGCAAAAACTATTCCGTCGGCTACGAAGTGGCAATGGCAAGCGCAAGCAACGCTCCTGCAATCGCAATCGACAAGAGTCAAACCAAGCTTGTCGGTCTCGAAGGCATCAAGAGTGCGGGCAAATATTCGTTTGCGGTCGTGCTTTCGGACGATACGCTCAGCCAAGACAACTACGTCTTTATGAGCAGCACCGGCGTGCTCGAACTCACCGCAAAGAGCCTTGTTTCCTCCGACGGTTCGTCAATCAACATCACCGAGGGCAAAGGCGTTGTCGCAAACAGACTCGAAGTGAAGGAAATCAAGACGAACAACGCTCTTGCAAGCGATATGTCCTATCTGAAAGCGGTTGAGCAATACGTTGCGGCAATGAGCCAAAAGGCAGGCGTCAAAGACGCAAGCGTGGCGGCGGTGCTCAGAGTCAACCTCTATCTTGACGATCAACTCGTTCTGCTTTCAAACACGCCCACGACGGTTACGGTTGCGCTCCCCGAAAGCGTCAAGAACCTGAACGGAATTGCAATCTACTATGTCAACGAAAACGGCGGACTTACCAAACTCACCGATTATGTGGTCAACGACGGCAAATTGACGTATTCGGCAAACTATGTCAACGGCATCGTGTTTGTGGACGTCAACCATCAATCACTCGACGCATGGAAGATTTACGTTATAGTGGCGGCAGTCGTGATCGTAACGCTCATTGTGGTTGCAACGGTCGTGACGATTGTCGTCAAGAAATCAAAACTTAAAAAGCTGGCATAACGCCACAATTTAACTACACAAAAAAAGGCGCGGCAACGCGTCTTTTTTTGTGTGTTTTACAAATGGTACGATATGCCTCAATCGGCAAATTTTCCGACCGTTTCTCTTATATATTAAATGAGTTTTTAATAAACTACCTTTTAATTTAAGACTTGTAAATTGAATATTCAAGTGGTATAATAATTTGCAAGTATAAAATAAGTTGGAGATTGCTATGACAAAAGTTGCTGTCGGTTGCGACCACGGCGGATTCGTGCTTAAAGACGCCGTCGTCGAAGAGCTGGAAAAGCTGGGTGCGGAAGTTGTGGATTTCGGCTGTTTCTCGACCGATTCCGTCGATTATCCCGAATACGGACTCAAAGTCGCAAACGCCGTCGCACAAAAAAGGTGCGACCTCGGCGTCGTTATGTGCGGCACGGGTATAGGCATTTCCATAGCCGCAAACAAAGTCAAGGGCATCCGCGCGGCAGTGTGCACGAACACGTTTATGGCAGAGATGACAAAACGCCACAACAACGCAAATATCATCGCTTTGGGCGGAAGAGTCATCTCTCCCGACGAGGCGAAGGACATTGTCAAAGCATGGTACACCGCAACCTACGAGGGCGGCAGACATCAAAGACGTTTGGATATGATTTCCGACATCGAAAACGGACGGTGAGTTATGATTGACGACGTTTTGAAAGAGATAAGAGAAGCCGAAGCGCAAGCGGACGAAATCGTAAGCGAGGCGCAAAACAAGGCGAAACAAATCGTGCAACAGGCGGAAATCGATGCCGAGAAGCAGAAAAAAGCCACTGTTTTGCAATGCCGCGACGACAGACGCGTCGCGCTTGACAAAGCGGAAGCAAACGCGCAAAAAAAGCGCGACGAAATCCTCAAAAAAGGACAAAAATCCGCGGACGAACTTGCAATGGACCACAACCTTGCCGCAAGCGAAAAGGCAAGCGAGCTTTGCAACGCTCTCGTTGAAAAATACTGTGGCAAAAAAGAAACAATCGAAGAATAAACTTGACTGCATCATCGGATTATGATTGTTGAAATGAAAAAACTGGTGCTCGTCGCGCATAAGTCGGACAGGCACAAATTGTTCAAGGCGCTTCAACGCACAAAAAACGTTGAAATCGCAAAAACGCACGATATGGACGATACCGTGCGACTTGACAATTCCGCATCTTGCGAGCGCATCAAGGCGCAAATTGCAAGGATAGATTTTGCATTCTCCTATTTGAGAGGACAAAAGAAACTTGCCGAAAAGTTTGCAAAAGAGACAGAAAAGAGCGAACGCCCTTACATTTATACGCCAATCAAAACTCCGCCCCTTGCCAAAATCGAGAGGATGAGTTTTGACGATTTTGACCTCATCGACACAAAAGAAGTCGAGCTTATGGCGAACGTTGCCGATCTTGAAGAAATCAATTTAAGACAAAAAGAGATAGCGGCTCAAAAAGCAAGCATAAAGGAAGAAATCGAGGAGCACAAAGTCTATTCTTCTTTGCGCAAGCCCTATTCTTTCTACAAAAACGGAGAAAAAACGTCCGTGTTTTTGGGCTGTATTCCGTCGCAAAACGTGCTTGCCTTGCAAAAGTATCAAGAGGAAAACGAGTGCGTTTACGTCGAGTTTTTGAAAGAAGGCAAAGCGCAACCCGTCGTTGCCGTTGCAACAAACGACGTTGCCGACGCGCTTTCTTTCGAGCTTCAATCCCTTGAATTTGTCCGCGCGTCAGTCAACGACGATATGACGCCGCTTGAAAATATCGTAAAACTCAAAGAAAAACTTGACGAGCTCGAAGAGGAAACTTTCGAACTTACGACGCGCGCTCTCGTAAAAGAGATGTATATTGCCGATTTCAAGACGCTTTACGATTATTATCTCGTTCAGCTCGACAAATACTCCGCGCTTGACGGATTTGCGGCAACAAAGCGCAGTTTTGTGATGGAGGCGTGGTATCCCGCCGAGTTCGAGGAGGAGTTGAAAACTCTGCTTGACGAGATGGGCGACACCGTCGTTTATGAGTTTGAAGAGCCGAAAGAGGACGAAATCGTCCCTACCTATGTCAAAAACAGCAAGATAGTCGAGCCGTATCAAGACATCACCAATATGTACAGCGCGCCCAACTATTTTTCCGATCTCGATCCCAATCCCGTCATGTCCTTCTTCTATTTCTTGCTTTTCGGCATGATGATTGCCGACGCGGCATACGGCATTTTGCTTGCGCTTGGCGGATTTATCGTCTATGCAATCAAAAAACCCGTTCCGGGCAAGGGCAGATTGTTGCTCATCATCGGCATGGGCGGTATATCCACAATCGTATGGGGCGCGATATTCGGCGGTTGGTTCGGTCTTGACATATCGGGCACGTTCCTTGAAAAACTTCAACTTGTCAAACCGCTTGACGGCAACGGGCCGCTCTATTTGCTCGGCATATCCTTTGCGCTCGGCTTTGTGCATATTTGGTTTGGTATGCTGATGAACGCAATCAACCTCATTCGCAAAAAACGTCCCCTCGACGCATTTTTCGAGGTCGGAACTTGGTATCTGATTTTTGCGGGTATCCTTATGTTTGCGCTCTCGCTTTTGTTCTTCAAACAAATCTCCGCACTTAAATGGACGGGCATAGGCCTTATGGCAGGCGGCGCACTCTTGCTTGTTGTGGGCAACACGAGGGGCAAAAAAGGCGTGAAAAAGGTCACATCCTTCCTCACGGGTTTCGGCAAACTTTACGACGGCGTAAACATACTCTCGGACGTTCTTTCCTATGCGCGTTTGTTCGGTTTGGGACTTTCGGGCAGCGTCGTTGCGCTTGTTGTCAATCAAATATGTTCGGTTGTTTTGGGATTGTTCCCGACAAACCTGATTGCAATAGGATATATCCTCTGCGTGCCGATATTCCTTGTCGGGCACATCTTCAACATTGGCATCTCGACACTTGGCGCATACGTGCATAATTGCAGATTGCAATATATCGAATTTTTCGGCAAATTCTACGAGGGTTGCGGACATGTGTTCGTACCTTTCGGAACAAAAACTAAATACACATACTTGGAAAAGTAGGAGGTAGTTATATGGGTAATTTCACACTTGGGACTTGGATCGCCATTATCGGCGCGGTGTTTGCGGCAGCAATGGCAGGCGTCGGTTCTGCAATCGGCGTCGGAACGGCAGGTAAAGCCGCAGCAGGCGTCACTTCAGAGGATCCGGATAAGTTTTCCAAATGTTTGGTCTTGCAACTTTTGCCGGGCACACAAGGCATCTACGGCTTGCTCGTGGCGTTCTTGGTGTTTGTCAAAATTGACCTTTTTGGCGAGGTGGCAAGAATTTCCGTCAGCGGCGGTCTTGGTTTGATGGCGGCGTGCCTGCCTATGGCAATCGTAGGTTTGATAAGTGCGCTTTATCAATCAAAAGTCGCATGCAGCGGTATCGCACTCGTTGCAAAACGTCCCGAAGAAAGCGGCAAAGCAATCATCTTGACGGTTATGGTTGAAACCTACGCTGTTTTGGCACTTCTCGTTTCTCTTCTCGGCGTCATGATGCCCGCAACGGAATCTCTCCTCGAAGCAACTGCAAGCGCAGCACTCATCGCATAAAAGTTTTTATGAGCAAAGAAGCGATTGTTGAAAAAATAATATCCGACGCGCATCTGAGGGCGGATGCTATCATCGGTGAGGCAAACGCCAAAGCCGACGAGGTCATTTCCGTGGCGGCAGAAGAGTGCAAGGCGTATTTGTACAATTTCAAGGCGGAAACCGACAAAATGGTTTTCGACGTTGAAGCACGCTCCAAAACGGTTGCAGAGTTGGACGCCAAAAAGCTCGCTCTCGCGGCAAAGACAAAGGTTTTGGACGTCGTGTACGAGCGCACGTTGGACAATTTGAGAAACCTCGACAAAGACACGTATTCCGAGCTTATTTTTGCCATGCTTCAAAACGCCAAGGACGGCGACGTCGTGACTATATCCAAAAGAGAAAAGGATATCGTCACAACAGAATCGCTTGCGCAATTCGCAAAAGAAAAGGGAATTTCCCTCACTCTTTCGGACAAGCTCGGCGATTTTGACGGCGGCGTGATTTTGAGCGAGAACGGAGTTGACAAAAATTTCACTTTCGAGATTGAAGTCGCACTTCTCAAAGAGCAAACGGAAGCAAACGTAGCAAAGGAAATCTTCGGCTGATATGTCATACAAATTTCTGTATCAAAACGCCCAAATAAAAAGCAGAGAAAGCAAACTTCTCACTCAACAAGGAGTGCAGAGGCTTCTCGACGCGTCCGACGCAAAGGAAGCGTCGAGAGCTCTTGCCGAACTCGGCTTTGGGACGGACGGCGAAAACTTCGACGTCGTTTTCAAGCGTGCGGAAGAAGAAAACGTCGCTCTTCTGAAAGAAATGAACGAGGGCGGCGCGCTTGATGCGTTTTTGATCGAGAACGATTATATCAACCTCAAAATTTTGCTCAAAGCGTACGTTGCGGGAACAAACGCTCAAACTTTTGCCCCGAACGGACTTTTTGAAGTCGAAGCGTTGCAGACCGCAATAGAAACGGGTGAAGTTGCCGCTTTGCCTAGGCAAATGCAAGAGATTATTCTCAAAACGCAAGAGGGAATTGCAAGCGGCGAAATAAGCGCGCACAAACTGGACGTAGACGTTGACAAAACTCAATACGCACATCAACTCGAACTTTGCAAGAAGAGCGGAAAGATCGCAAAAGAGTATTTTGAAAAAAGAATAGACTACCTCAATATATCTTCTTTTGAGAGATCCAGACGGCTTAATCTTGATGTAGAGTTTTTTGAAGAGTGCTTTATCGAGGGCGGAAAGATTGCGCTTTCCACGCTTGAAAGCGTGTGGGAATTCCATGGCGACGATTTGCTCGCGCCGTTCAAGCAAACTTGCTATTTCGAGGACGTAAAGACGCTCGACGAAGGCGGAAAACTCGTTGTTTTCGAAGCGAAAAGCGACAACGCTTTGCTCAAACTGTGGAAGGAAGAAAAGGACGATTTGTATTCGATCTCGCCTATCGTAGCCTTCTATATGAGCAGAAAAACCGAACTTAAAATCGCAAAACTCATCGTGGCAGGCGTGAAAAATCACGTTGCGCCGCAAATAATCAAAGAAAGGATGCGTGAACTCTATGCGTGACAATGCAATCGCAGTGTGCGGTGACAAAGACAGCGTGCTTGCATTCAAGGCAATCGGCCTTGACGTTTTCTGCGTGGACGACGAGTATCAGGCAAGAGACACTATTCATGCGCTTGCAAGGAAGTATTCCGTCATTTTCGTTACGGAAAAAGTTGCTTTGCAAGCCGAAACGCTTATCAACCGTTACAAATCCCGTCCCTATCCCGTCATCGTGCCTATACCGTCGGCAGAGGGCAACAAGGGCGTGGGGCTTGCAGGCATAAAAGCCAACGTGGAAAAGGCGATAGGCGCAGACATATTATTCGACAAAGAGAACAAATAAGAGGACGAAAATGGAAACTGGAAAAATCGTAAAGGTATCCGGACCGTTGATTGTTGCAGAGGGCATGTCCCAATGCAAAATGTACGACGTGGTTCACGTGAGCGAAAAGAAACTCATCGGTGAAGTTATAGAACTTCGCGGCGACCGCGCGTCCATACAGGTTTATGAAGAAACGAGCGGACTCGGCCCCGGCGAAAACGTATATTCGACGGGCGCGCCCCTTTCCGTCGAGCTTGCCCCCGGTCTTATCGAGGGCATATACGACGGTATTCAAAGACCGCTTGCAAAACTCAAAGAAGTGGCGGGCAATCGTATCGAAAGAGGCGTGTATCTTCCCGCAGTAGACCATGAAAAGAAGTGGACTTTCGAGCCGAAAGTTACCGTGGGCGACAGCGTCGAGAGCGGCAGCGTGCTCGGCGTCGTGCAAGAAAACGTCCTTGTTTTGCACAAAATCATGACTCCTTACGGCGTAAAAGGCGTCGTCAAGGAAATCAAGCAAGGCGACTTTACCGTTGACGAAACAATTTGCGTCGTCGAAACGGAAAAGGGCGACGTCAACGTCGCCATGCTTCAAAAGTGGCCCGTCAGAAAGGGCAGACCTTACCGTGAAAAACTTTCGCCGAAAGCTCCGCTCGTCACGGGACAAAGAGTCATCGACACGCTTTTCCCGATTGCAAAGGGCGGCGTTGCGGCAGTCCCCGGTCCGTTCGGAAGCGGCAAAACCGTCGTGCAACACCAACTTGCAAAGTGGGCGGACGCGGACATCATCGTGTACGTCGGTTGCGGCGAGCGCGGAAACGAAATGACGGACGTTCTCAACGAGTTCCCGACGCTTATCGACCCCAAGAGCGGTCAACCGCTTATGAAACGCACCGTGCTTATCGCAAACACTTCGGATATGCCCGTTGCCGCGCGTGAAGCGTCGATATACACCGGCATCACCATTGCGGAATATTTCAGAGATATGGGCTATTCGGTGGCAATCATGGCAGACTCCACTTCCCGTTGGGCAGAGGCTCTTCGCGAAATGAGCGGTCGTCTTGAAGAAATGCCCGGTGAAGAGGGCTATCCCGCCTACCTCAGCTCTCGCCTTGCGGAATTTTACGAAAGAGCAGGCATCGTCAAAGTTTTGGGACAAGAAAACACCGTCGGTTCGATTACGGCAATCGGCGCGGTTTCGCCTCCCGGCGGCGACTTGTCCGAGCCCGTATCGCAAGCAACGTTGCGTATAGTCAAAGTGTTCTGGGGACTTAGTGCGTCGCTTGCTTACAAACGTCACTTCCCGGCAGTCGATTGGCTCACCAGCTATTCGCTTTACGCAGAACGTCTCGGCGAATGGTACACCGACAACGTTGACGAAGAGTGGATGAAATTGCGCGCAAAGTGCATGCGTATATTGCAAGAAGAGGCGCAACTCGACGAAATCGTAAGACTCGTCGGTATGGACGCACTTTCTCCCGAAAATCGTCTGACTATGGAAACGGCAAAGTCCATAAGAGAGGACTATTTGCACCAGAACGCTTTCCACGAAGTCGACACGTTCTCGTCCCTCCGCAAGCAAGAGTATATGCTCCGTCTTATCCTCACGTTCGATGAGCTTGCAAAAGACGCGCTTACAAAGAACGTGGACATCGAGGACGTGCTCGAACTCGGCGTAAGAGAACAAATCGGCAGAGCTAAGTATATCCCCGAAAGCGAAATGAACAAATTTGACGAAATTCTTGCCGAAATCAAGAGCGAAATGCGCGCTCTCACTGACGAAGGAGGCATGTGATGTTAAAAGAATACAACACCATAAGAGAAATTGTCGGCCCGCTTATGCTCGTTGAGGGCGTTGAGGGCGTCAAATATAACGAACTTGTCGAGATAAGACAGGAAAACGGCGAAGTCAGAAGCGGCAAAGTGCTTGAAATCAACCGCGACAAAGCTCTCGTGCAGCTTTTCGAGGCGTCGCAAGGCATAAAAATGGCAACTTCGAAGGCGAGATTCCTCGGCCACGGCATCGAACTCGGCGTGAGCGAAGATATGCTGGGCAGAGTTTTTGACGGCATGGGCAGACCGCGCGACGGCGGCGCACCCATTATCCCCGAAATGAAACTCGACATCAACGGTCAACCGATAAACCCCGTTGCGCGCGACTATCCCAACGAGTTTATTCAAACGGGTATAAGCGCAATCGACGGTTTGAACACGCTTGTCAGAGGTCAAAAACTTCCCGTGTTTTCGATGTCGGGTATGCCGCATGCCGAACTTGCGGCGCAAATCGCAAGACAGGCAAAAGTTTTGGGCAGCGACGCAAAATTCGCAGTCGTGTTTGCGGCAGTCGGTATCACTTTTGAAGAAGCGGACTTTTTTATCAGCGATTTCAGAAAGACGGGCGCAATCGAAAGAGCTGTCATGTTCATCAACCTTGCAAACGATCCCGCAGTCGAGCGTATTTCCACGCCTCGTATGGCGTTGACGGCGGCGGAATACCTTGCGTTTGAAAAGGATATGCACGTTTTGGTCATCACCACCGACATCACCAACTACGCAGAAGCGTTGCGCGAGGTTTCGGCGGCAAGAAAGGAAGTTCCCGGCAGACGCGGATACCCCGGCTATATGTACACCGACCTTGCAAGCATGTACGAGCGTGCCGGCAGAATCGTGGGAAAGAAAGGCTCTATCACTCAAATTCCTATTCTCACTATGCCCGAGGACGACAAGACGCACCCCATTCCCGACCTTACCGGTTACATCACGGAGGGGCAAATCATCATTTCGCGTGAACTTTACAAGAAAGGCATCGTGCCGCCCATCGACGTTTTGCCGTCCTTGTCGCGTCTGAAAGACAAGGGCATAGGCAAGGGCAAGACGAGAGAAGATCACGCCGACACCATGAACCAACTTTTCAGTGCGTACGCGCAAGGAAAAGAAGCAAAGGAATTGAGCTCCATTCTCGGCGACGCCGCTCTTACCGAAACGGATAAGAAGTACGCAAAATTTGCCGATGAGTTTGAAAAACAATACGTATCGCAAGGCTTCGACGTCAATCGCGATATAGAAGAAACGCTTGATTTGGGCTGGAAACTCCTCAAAATATTGCCCAAGAGCGAACTTAAACGTATCCGCGACGAGTATATCGAAAAATACCTCGAAAAAGACGAGGAAGAAAAATAATCATGAGCAAACTCAACGTAAACCCAACCAGAATGGAATTGAGACGGCTCAAAAACCGTCTTAAAACCGCAACGAGAGGCCACAAACTCTTGAAGGATAAATCTGACGAAATGATACGTCAGTTTATGCTTTACGTGCGCGAAAACAAGCGTTTGAGAGAGGAAGTGGAAGAGGAACTGGGCGATTCGCTCAAATCCTTTATGCTCGCGCGTGCGGTGTCCAGCGACGCTGTGATAGAAGAGGCAATCGCAATGCCCTCGGCAAAAGTCACGCTCGAAACGTCCTCAAAAAACGTCATGAGCGTCAACGTGCCCGTTTTCACCGTCACGGAAGGGGAAAGCAAAGACTTGTATCCGTATTCGTTTGCAAGCGTCACGAGCGAGCTTGACAGCTCCATATCTTCGCTCACCGAATTGTTGCCCAAACTTTTGAAACTTGCGGAAGTTGAAAAGACGTGCAATATGCTTGCCGACGAGATCGAAAAGAACAGGCGCAGAGTCAACGCGCTCGAATACGTTATGATTCCGCAGCTGGAAGAAACCATAAAGTACATCGTCATGAAGCTCGACGAAAACGAAAGAGGTGCGACAACGAGGCTTATGAAGGTCAAATCGATGCTCGAAGAAAGACAGGAACAAGAATAAAATTTTGAATTACCATTCCGCTTGCCAAGTGCAGGCGGATAGTATTTTGAGGATAAAATGGCATACGAAAATTGTGTTGTGGAAAATAAAACCTTCGACGAGGAACGTGCATTTTACGGCGCGCGTAACGTCAAAGTTAAAAACGTGTCCATCGACGGCCCGGCCGACGGCGAGAGCGCGTTCAAAGAGTGCCGAGATGTCGAGTGCAAGGATTGCTTTTTTAATTTGCGTTATCCGTTTTGGCACGACCATAATCTTGCAATCGAGAACTGCGAGATGACCGAGCTTTGCAGAGCCGCGCTTTGGTACAGCGAAAACATACGTATCAAAAACGTAAAAATGCACGGCATCAAAGCCTTGCGGGAATGCAAAAACGTCACAATCGATTCATGCGATATCGTATCTCCCGAATTCGGCTGGTCGACGCACGGAATAAATATGGCAAATTCGCATGCGGAAAGCGAGTATTTTATGATGCGCGCAACGGCAATTCGTTTCAAAAACGTGGACTTCAAGGGCAAATACAGCTTCCAATACATCAATGACGCAGTGTTCGAGGATTGCAATTTCGACACCAAGGACGCTTTCTGGCACGCCGAAAACGTGCTTGTCAAAAATTGCGTCGTAAAGGGAGAGTATCTTGCGTGGTATTGCGACGGCGTAACTTTCGAACATTGCAAAATCATAGGAACGCAACCGCTTTGCTATTGCAAGAATCTCAAACTCATCGATTGCGAGATGATAGACTGTGATTTTGCGTTTGAAAGAAGCGACGTCGAAGCAACCGTAACCACGCCCGTGATAAGCGTAAAGAACGTCAAAGACGGTTTTGTCAAACTTCCGTCGGTTGACGAAATCATTTGCGAGGGAGACGAGTTCAAAGGCAAAATCATCGTGACCGACAAATAATCGCATAAAAGCGGGCAATGTGATTTTTCAAATCGCTTTGCCCGTTTTTTTGATGTTTTTGAAAAAAGAGCGTAACCTTTTTGGGGCGTTTAAATTTTGTTAATTAATGCAAAAAAAACGAACCGTCAATCTAAAAGCATGTCTTTCACGCAGCCGCAATAAACTTGTCGATACACGTCCCACTCTCGACAAAGCATGATTGAGCGGAGATATCCGTCGCGCTTTTTGAAGTCGGAATCGAGATATTTCACGCCGAGATTGTTTGCAATCTCGTTGCCGATTCGGTTTATGAGAGGAGCGTTTTTGTGCGGACTTACCGTGAGGGTGGTTGCAAAATAGTCGAAATCGTCGGAGTGAGCTTTCAGATATTCGGCGGTTTTTTCAAGACGTAATGTGAAACAGAGCTCGCATCTCGCGCCGCCTTCGAGGTCGTTTTTGTGCCCCTTGACGTAGGAAATATATTCGCTTTCGTATTGGTCGGGAACGATAAGCTGTACGCCTTTAAAATGCGAAATCACGTCTTTAAGTGCGTTTTCACGCTTGATAAACTCTTCTTTTGGCAAAATATTGGGATTGTAATAAAACACCGTCACGTCAAAGTGCGGCGTAAGATATTCAAGTACGCTGCTTGCGCAAGGTCCGCAACACGCATGCAAAAGAAGTCGCGGCTTTTGCGCGGACGCTTCGGCAAGCGCAATTTCGTATTCAATCGTTCCGATTTTCGGCGTTTTGTTTTTCATATTTTCAGTATAGCATAACAATGCGAGAAAACGCCAACTATTTTGTTATTGTTTTATCAAATATGCTGTGTTATAATTCAAAGTGTATTTACGCGCGCGAGCATATACGAGATTTTGCTCGTCGCAACGGAGGCTGTATGGCAGAGTGCGTATTGAAAGCCCTGAATATAAAAAAGACTTTCGTCACGGGCGAGGTTGAAACGCCTGTGTTGAAGGGCGTCGATTTCACGCTTGACGAGGGCGAGTTTGTGGCAATCGTAGGAGAATCGGGAAGCGGTAAATCCACGCTTTTGTATATTCTTGCCGGTATTGACAAACCGAGCGAGGGTAGCGTCGAGCTTTTGGGACAAGACCTTTGCAACGCTCCCGACGAGGAAATCGCGCGGATGAGAAGAAGAGATTTTTCTTTTGTCTATCAGTTCGACAATCTCGTGCCCAATCTCACCGTCTATGAAAACGTGACGTTGCCTCTTTTGCTCGACAAGAAGAAGGAGAGCGAGTACAAGGCTCGTGTGGACGAAATTTTGCAATATCTCGGCATTGCAAAACGCAAGGACGCTTATCCTCGTCAGCTTTCGGGAGGCGAGCAACAGCGCGTTGCCATTGCGAGAGCCCTTGCGACAAATCCGAAAATCATTTTTCTTGACGAGCCGACGGGCAGTCTTGACAAAGAGCGCGGTCGTCAGGTTATGGAACTTTTGAAGGACATCAACAAAAACAGGGGCGTTGCTCTGGTGATGGTTACGCACTCGCCTTCGCATGCGGAATATGCCTCGCGCATCGTCACGATGGAAGACGGAGTGTGCTCGGCGCAACAATGATGTCGCACTGCGTGCCATTGCTCAAACAGCATTGCGGTGATATCAATCGCCACCATCTGTCTTTTCTTTCTTCATGTCATCCTGAGCTTGCCGAAGGATCTAGACGTGCCGCATATCTCTCTCTCCTGTTATTGCGAGCGTAAGCGTGGCAATCTCAGGGGACGGAAACGAGAACATTTTCGGCGATTGACAAACACCGCATTTGTTCTCGCAATCTCTACCGCGCAGAGAATTTGTGCTATCGGTTCAGGCAAAGAAAAAACTCCCGCCGCAGTTCCGCCAAATTATCTGCTTGGTGGTGTACTGCGCGCGGTTGCGGATAAAAAGATAAGAAAAGCAAAAATAGGATAACAAATGTTTAAACTGGCTCTGAAAAACATCACGTCGAAACCGATGCGGTTTGTCGCCACGACTTTGGCAGTCGCGGTTGTAGTCGCGATGATTTTTTGCATGATTTCTTTCAAGGGTGCGGTTTTCGACTATATTTATGCCACCGAAACGGCTTCGGCAGGCGTGAGCGACATCACGATTTCCACCAACAGCACAAGCGATCGCATCATGAAAGACGATCCGCTGCAAAGCGTCGAGGGTATAGAACAAATCGTACCGTCGCTCAAACTTTACGCAATGTACGGAGAGGAATACGTCGGCGTGCGCGGTTTCAAAAAAGGACAGCTCGAAACGCTTGCAAAAATAGAGATTGTCGAAGGCGACATAGCCAAGTTGCAAAGCGGAGAGCGGAGCGACGATATAATCGTATCGCAAGATGCGGCAAAACATTTCGGATGGAGCGTGGGCGACAGGGCGGAGTTTGTGCTAGGAACGAAAAAAGTGGTTTGCTATATCGGCGCAATCGCAAAGCAAAGCGGATATTTTCTTGACGACGCACCTTATTTGATGCTCGGGCTCACCGAAAACTTTTCAAAACTCATACTTTCAAGCGAAAATCTTTGCAACGAGATTCACGTCGTTCTGAGCGACAAAACGAAAGTGGATGCAACCGTAAACGCAATTTTGGCAATGGACGCCTACAAAGATATGCTCGTTTCGCCGTCAAAGGACGCAAAGTATATCGAAGAACAAACTCAAAGTTTGACAGCTCCTATCGTGCTTGCGGGCGGAGCGGTGCTTGCGCTGGGCATTGCGTTTATCGTGTTGTTGTTTATGATGAGCGAGGGCGAAAAAGTCAATCTCATTTCAAAGCTCAAAGTCGTGGGTGCAACAAAAAAACAAATATTTGCGTTGTTCGTCACGGAAAGTGCGATTCAAGCATGTAGCGGCACTCTTGTAGGCTCTGCGCTTGCGGTGGGAATTTTCGTAGGACTTTTGAAACTCACCTTGTCGCAAAGCGTAACTTTCGGCATATCGGTAGGATATTTATTCCTCGCCGGCGGAATCGGACTTGTCTGCTCGATTTTGAGTTCGCTCCTGCCTATTTTGCGTTCTTTCAAAGGCAGTATAAGGGAAAATCAACTTGACGTAAGCAAGCCGTCGAAGGTGGGCGTTGCGCTCGTAGTTTTGTTTACATTGCTCACGATTGCGAGCGTCGTTGTCGAATTTTGTGTTCCGACCGCAAGGGCGATTACAGCGGTATTTTCAATGATTTTTGCCATTGCGTTGCTTGCCGTCGCTTGCTCGAAAGTTCTTAAAATCAGCGGAAAAGTTATAGCAAAAACTCACTCTCCCGCAATAAAAATAGGTGCGAAAAGCATTGTACGCGACAAGCGTTTTGCGCGTTCGGTGACCATGCTCACCGTCGGTATGACCATTGCGATGATGCTGTTTATGGCGTATTCGCTTACGACGAGCATATTTACGTCCTACGTTGACGAGTTCAAAGACATGGTGTTTGTCACCAACATTCAAGCCGACGTAGACGTTTCCCGGTTCGAGCAAATCGACGGCGTGAAGTCCGCAACCAAAATGGTGTGGAGCAATGCCGATTTGATTGTGGACGGCAAGGAAAAAACAATGAACGTACTCGGTTCGAAAGACGTTCTTGAAATGGTGGATTTTGAGTATATTACGCCAAAAACAACGGTTTACGAACGCATTTCAAGCGATAAACCGTATGTTTTTGTAGATTATGCTCTATGCGAACTGTACGGGGTTCAAGAGGGCGATACGCTTGAGATGACGCTTGACGGCGCAAAGAAATCTGTCGTCGTGGGCGGCATATTGAAGCACACGCTGTTTAGCGGCAACTACGTGGTTTTGTCGCAGGAAAGCATTGAAAACCTGTTCGGCAAAAAGGTTGACACCGTGCTCGCAATCATTGACGGAGATATGGATTCGACCATCGGATTGTTGCGCGAAAAGTTTGCAGGCAACAACTATTACGTCATCGAAACGCTTGAAGCGTTCAAGTGGGAAATGGAAAGCATGCAATCCGTGTTCGACCTCATCGGCACGCTTGCCGTCGTCGTGACGATTTTCATTTTTGCGGTTACGGTCGTGTCTACGCTCATCGGCAGAGCGACGTCGCAAAAGGGCAGAGTCGCGTTGCTCAACGCAGGTATGTCCAAAAATTCGTTGCTGGGTGCGGAAGTGTTTGAGCACGCTCTCGTTGCAGTGGTTTCGTTTGCCGTATCGTTTGCGTTTTCGGTGCTTATCACTTCGAGCCTTATCCATGCGCTCCGTCTGTTCGGACTTTACTTCGAGTTTATGTACGAAGCGTGGGTGGTGGCTTGCGTGGGAGGCGCAATGAGCGCGGGTTATACTCTCGTACCCCTTGCGCTTTGCTTCAAAAAAGGTTATAATATCAAAAAGGTATAGATATGAAAAAGTCGAAAAACGTCCTTATATTGTTGCTTGCCCTCGTGCTTTTGATGAGCGCGAGTCTTGTTGCGTGCAACAATCGAGGAAATGCCGCGCAAAAAGAGCGTGCAAACCAGACGAGCAGAGTTGAGCAAACATTTCTTTCGGGCATAAACGAAAAATGGAGCGCAAATCTTTCGGATGAGGAGATTGCGACGCTTGAAAATGCGGGAGATTACGTCGTCACGAAAGGTTGGACGAGCCTTGTTTGTGACGTAGTAAACGCTTCGAGTTTGCAAACCGCAAAGATAAAGTCGCTTGCCGATTCGCTTGAAAGCGAGGGAGGGAAGAAACTTCTCAAAGAGTTTTCGAACAACGCAGAGCTTCTCGTGCCTATGCTCAAACAAATCGGGCTTACCGCAAGCGACGTTTCTACGCTTGCCTACGATTTGATTTCAAAACTTATAAGCGACGGTAGAAACACCGTTTCGAATATAGTCGACCGTTTGGACAACGTGAAAGACGTTATGATTCGAAACTCTGCAAGTGCGGCGGCACTCGAAAACGTGTCTGCCAACAGAGCGGTGTTGAACCTTGCAAAGCAATCGCTCAACGCAACCGACGCGCAAAAGAGCGAGATGCAGAGTGCGCTTTCAAACGCGCAAAGCGCAATGAGCGAGTTGATTGCGTTTGCATACGACACCTCGGTCAACACGCTGACGGACGAGCTTTATTCAAAACTTTTCGGTGACGACGGCGCACTGTCCAACGTGTCCGAGAGCGAATTGGCAACGCTTGTGAGCGCGCTTTTGAGCAACGTTTCGAGGCTCAAAAACGCTCTTACGCAAAGCGAAATCGAAAAACTCGACGTCGCGCTCGATTTGTTTATAAGCAATTTCGACAACAAGAGCATATCTTCGGCGGTGTATTCGCAAATCATCAAATACGCAAAATACGCGTATATGGCGGTTGACGTGATACCTTCTCTTTGCGACGTTGCGCTTGCAAGCAAGGACGTGATGTCGAACAAGGATTTCATCACCGACTTTTTGAGCGTCGTAAAACTAGACGAAGAGAAAAAACTCAACGAGCCCACAAGTTCGCTCAACAAACTCGTTTTGGCGGCAAGGCTTATCGACGGAGTTATGGAAAGCGGCAAGTTTGACCAAAACGGCATAAACGGACTTATCGACAGAGTTTGCGAGCAAGGAGCGGAAGGCTATCAAAAAGCTATGCCGGTGATAATTCTCGACCTTCTTCTCAACGTGTCCGATCTCGCCAAAGAAATCGAGGGCGATACTTTGAAGCCCGCACATCCCGATATAATCGAGCAAGACACGCTTTTGATTATGCTCGGTTCGCTGTTTTTCAACGCAAATATCGACAAGCTCAAACAGTGCTATTACGATTTTGAAATGAATCCTACTCAAAAGAATTTGTCCGCGCTGTACACGACGGCGTCCCTTTGCGGCTTTGAAAGCATAATTGGCGAGAGCAATCCAAACAAGCACCCGGCGGAAGTTACAGACGAAACTTTGCCGTATATCAAGAGCTGGTACAACTGGTATATCGGCAAAATCGAGGACGTCAGCATAAAGATTGCGTCTTGTATTCCTGCGGTCAAAAACGATTTGAAAGCGTTTATCGCCGATTATTATGAGGAAAACTCGGCAAGTCGAGCCGCAATAAAACAAATCGCAAATTGGCAAATTTTCACAAGCGATGTTGACAGCAACGACGTGCAAAACGTATATATGCCCGTTTTGTCCGAAAGCAAAATTCTCGGTGCGGCGATTTTGTTTGTGTGGTGAAACGCTTGACAGCGTAAGAAAAATAGGATAATATCAAAATAGATAAAAAAATATCGAATCAAAAACGATGTGCGTCGGCAAAACGGAGTGTAGGGTGCGCCCGAAACGATGGCAACAACCGACAAGAGAACGGAGTGTAAGATGACGAGCAAAATCGCAACATTTTTGCGCTACCGTTTGAGGTGGCGCATTTTTTTTGAAAGGAGTGTCAAATATGAAAAAGATAGGCGTTGTGGGCATAGTCCTCAAAGGCGACAAGAGCGTTGCTGTCGAAATACAAAAAGTTTTGAGCGATTTTGCGGATATTATCATCGGGCGTATGGGCGTGCCGCGAGAGGAAGCCAACGCAATCGCACTTATCGTCGAGGGTACGCAGGAGCGTATATCCGCGCTTACAGGCAAACTCGGACGATTTGAAAGTTTGCACGTTAAATCCGCAATCACTTCTTTTGAAGTTTAACACCTTTTCGAAGACGGAATTGGAGTCGCAAGGC
>FR895525.1 GCA_000434435.1 Firmicutes bacterium CAG:475
CGCTCCGAATAAGCTGAAATCTTCCGCAACCGCAACGCAGTTGCGATATCATCCTTGCGTAGAAGCACTCTCAAACATGCAATTTTTTTGCCGTTCTCGGATCCAGGTCGTATACAAAATTTTTGTCCTCGTCGCCGTGAAAGTCGCTTCCGCCGGTGGGGAGCAATTTATACTTATTCATGAGTTCGGAGAAGTTTTTTTTGTCTTGCTCGTTGTGAGATGGATAGTTGAGCTCAATTCCGTCAAGGCCGAACTGTTTTAGCCCGCACAGCAAAATATCCAGCCTCTTGTCCAGCAAGTATTTTTTCGGATGCGCGACGGATGCAACCCCCCCGTACTTTTTGATGAGTTTGACGGCCTCGACGGGCGTAAGTCTTTTAGCCTCGCAATACGCCTTCGCGCCGGGTTTCAAATATGTGTCGAACGCATCGTTTATGTCCTTGCAATACCCTTTTTTCACGAGCTCGCGCGCCATGTTCATACGGCCGAGCCCGTCCGACGCAAAATCGATATCGAGCTTGATTCCGAGGTCTTGCAGTTTTTGTCCGATGCGGACGTTTCTTTCCTTTCGCAAATCCTTAACTTTTTGCAATTCTTGCACAAAATCGGGGTTTTTGTAGTCGATATTGTATCCTAAAATATGGATTTCGCAAATTGAGTAGGTGCTAAACTCAATTCCGCCCACAAATTTTATACCGAGTTTTTTTGCCTCGTCGCGTCCTTCGTCAAGCCCCGCGACGCTGTCGTGGTCGGTGATTGCCATTACGTCCAAGCCCTTGTTTTTTGCCCAGCGCACAACCTCTCTCGGAGTGAGAGAGCCGTCGCTTTTGGTGGTATGAACGTGCAAATCAGCCTTCATAAGTTTCGTCCTCGAAGGTTATTTCTTCGTCGCCCGACGATGCGATAAGTTGCTCCATGTCGGGACCTTTATCGTCGGAAAGGCTGTTGACTTTGTTGAGCTTTTTGCCGATGATTCTCGTGCGTTCCTCTGCGTTTTCAAGCGACTTTTTCACCGTGTCCAAACGGTCGCCCGTTTGTTTGAGATACTTTGTAAACAGCGCAAAATCGCTCATAAATCCTTGCAAAAGTTTGCCGATTTCGGTGCTGCGTTTTTCGATTGCGACGCTTCTGAATCCCATCTGCAAGCTGTTGAGCAATGCCGCGATTGTGGTCGGCCCGCACACCACGATTCTGAACTTGTTTTGTATATCCTCAACAAGTCCTTCCCTTCTGATTATCTCGGCGTAAAGCCCCTCTGTCGGCAAATACATAATCGCAAAATCGGTGGTTTTTGGCGGATTGACGTACTTGTCGCGTATGCTCATAGCCTCGGTTTTCACACGGTTTGCAAGTGCCTTGCTTGCAGCCTCCACTCCGTCAGGATCGCCTTTTTCCGACGCTTCGACAAGGCGAGCATAGTCCTCGACGGGAAACTTTGCGTCGATTGGCAAAAGCACTTCTTCGTCGCCTTTGCCGGGCATACGAATGACGAAATCCACCATATCTTCACTGCCGCGTTTTATGCGCACCTGCTTTTGATATTGTTCGGGCGCAAGGATTTGCGCAAGCAGATTTTCAAGCGAAACTTCTCCCCACGTTCCCCTCGTTTTGACGTTTTTGAAAATGCGATTGAGGTCGTTGACGCCGGTTTGCAAGTTTTGAAGTTCGGAGAATGTCCGATTGATTTCTTCAAGTCTGTCGTTGACGATTTTGAAAGATTGATTAAATCTTGTTTCAAGCGTTGCACTGAGTTTTTCATCGACTGTTTCGCGCATCTTTTCAAGCTGCTTGGCGTTGTCCTCTTTCATCTCTTTCATGCTTTGAGCGTTCAAAGCGGTGAGCGTTGCGATACTTTGCTCGTTTGCCACACGCAGATTTGCAATGCTTTGAGCGGTTGAAGTTTTGACTTCTTCCAGCCCTCTTTGCGTCGTTTGCATAAATCTGTCCATACGCTCGCCCATTGCTCTGATGTTTTCCGTTTGAGCATTAAGCGTCCCCACAAGCATGGAATTGTTGATTTTCATTGCGGTGTCGATGTCGTTTTTGAGCTTTTCGTTGTCCTCTTTGACGCTTAAAATTCCCGCGTCGTCGAATTTTTGCTTGTTTTTTCTCAAAAGTTGGACGCACAGCGCAACGCACGCAAGCGCAAGCGCGATGCTTATCGCAACCATAACGTAAAGTCCCGTCATATCATATCCTCCGAAACGTATTTATTTTTTGCCTTCAAACGGCAATCTCTTTTCAATCGCGATTGCCTTTCAATTTGTTTTCGACGTAGTCTATTGCCTTCTCCCTGTCGTTGAGAGTGGGATTCTCGGCAGTGTCGAGCCAAAGTTCTTCGAGAATTTTTCCTCGCGTTTTTTCATCCACGCCCATATTTACCAAATCTTGTCCGCTTATTTTCAAACCTTTCACGCAAAGCGGAGTGCCGTCGTCCTCGATTTCTTTCACGACTCGGCGTATTGCGTCAGACCTCCCCGATTCTCCCTTATGCGCGATAGAGTCGGCATCCATAAAATCGCAAAGATCGCGTATGACGTCAAAGTTTTTCACTACGAATCTGCGAAGTTTTCCCTTCGGCATGTCGCCCTTTACGTCAGTCATATGCAGCGCAACGATTTTGACAAGTCTTTTCCTTTCGGAATTGGGCAATTTAAAACGCTTGCAAATTCCGTCTGCCAGCTCCGCGCCGATTTGAGCGTGCGAGTGCATATTGCCTGTCGATTTTATAGATTCCGCTTTGCCTATATCGTGCAAAAGTGCGGCGAATCTCAATCTCGGAGGAGCGCACTCAAACGCTTTGACTGTATGCTCGTAAGCGTCGTATATATGGTATTTTTTCGGTTGTTCAAGACCTTTGAGCGAGGCAAGTTCGGGCAAAAGCATATCCACAAGTCCGAGGTCGTCGAGCATTCTCAAACCTCTGACGTGTGCGTCTTTGAGGTTAAGCTCGGGATGCTTTGTGTCCGCAACGAAAATCTTTTCAAGCTCGTCGCGTATTCGTTCGACGGCAATATCTTTGACGCGCCATGCGTTTTTCTTTGCGACTTCGTAGGTGTTTTTTTCGACGTCGAATCCGAGTTCCGCCGCAAATCTGACCATTCTCAAAATGCGCAATCCGTCCGCCTCGAAAACGATTTCCGGCTCGTCGGCGGTTGACACGATTTTGTTTTTGACATCCTCGACGCCGCCGAGCAAATCGACGATTTCACCCGTCAGAACGTCCTTGTAAAGCGCATTGCATTTGAAGTCCCTGCGCTTTGCGTCAAGGTTCATATCCGTTGTGAAACGCACGTCTTTGGGAGTGTGCTCGCCGCTTGAAACGTCATAGCTGTCCGTGCGAAAGGTTGTGTATTCGCACACAAAATCACCGCTCGATATATGCACCGTGCCCATACGCAAATTTCTGTCCGAAACGACAAAATCGGTGTTTGACAATATCTTTTTGACATCGTCAACCACGAGTTGTGCGCAAACGTCCACGTCGAAACAATCTATGCCGAGCAGTTCGTCGCGCACCGCTCCGCCCACTTCGTAAAGCGTTGCGAAGGGCTTAAAGCAATTTGCCAAAGCGATGAGTTTGCCCTTCTTTTCAGCCACCGTAAACCTCGGGAGCAAGCACGCAAACGTCCTTGAAGTTTCTCATCTTCTCGCCGTAGTCCAAACCGTAGCCGACCACAAATTCGTTTTCGATTTCAAATCCGATATAGTCGCCTTTGAAGTCCACTTGTCTTCTTGACGGTTTGTCGAGCAACGAGCAAACTTTGAGCGACTTGGGCGCGCGCGCAAGCAAGAGCTTTTTGAGATAGCAAAGCGTGATGCCGGTGTCGATGATGTCCTCGACGATGATCACGTTTTTGTCTTTGATAGGCTCGGACAAATCTTTTATCATCTTCACTTCGCCGCTCGATTTCGTGCCTGCGCCGTAGCTGGACACTGCGATAAAATCTATCTCGACGTCGCCCTCGATTTCTCTCACGAGGTCTGCAAAAAAGATGCTTGCGCCTCTCAAAGTGCAAACCAGCGTAACCGATTCGCCCTTGTAATCTTCGCTGATTTGTTTGCCGAGTTCGGCAACTCTTTTTGCGATTTCTTCACGCGATACGAGAATTTTTTTGATTTCTTTGCCGTACATTTTTATATCTCCGTTATATAATTTTTCATGGTGTATTTTCGGTGCATTGCCGCCGTTTGTCGCGTTTTTCAAATAATTTTCAATTCAAACGTCGTTTTCGTGTCGCAATCCAGTGCGACGCTTTTTGAAATTTCCACGCCGAATATAGCAAAAACTTCGCTTCCGTTTGCGACAACGACAAGTTTTTCTCTCTTGCGCAAAGGCACTTTTTTATCGGTCAGAAAGTCGCCTGCGCTCTTTGTTCCGCCGCCGAATTTCCTTATAAAATCGCCCTTTTCAACTCTTCTCAAAACGGAGTTTTCGGGCAATTTATCGCCGTCTATATACAGTGTTCTATTGCAATTTTCAGTGCCGTTTTCACGTAATTTTTCTTTGCAAACGCTCTCGATTTTCGTGATTTTCACTCCGAGGTCCGCAAATTCGCCCTCGCAAAACTTCTTTGTTTCGCACTCGTTTTTCTCTTCGTCTTTTGCAAAAACGATATACTCGCCGTCTTTGTGCGCCACAAGTCCGTGAGAAAGTTCGACGCGTTTTCCGTTTTGAGCGTCTTTGAGAGCGAGGACGATTGCAAAGTGTCTTTGCTCTATATCCTGGCAAACGCCCAGCAATTTTGCGGCTTGCAAAACGAGTTCTTTTGCAATCACGCACTCGTCGAAGTATTTGGTGTCCACCTTGACTTCACCGCCGTCCAAACTCAAAGTCGGAGTGTTGCTTTTTATATAATCACAAACCTCGCTCGCATTCGAGCAAAGTCGTGACACCGACGTGCAAAGAGCAGGAAATCTTTGCTTGATTTTTTCAAGTTCCTCGCGCAAAAAGTTGCGTGTATAATCGGTGTCGAAATTGGTTTCGTCGTCAACGTAAGGCAACTCGTTTTTTGCGATAAAATCGTTTATATCCTCTCTGGTGCAATCGAGCAGAGGACGGATATATTTGCCGCTTACCGCGCTCATTCCGCAAAGGCCTCTGACGCCCGTACCGCGAATTATGCGCATAAACACCGTTTCCACCTGGTCGTCCGCATGGTGCGCAAGCGCGATAAAATCGCATTTTCCGTCCGAAAGCACCTTGTCGAAAATATCGTAGCGCAATATTCTCGCGCCTTGCTCCGTAGTGTAACCGTTTTGCTTGCAAAAAGATGGAACGTCAACCGAAAAACTCAAAAGCGGAATATCTAATTTTTTGCAAAATTCTTCAACGAATTTGCTGTCGTTTACACTGCTTTCGCCCCTTATTCCGTGTTCGACGTTGACGGCAATCAAAGAAACGTCCGCCTTTTTGAGTGCATAGGCAAGCGCAACGGAATCCCTACCGCCGCTTAAAGCCACGCCTATGGTTTTGCCTGCAAAAGACGGATTTGAAATAAACTTATTCAAATTTATTTGAATATCGACTGCCATATCGCAATTATACAGCAACACGGCAAAAAACACAACACATTATGTCACACAAATCTCAGGTCATAAACAATCTCAACGCCAGCACCGTGCAATCGTCGTTCGCTCCGTTTTGGAGTGCCTTTTCAAGCACGACGTCGGCAAGCGTTTGCGGATTTTGCGTATCTGCCTCGTCTATAACTTCGCAAACGCCTTTGGAATCAAGAGCGTCAAAAACTCCGTCGCTCATCATAAGCACCATATCCCCGTCAAACAGCTGATAGCGCGACGTTATGCTGTCAACGTCGTCCACGATACCTATGGGCGCGGCGGTGCAAGTGAGCATTTCGATGTTGTCTTTACGTATGATAAAACTGCTTGCCGAGCCGAGTTTCACAACGTCGAGTCCGCCCGTTTGCATATCCAAAACCGAAATATCGAGGGTTGAAAACATATCTTCCGCGCCGAGTTTCAACAGTTTGTTGACAAGACTCAAAACGATGCTCGACTCTATGCCGGCGCGATAAAAACTCTCAATCATTTTCACGGCGTTTTTGCTTGTTTCGCTTGCTTTGTCACCGTGTCCCATACCGTCGCAAAGCGCAAAAAGTCTGCGTGTTCTCGACGGACAAAGCACGCTCAACGTATCGCCGCATTCGCTTTCTTCGCCGAATTTCTTTTGCGCTATTCCGTAGGCGACTTCGTATATAGGCGCACAGTCCAAAAACACCGCCTTTTGAGTGCCTTTGTCCTGAATTTTGGATATTTCCATTCTCGCGCCCAAACTTTTGGACACAACCCTTGCAAGCACTGCTTTTTGCGCATCGCAATCCCGCACCACAAGCGTTGCGCTCACCGACGAGCCTTCTCCGCACACCACGATTTCGCTTGCCACGACGTTGTGTTTCAGAAGTTCCGCTTTCAAAAGTTCCACGTCGTCCGACGCAAAGTTCACCTGTTCGGCGCAAGAGCATGCAAGAGAATCCAGCATCAACGCAATGCCTGCAAACTGTTCGGACATCAGATTTTTGCAAGACGCAAGACTTTTTGCCGCACTCACCCTCTTCTTGTATGCGTCCGCGCTTAAATTTATCGCGGAAGCAAGCGAGTGCATATTGGAGCATCTGCTCGTGACGAAAGGCGGCATATCGAGGATTGTAACCTTGCCTCTGTTGATTGCCGCGTCCGCCATAGGCAAAATCACGTCCGCCGTGTCCGCACCCAGTGCGGAAAAGCAAATTTCTCTGTCCCTGCATCGTCCGCAAAAATTCTTTGCGACGTCCTTTGCAAGTTTGTCGGGCGAACACTCCGAAGAGTTTTCGGCAAATTTTTCGAGGTTTTTCGACATATCGTAAAACACGTCGGAAGCGGAGGACAATCGGGACGCAAGTTCTCTTCCTCGCCTATTGACCACTCCCGTATAAGCTCTGCGATTATCCCCTTTTGCAAGCCCTTTTATTTTGGTTGTAAATGAGGACGGCACGCACAATGCGCACACTACTCCGACGGCGCACGTAACGAGCGACTGCCACCCTGCGCCCGAATAAGCGTTCAACAGCCATTCGATGCCCTCGATTGCGACAATCGCAAGCGCGGACGACCATTTGGTGAAAGGCGAAAACGCAACCGACGCCGTTGCGAGAGCGACCGCCGCCGCAAGATAGGTCATATCCCACTTTGCAAGGCTTGCGCCCACTCCGAATAATATGCCCGCGAAAAGCGTCGTTTGGGGCTTGAAACACACCGAGCAAAATAACAGGCAAAACGCAAGCACCGCCCCGTATGCGTAAAAGCCGAGTCCGCCCACTCCGCAAAGCGCGTAACCCGTCACCGCCAAAGTTATACCGCCGCAAATAAGCTCGTCAACGGTTGCCTTGTGAAGAACGGAACGCACGAAAACGGCGTAAGCGCATATGCCGAAACAAAAAGTTCCTGCCACGGCAAAGAGCGCGCACAGACCGAACTTCAAATAATCTCCGCAAAGCAAGCATCCGCAAACAACGTATGGAATCATGCCGACAAGAGCGCAAAGCGCAACCGACCAAAGCGGCACGTTTTTTCGAATCTTGAAAAAAATCGCATACAGCGCGATAAGCAAAATTACGGGCGCAATCGCATACAAAAGCGTGCGCCAATCGGGCGAAAACACGACACTTGCAACCACGAAACACGGCGAAACCGCAAGCACGTTTTGCCTTGCGAAAACAAGCGCGCAGCAAAGAGCGAGGGACAACGCAAAGCCGAAAGACGGTACGCTTGCAAACAAAAATATCGCAAGACCTTCGAATGCGAATGCGACCGCAGTCTTTGCGCTCATCTTCAAATCGAAAGAGGGAAACACTTTTCTTTTGACGGTTAAAGAGTGGTTTTTCATACGCCCATTTTACATAACTCAAAGCGAAAAATTTTTCCGTCCGACAGCGTAAAAAGTCTTTTTAGGCCGAATTTCGTCAAACGACTTCGAAATCTTTATTTCTCGAAACACGACTTTTAAAGCATATATTTTGCACAATAAAACCCTTTTTGTGTTTATTGTCAAACGTTCATTGTTTTAAGTTTGACAAAAAGCGATAATGAGCATATAATCAATCCCACAAAAGTTTAGGACTTAAAAATGCAAAACAAAAGACTTTCGACAATCAAAAACATCACTCTTCTCGCGCTCATGCTTGCGCTGACGATTATCTTTTGTTTCGTTCCCGTCCAGTTTGGCACGATAACTCTCGCACTGATGATTTTGCCGACCATCATACTTTCGCAAGTTGCGTCTTTCAAGACCTCTCTCGCAATGGGCGTCATAATGGGCGTCGTCAACTATATCGCATGGTTTACCACAAAAGCCGCATCACCGGTTGCCCCGATTTTTCAAAACCCGATCGTATGCATAGTGCCGAGAATTTTGATTGCCGTGGTTTGCTATTTCACGCGATACGGACTTCAAAAAATAGTGTATTTTGCAAAAATCAAACGCATATGCAATTATGAATACGTGCGCGAATTTGCATATGAGAATACTCAATTCGTCAACGCCGGCACGGAAAATTCGACAAACTTTGAAAGCGCAAATATCATTGAAAACGGCAACGGCAACGAGCGTTTTTCACACAAAACGGGCAGTGAAAAATCGTGTATTCCTCATCGAAAAAACAACGAAAAATCCAAACTTATTCTGACAAATCAACTCGTTTACGCCCTGTCCGCCGCTCTCGGCGTGGTCACCAACACGTTGTTTGTGGCAATATTTACGCTCATCTTTTTCAACGGCACTTCCATTGCGCAAAATACCGTTGTGACCGTCGAATACGTGCTTGCCTGGTTCGGCGTAAACTTTGCCGTCGAAGTCGTTTCGTTTTCTTTGCTCACACCCCCTATCGTACTTGCGCTCAAAGCCGCAAAACTTGCGTGATTTTGCATATTTCGCTTTTGCCTTTTCATTTGTTTTCAATGCTTATATCGCAAAATGTTTGCCGTTTATTTGCACATTTTTTATCGAAATAAGCCGTGTTTTTCAAGCAATAATCCGCAGAAAGCCATACAAAATTCATTGATTGTATTATTTGTTTCGATTATTTAACAAATAGTCTATTTACACTGTTTTTTGTGTGTGTTATACTGTATATATCTTATAAATAAGGTGGATTATGGGCAATTACGTTCTCGCCTACGACGTAGGCACAACCGGCATCAAAACTTGTCTTATCGAAATCGACAAAAGCATAAAGATTCTCTCGGCGGCATCCCAAGGCTACGAACTTTACGTTCTCCCCGGCGGAGGTGCGGAGCAAGATCCGAACGAATGGTGGGACGCAATGAAAGCAACCACTCGTCGTATTTTCGAGAATTCCCCTATTAAACCCGAACAAGTCGAAGGCATTTCCTTCTGTTCGCAAGCGCAAGGCCTTGTTCTTGTCGATCGTGACGGCGTCCCCGTTCACCGCGCGTTCAGCTATATGGATCAGCGCGCAACCAAAGAAATCAAGGACGGGCTTAAATTCGGTCTTCAAATCGAAGGCGCGAATATCGCAAGACTTCTCAAATCTCTTGCCATCACGGGCGCAGCTCCCCTTTCCGTCAAAGACCCGCTTTGGAAGTATTTGTGGCTCAAAAACAACGAACCCGAAAACTTTGCGCGCGTCTACAAATGGCTCGACGTCAAAGAATATCTCATCGCACGCATGACGGGCGAATTTGTGCTTACGCACGACTCCGCTTTCGGCACGATGCTTTACGATCTAAAAAACAAGTGCATAAGCAAATCCATGTGCAAAATGTTCGGCATCAACGTCAAACATATGCCAAGACTTATCGAGTCCACCGAGTGCGCTGGCACGCTCACCGATAATGCCGCAGAGGAACTGGGTCTTGTCAAGGGCATCAAAGTGTACGGCGGAGGTATGGACGCAAACCTTATCGGCGTCGGCGCAGGCTCGACGGGGCTTGGAGATACCCACATTTACAGCGGCACTTCTGGCTGGGTGGGAACAATCACCGACAAGCCGACCGTTGACGTATCGTCCATGATTGCGGCAGTCGTTGCGGCTCAACCCGGCAAATACAACTATTTTGCGGAACTCGAAACTTCGGGCAAGTGCTTCGAATGGGTGAAAGACCACATCGCGCTTGACGAGTGCGGCATCTACATTCAAAAGAAACACGTCACCGACGACATCGAAGGCAAATATCTCTCCCTCTTCTCGTATATGACGTCAATCGTGGACGACATCCCGGCAGGAAGCGGCGGAGTTATCTTCACGCCTTGGCTTCACGGCAACCGTTGCCCGTTTGAAGATCCGAACGCAAGAGGTATGTTTTTCAACATCAGTCTCGAAACCGGCAAGACCGAACTTATCCGTGCGGTGCTTGAAGGAATCTGCTATCACAAACGTTGGATGCTCGAAGCCTCCGCAAAGAAGGTCAAACCCTCCGACGTCATCAGATTTGTCGGCGGAGGCGCACTTTCCGACTTCACTTGTCAAGTGCTTGCGGACATCACGGGACACGTCATCGAAACCGTTGAAAATCCGCAAAACATCGGTGCGGTAGGTGCGGCGGCATGCGTAGGCGTAGGACTGGGCATTATCCCGTCTTTTGACGAGATAAAGAAGTTTATCCCTGCAAAAAAGACGTTCAACCCCAACTTTGAGTTGAAAGAGCAAGTTTACGACAAGGGCTTCGAAGTGTTTAAATCCTTGTATAAACAAAACAAAAAGAACTTTGCGCTTCTCAACGCAAACAGATAAAAACGCATATACAAAACGCTCTCGGACAACTCCGAGAGCGTTTTTGTTTTGCATTTGAAACGGCGCAAATCGTTGCGATTTTGAAAAATTACAACTCGTCGCCCGTAAAGCGCATGGGCAACACTTCGTCGAACTTGAACACTTTAAACTTGTCGGGAGTGCCGAGTACAACCTCGAAATCGCTGCCGCAAAACTCCGACATAACCTGACGGCACACTCCGCACGGAGCGCAAAAAGGTGAAATCTCTCCTTCTCTGCCGCCGACGATTGCAATACAAGCAAACTCTCTTTCGCCCTCGCTTATCGCTTTTGCAAAAGCTGTGCGCTCTGCGCAAACGGTGGCAGGGAAAGAGGCGTTTTCAAAATTGCATCCGGTGTATTCCTTGCCGTCTTTCGTCACAAGCACCGCGCCCACTCTGAAATGAGAATACGGCACATATGATGTCTTACGCATCTCGTTTGCCTTTTCCATAAGTTTTTTGTAATCGAGCATACAAACCTCCTTGCAAATAACCGCTTACTTTGCAATGCTTGCAAGAAAGCTCTCGCCCGCGGTATCTTTTTTGTCTACGCCGAGATAGTCCAGAACAGTTGCGCTGATGTCGGCAAATGTGTTTCTAGTGCCGAGGTTTACGCCCTCTTTGACGTGTTTTCCGCACACTATCATAGGCACGTATTCGCGCGAATGGTCTGTGGACGGCGTGGACGGATCACAACCGTGATCGGCGGTGATAATCAGCAAATCGTCGTTGCGCATATTAGGCAAAAATTGTCCGAGTTGCACGTCAAATTCCGTCATTGCGTTTGCATATCCCGCAATATCGTTGCGATGACCGTACTTCATATCGAAGTCGACGAGATTGACAAAGCAAAGTCCCTCGAAATCTCGTTTCTGGATGTCGAGCGTAACTTCCATTCCGTTTGTATTCGACGTCGTGCGGTTGGATTCGCTCACGCTCTTGCCTGCAAAAATATCGTAGATTTTGCCAACGGATATGGTGGCAAGTCCGGCGTCTTTCAAGCAATCCAGCATGGTAGTGTGCGGAGGGACGAGCGAATAATCGTGCCTGTTGGGCGTGCGCGTATAAGGCCACTCTCCCGTGAACGGACGAGCGATAACTCTGCCCACGCCGTGTTCGCCTTGAAGCATTTCGCGCGCGATTTCACAATATTTGTAAAGTTCGGGCACTGAAACGTAGCTCTCGTGCGCGGCGATTTGAAAAACGCTGTCCGCCGACGTGTACACGATGAGCGCACCCGTTTCTATGCTCTCTTTGCCGTAGTCCTTGATGACTTCCGTGCCCGAATACGGCTTGTTGCAAAGCACTTTTCTGCCCGTGCGTCTTTCAAACTCTTCGATGACGTCCTGCGGGAAACCGTTCGGGTAGGTCGGCAACGGCTTTGGAGAGATTATGCCCGCAATCTCCCAGTGTCCTATTGTAGTGTCCTTGCCCATCGACGTTTCTTTAAGGCGCGCATAGCTTCCCTTCGGATTCGCGATTCCGCCGCCCACCGTATCGATATTGAAAAGTCCGAGCTCGACGAGATTGGGGCAATTGAAATGCTCGTCATTACGGATTGCGCCGAGCGTGTTGCTGCCTTCATCGTGCCATAGGTACGAATCGGGCATTTCACCGCAACCGCAACTGTCAAGCACGATAATAAAAACTCTTTTACTCATATTTTCACCTTACTTTCAAATTGTATTATACGCTCTTATATTTTTAAGCACACTCTGTCAAGGTTATGCCAATTCGAGAGCGATTTCCATCATCTTTGTGAAGGAATTTTGTCTTTCTTCCGCAGTGGTATTCTCTTCGGGATAGATAAAGCTGTCGCTGACGGTGCAGATGCAAAGAGCTTTTTTGCCTGCGCGCGCCGCGTTGCAGTAGAGTGCGGCGGATTCCATCTCAACGCCGAGAACGCCCATCTTTGCCCATTGCATACCGCTGTTTGCGTCGTCGTAGAACGTATCCGACGAGAAGATGTTGCCAACTTTGTAGTTTATGCCTGCTTTTTCGCAAAGCTCGGCGGCTCTGCGCACGAGATCGAAGTCGGCAATCGGACAGAACGTGCCGGGAAGATTGTATTGCATTGCGTAGTTTCCGTTGGTGCATGCGCCCATTGCGATTATAATGTCGCGCGCATGCAAATCCTTGTCGAAAGAGCCGCAAGAGCCGATACGGATGATGTTTTTCACGTCGTAGAAGTTGAAAAGCTCGTACGAATATATGCCGATTGCGGGTTGTCCCATGCCCGACGCCATGACGGACACTCTCTTTCCCTTATAATAACCGGTGTAGCCGTTGACGCCTCTGACGTTGTTGACCAAAACGGCGTCTTCAAGGAAGTTTTCCGCAATGAATTTGGAGCGAAGAGGATCGCCCGGCATAAGAACGGTGTCGGCAAAATCTCCGAGTTTTGCTGTGATATGAGGGGTTGGAACTGACATAATTTTTACTCCCGTTATTTTTATTTTTTCCGCACGAATATGCGGAGTATGCCTGAGTGCTTCATATTTGCAATCTAGCATACGTATTGTCTTTTCGGTTGTTCATATCGGCAATCGTAAATCTCTTACGCTTACAAATACGAACATATGCGCAAATTTATATATGCGCACGCACGATATCAATATTCGCCTTCGCTTTCTTGCTTTTTGACGATTTTGACGATTCTGCTCGTACCGAGTCTGGACGCGCCGAGCTCAACGAATTTTTCTGCGTCCTCGATTGAGGATATACCGCCCGCAGCTTTCATTCTGACGTTTTTGCCAACGTGCTTTGCAAAAAGCTCGATGTCAGCAAACGTTGCGCCCGCTTTCGAGAAGCCCGTGGAGGTCTTGATGAAATCCGCGCCCGCTTTGGTGACGAGTTCGCACATCTTGATTTTTTCGTCGTCGGTGAGAAGGCAGGTTTCGATGATGACTTTGAGGATTTTGTCACCGCACGCTTTTTTGAGCGTTCTTATCTCGTTTTCCACGTAATCGTAGTTGCCCGCTTTAAGCTCGCCGATATTGATGACCATATCGATTTCGTCCGCACCGTTTGCGATTGCGTCCTTTGTTTCAAACTCCTTGACGGCGGTCGTATTGTAGCCGTTGGGAAAACCGATGACGGTGCAAATCGCAACTCTGCCCTTTGAATACTCGCTTGCTTGTTTTACGAAGCAAGGCGGAATACAAACGGATGCCGTCTGATATTTGATGCCGTCGTCGCAAATCGCTTTGATGTCCTCCCACGTTGCCGTTTGCGCAAGCAATGTGTGGTCGCATTTTGACAAAATTTCTTTGATTTCCATATATTTTACCTCAAATTTTTATTTATATTTTTTACAAAAGCAATCGTTTATACCGCTCGTTTTGCAAAATTAAGTCGTTGTTTTTTCTTTTATTATTCTTGTGTAATTTGACGGTACAAGGTGTTTATATCGTCGAATTTGCACTTTTAACTGTTGATTCTGTGCAATATCGCATTGACTATCATTTCGTAGGCAACCTCGTTGTAACCGCCCTCGGGAACTATGATATCGGCAAGGCGTTTGGTTGGTTCTATAAAATGCTCGTACATAGGTTTGACGGTTGTCAGATATTGATTGACGACGGATTCGAGGCTTCTTCCCCGCTCTTTTACGTCGCGCATGATTCTGCGAAGTATGCGTACGTCTGCGTCGGTATCAACAAAGATTTTTATGTCTTGCAGTTTCAAAAGGTCGGCGTTGTAAAAGTTGAGCAAACCTTCCAGAATGATGACCTTTGCACTCTTTGTTTCTTTCACTTCATCGGTGCGCATATACTGCGTAAAGTCGTAAACGGGATGATAAATCGTTTCGCCGTTTTTGAGCTTTCGCATATGCTCCACAAGCAAATCCGTGTCGAAAGAATCGGGATGGTCGTAGTTTATTTTCACCCTTTCTTCAAACGGAATATCGCGGTTGGACTTGTAGTAGGAGTCCATGCTGAGCATAACAGCGTCTTGTCCGAACGCACTCTTGATTCTGCTTGCAAGCGTTGTTTTTCCGCTTCCCGTGCCGCCGCAAATGCCGATGACGATACTTCGCATACTCACCTCACAAATACAAGCCTTTGGCTTCTTGCTCGGCTTTCTTTTTGAGCCAGCACTTTCTGCACATAGCGACGTAGCGGTCATTGCCGCCCAAGCACACTTGTTCGCCTTTGAACACTATGTTGCCGTGGTCGTCCATACGTGCGTTTACGGTTGCTTTTGCGCCGCACTTACACACGGATTTAATCTCACTGATGGATTCGGCAATCTCGAAAAGTCGTTTGCTTCCCGGGAACATATGCGTCGTAAAATCGGTTGCAAGCCCGAAACAAAGCACGGGTTTGTTGAAATCGATCACGATCTGTCC
>FR895526.1 GCA_000434435.1 Firmicutes bacterium CAG:475
CTATCTTTGTGATCGCACCAACATTATCAGTGTCGGTTACATTCAATTCAAACGTGATTTCCGTTTGTGTAGACTGCACGTTTGCAATTTCAACAGTCGGTACTGCTTTTGCATATGTAACAAACTCGATTGCAATGGCTTCGTCTTGGTTTTGAAGATTTTTGTAGGTCGCTTTGAGGGTATATTTGTTGTTGGATTTCAAACCGTCAATGCGTGTTACGCCAGTGTCAACGTCATGCACTTTTTCGTCGTTTTGCCAAAGCGAGATTTCACTCATTTGCTTGTTGGCAAAAGATTCGTTCCACACAAAGCCCCATTCGATGCTCTCTTTGCCGACTTGCACGTCTTTGAATAAAACAATTGTATCGGTATAGACTGCTTTTTTGTAGAGAGTGTTGAGTTTAGCACCGTTTCCGCTAAGATTGTCATAAAGTGCGACAACACCGTATTGATACACGGTGTTTGGTGTAAGATTGTCAAAGACAATGTTTGTCTTTTCGCCGACGTTGATGTCCTTTGTCAGCATATTCACACCGTCGTACAGCACAGCTTTTGCATAGCCGCCACTCTTTTCAATGAGTGAATACAAATCAACAACCTGCGCGTCAAACGAGATGCTTGTCATCGTCTTTTGTTCGTTTGTCACGTTGACATAGGTTTGGTCGCTTGCTCTCACGCCTGCTTTGACCGTTCTGTCACCGTCCATACGCACGTCTTTGATGTCCGTGCCGTCAACGTACTTGATTGCGTCGATTGTGTATTCAACAATTCCTCCGACATCTCCCACGTTGACTTTAAGTACCAAATTCTCCATGTCCGAGCCATTCTCGAACATATAGTTGGAATATTTCTTGCCATTGAGCGTGAACGACAAAATTTCGTAACTATCAGGGTTTGAAAGTCTGATTGTTATGAAGATATCTTGATTTTTGTCTGCATAATAAATGCTTTCCGCCGCACCTACAACGTCCAAAGTGCTGTTTGCTTTGTCTTCAATGCTGGGCGCATTTGGATCTTCAAAAGGCTTGTTTTGATCAACCTCATCATCGCGATCATTATGATCACCTTTGAAATGCCCATAATGATTGCCGTTATCGTCTGAAGCTACAGTCGCCGATGTGCCTGCAAAACTATCGGAAATCGTCATGCCCTTGTATACGGGCACTTGTTTCGTATGTTTTTCATCGTCAACATTTGTTTTATCGCAAGCGGCAAAAATGCACGTCAAAATTACTGTCATTGTCAAAATGGCTAAAATGCTAAAAATACGTTGCTTTTGGGTTTTCATACTCTCCCTCGCATTTTGTATTGCAGGGATTTTCAATAATCTAGTAAAAATATAAAAATGCATCCCCGCTGATTTTGCGATAAACCCACATGCCATAAAAACAAAAGCTATGTAACGCAGAAAGACGCACCTGTTACCGAAGTAATAGGACTTTTGCATTGTTATATTCAGATTTGTCGCAGTTTTATTTTATGACAAAAAACACAGTTTGTCAAATTTTTACATAGATAAAAGGCATCGCAACAAATCGTGCAATGCCTTTCCGATAATTTTTATACTAACTTTTATATAATTACTCTATAATACGCTTTATTTCCGTTTTACGCTTTGATGACAAAGCTGAATTCATGGTAACGGTTGGGAAGAATCTTGTAGCGTTTCTTCGTGCAGGCAAGTGCCGGGACGTCGCCACCCACGCCGCGTTGCGCGCCGTCTATGCAAACTTCAACCACTCCGCCGTGTTTAAGCTCGTGCGCATGGGTTGCTTCTTCGAGTGCTTCTTGCGTATAATCATGCACGCTGAATTCAAAAGGCTTTTCGCACGCTACGAACGTAAGTCCGTCATCACCGCCAACTTTGAGCCAACGTGCGTCGGTGTGGTTGCCGTTTTCTTGCGGGACGAGATAGTTGTGCTCGAAATCCGCAATTTTGCCCGAATACACGCCGAGTTTTGCCGCGGCTTTGCGGTCGCAATAGTTTTCGTGAGGTCCTCTTGCGAAGAAGGTCATATCGTCGGAGGATGCAAGCCCCATACGGAAGCCGTATCTGGGAAGCGAATACATGTTGTTTTTCACTCTCATTGACACTTTCAATCCGTCCTCGCCTGCCTCGTAAACCGTTCTCAATGCAAACAATTGCGGCGAGCAAGACCAGTCTATGACAAGGGATTTGTCGGTTATGGTCATATTGGACTTGACAAGGTGATCCTTGCACGATTTGAAGAAGGTTTTGCCCAACAGAGCAAGCGCGAAATGCGGAATTTGCGGAGATTTGTCGTTGTCGATTGCCGCGCGCCAGAAGTTGAGCATGATAGGCGACGAAAGTTTTTCTTTGCCGTCCACGACAATGGATGAGATGCATCCGCCGTTTTTGGATACCGTCGCACGCATTTTTCCGCATTCGAGCACGATTACACCATCCTCGTCAAAGACGGTTTTGCCTTGCGCGCTCTTGAACTCTTGCGGAACGTAACCCGTCATATCGATTTGCTCGTAAGCAACCGCTTCACCGTCATTGAACACGTCGAAGCTACCCTTTACGACTGCGTAACAGTTGATTGCGACTTCGCATTTTTCTTTCGGCATATCGAAAGGAATTTCCACGCTGCCCTTTTCAAGCGGTTTGACGGAAGGCATATCCACGACTTTGGTTTGAGTTACCACGCCGTTTTGTACAAGCTCGAATTTCAACGTAAATCTGTCGAGATTTGTAAACATATATTCGTTCGTAAGCTCGATTTTGTCACCTTTGCGCTCGAATTGGACTTGTTGATAAACTTTTGCGACTTCATAGAACGCGGGATTGGGGCTTCTGTCCGCTCTGACGATGCCGTTGAAAGCAAAAGTGCCGTCGTTGGGCTTATCACCCCAGTCGCCGCCGTAGGTGTATTCCACGACGCCGTCTTGGTTTACGCGTTTGATAGCTTGGTCTGCAAAGTCCCAAATATATCCGCCGCAAAGTCTGTCATTGTTTCTGAAATGTTTCCAGTAATCCTCGAAATTTCCGAGGCTGTTGCCCATGCAGTGGGCGTATTCGCATTGGATAAACGGCTTGTTTTTGTACATTCTCGGTGTGAGAAGATGTCCAAAAGGAGCCCACAATGCCATGGAATGGATATGGCAACGATTGTGAGCGATCTCTTCCATCTGCTCTTCCTTTGTGTACATCTCGCTCATAATATCGGTCGTTTTGAGATATGCGTCCGGCTCATAGTGAATTGGACGAGTATTGTCAAGTTCGAGAGCGGCTTTTTTCATTGCCGGGAACGCTTTGCCGTTTCCGCTTTCGTTGCCGAGCGACCAGAAAAGAATACAAGCATGGTTGCGATAAGACAAAACCATGTTGCGCATACGCCAGCACACTTGCTCCGTCCATCTTCTGTTCGAACGAGGCACGCGAGTTGCAAGTCCGTGAGTTTCGAGGTTGTTTTCGCACATAACCATAATGCCGTACTTGTCGCAAAGCTCGTAGAAATGGCGGCTGTTGGGATAGTGCGAAGTTCTTATGCTGTTGACGTTGTGTTTTTTGAGAAGAAGGATATCCTTTTCGGTGTACTCTCTGGGCACCGCATGGCCGAAATCGGGATGGAACTCGTGGCGGTTTACGCCTCTTATTTTGAGTTTTTTGCCGTTGAGAGTTATGTAGGGCTGCTTGCCGTCTATCGACGGAATTATCTCGACTTTTCTGAAGCCGAAATCTATCTCGCGAATATCGTGGACGACGGGTTGTCCCTTTTCAACTGACGTGAACGTAAGGCGAAGTTTGTAAAGATACGGATCTTCCGCACTCCAAAGATGCGGATTGACGATATTTTCCGTCATCTTGACCGCCATGGATTCGTCCTCGTCAAGACCGAGCACCGCAAAATTGCCTTCGCAAACGGTGTTGCCGTCCTTGTCGATAAGCTCGATTTTGACGTCTGCGTCCGAAATTTCCACGCCTTTTGCGCAATACACGCTTGCGTCGACAAGAAGTTTCGCCTTGGAATAGTCCTCGTTGAACTCCGCGCGTGCGTACATATCCTCTATGCGCACGTCGGGAAGGAACACGAGGTTGACGTCGCGATAAAGTCCGGATATGCGCCACATATCCTGGTCTTCGAGATAACTGCCCGTCGTATAGCGGTAGACGATGATTTTCAGCTCGTTTTCGCCGACTTTTACATACGGCGTAATGTCATATTCCTGATAATCGAAAGTGTCCTCGCTGTAACCTACGAAAGAGCCGTTGACATACACTTCCGCTCCGCTGTTGGCTGCAAAATTGACGTGTATGCTCCCCTCGATTTTGTCAAGAGAGAAAGAGCGTCTGTACACGCCGCAAGGATTTTCGTTTTCGTTGATGTGAGGCTTGCCGCTCGTCGCAATCGGATGCGGATAGCGGATATTCGAATAAATGGGCTTGCCGTAACCTTTGAGTTGCCAGTTGGACGGGACTTCGATTTTGTCCCACTCGGTAGGCCGAGGATTGAGAATTGCCGTCGAAACGTAATATTTGAAATCCCATTCGCCGTTGAGGAGAACGGTTTTAGTTTTGCCGTTTTGGTCGAGGGGAAAACCCGCACCGTGCTTCTTTTCAACGTTGACGCAATAGACGTCGGGGTTGTTGTAGCAATTGTTCATTTTCTTCTCTCCTTTAAATCGATTATTGCTCGTCGGCAACGTAAAGTATTCTGCGGCAGTTTGGGCACTCGGCATAATCGCCGACGTTACGCAGTTTGGACTTTGTGTCGTTGGGCACGTCCATAAAGCAGCGTCCGCAAACTCCCTTTGTTTTGTCGTACGCGACGAACGCAGGCATCTTTTTCGCCGTGCGAAGCGCAAGATACGCATTCATAATATTTTCGGGGATTTCCGCTTTGAGAGCGTTGAGTTGAGATTTGATTTCGACGACTCTGGGTTGGAGTTTTCTCACGAGATTGTCGTAATCCGCCTTTGCGCTCTTGTACACGTCGGTTGCTTTGACGCCTTGATCCCACGTCTTTTTGTAGCTGTCGTTGACTTGGTCGATTTTTGCCGCAGCACCGTTTGCCTCTTTTTCGAGAGCGTTGATTTTTTCGGCGATGGACGCCACCATTTTGAGATAATGATCCGCTTCGTTTGCGTCCTGAACGTCGTCCAAAATGCCGTCGAACTCGTCGAGTTCGTCTTTGAGAGCGTCGATTTTTTCTTTCATGGCGGCATAGCCTGCAAGAAGTTCGCCCGCTTCGGATTTGAGCTTACCGATCATTTCCGTCGCGCCTTCCAGATGCGATTTCGCAACGGCAAATTTTTGGCGTTCGTCGCTTTTTGCGACTTCGCTTTCCAAATTCATAAGTTCTTGGTCGATTTTTTGGTACTGAAGTATCTTGTCAAATTTCATTGTATCCTCCAACCGTTTTGAAAGGACGGTTTTGTTTTGCTTTTATAATGCTCACGCCGGTGGGCGCAATGATTTGTTCGAATAAATTTTGAACGATGATTTCGCTTGAATAGTGCGAAAACTCGACGATGGGAAAATCGTCGTTTTCGGATGCGACGTAAAGATGATGTTTGAAGTCGCCGCTCACAAAAACGTCTGCGTTTTGCTTTGCGTTTTCGTATGCGTCGTCGCTTGCTCCTCCGCCGCAAATTATCAATGCTTTTTCAATCGTTTTGCTGCCCTCGCCCGTGTATTTTACGGAATCGTCTTTGAGCGTATTCGCAACGTGTTTTGCAAACTTTTCAAGGCTTTGCACCTTTACGTCGCACACCACACCCACGCCGTTCGGCGCAAGGTTTTCACCGCCCAGAAGCGTTGCAAGGCTCATACACAATCCGCCTTCGCACTCGTCGAGATTGGTGTGCGCACTATAAACGGTGAGTCCGTTTTTGAGCACATCTTCGATAATTCCGCCCTTGGACACGCTTGTGTCTATACACTTTATTGCGCTGAAAAAGAACGGGTGATGCGTCACGATGAGGTTGCATCCTTGCTCGATTGCTTGCCTTACGACGTCTTTTGTTAAGTCAAGCGCAACGATTACGCCTCGACATTCGTCGTCGAGATTGCCCATCATAAGCCCCGGGTTGTCCCACGGCTCGGCAAGCTGCAACGGTGCGAATTTTTCGATTGTATCGGTTATTTGTCTGTTTTTCATAATTCCGAATCCGCAGTTTACGTGCGGAATATTGCTTTTTAACCCTCGTTTTTGTCCAAAGCGGCTTGCAACTTCTCGATTTTCTCGGAAAGTTCGACGGCTTTGGGATTGTGTGCAAGCACGTTTTTCATGCTTTCGATTTCTTTTTTCGCAAAATACGCAAAGTTCTCGCTAGTCTTGAAAAACACGCCGTAAAGGATTTGGTCGTCCGAGAGATTGCTCTCGCCTTCCTGCGTTTTTATTATCGTATAAACTTTGCCGGCACATTCCAGCATTTCGTCAAACACGACGGTATGTCCGCACTTTTGAAGCGCAACTCTGACCTTTTCGGGATGCGTGTTTGCGGAAAGCAGAAAATGCGCAAACTTTTTGTCTTGCGCATGCGCGCGCAAAACTATATCGGATATGACGTCGCCGCCGAGTCCCGCAATAATCACGGTGTCCACTTCTCTGTCACCCACGGGTTCGAGTCCGTTGCCAAGGCGCGTTTGCATAACGTCCTGCACGCCGTTCTCTTTGGCAAGTTCCTCCGCTTTTGCAAGCGACGGAGCAGATATATCCGTTGCGATGACCTCGCTTGCCCTGTCCGTGCTTACGAGATAATAGCCGAGTTTCCCGTGGTCGCAACCTACGTCGGCAACCTTGCCGTAATCCACGAGATTGGCAATGGCGGTGAGTCTTTGGTCAAGTCGTATTGGCATCAGTCGAAATCCTTGAGTTTTTTGAGGCGGTTGGGATGACGGAGCTTGCGCAACGCCTTTGCCTCGATTTGACGGATACGCTCACGAGTGACGTTGAATTCCTTGCCGACTTCTTCGAGCGTTCTGGGATGCGAATCGTCAAGGCCGTATCTCAAACGCAACACCTTTTCTTCACGCGGAGTGAGCGTATTGAGCACTTGAATGAGTTGCTCTTTGAGCATATTGCCCTCTGCCACTTCGCTCGGGGATTGAGAGGTGTGATCCTCGATGAAATCGCCGAGATGGCTGTCCTCTTCCTCACCGATAGGCGTTTCGAGCGAAACGGGATCTTGTGCGATTTTTTGAATTTCACGCACACGCTCGACCGAGCAACCGAGGTACGCCGCAATCTCCTCCGCAGACGGCTCTCTGCCGAGTTTTTGAAGAAGTTGACGCGTTGCGCGCACTTGTTTGTTGATGGTTTCAACCATATGCACGGGGATACGAATCGTCCTTGCCTGATCCGCGATTGCACGGGTGATAGCCTGTCTTATCCACCACGTTGCGTAAGTGGAAAACTTGAAGCCCTTTGTATAATCGAATTTTTCAACCGCTTTCATCAAGCCGAGGTTGCCCTCTTGAATTAGGTCGAGAAATTGCATGCCTCTGCCAACGTAGCGTTTTGCGATAGACACGACAAGGCGCAAGTTTGCTTCGCTCAAAATATGCTTTGCCTCTTCGTCGCCCTCTTCCATACGTTTTGCAAGTTCGATCTCTTGATCTGCGGTCAAAAGAGGAACTTTGCCGATGTCTTTGAGGTAGATTTTCACCGAGTCGTCAACGCTTGAATCGATGATTTTGTCAAGCGCGATGTCGTCCTCCTCGATGGTTTCTTCCACTTTGACATTCTCGTTTTGCAAAGCGTTGAACACCATCTCCATATCCTCTGCGGTTGCGTTGAGGTGTTCCAGCCTTGCCATTATGTCGTCTTCGCTGATAGAGCCTTTGCTCTTGCCGTAGGCGACGATTTTGTCAATCTCTTGTTTCAAAAGTTGTTCTCTGTCCACTTATACTCCTCCTGGGTGAATCAAAGTTTGTCGTTGATGTCTTTTGATTTTAATATTTTTTGCAAGCGGGATATTTCCGCAATGCTCGCTCTTTTTGCTTCGGGATCCGACAGTTCGTTATAGCCGTTCTTGACTTGTTCGAGTCGTTTTGACACAAATTCGTTTGCGAGCATAAGCACGCAATCGTTGAAGTAGTCCGCTTCTCTTATAGTGTCGGCAAACTTCATGTTGACATTCAAAATCTTGTTGATTTCATCGTTTTCATAACCGAATTTGCTGAACATCGGATTGACCAAATCGGTATGTTCGGGCATGGTTTTTGCCCAATCGAAAACTTCTTTATGCAAATCGTTTGCAAGCCACTCGGTTTTTATTTTGCTTATATCCACAAACTTCTCGCCTTTGAGAATGCGGTTCAGTACAAAACGCGACGCAATCAAAGTTTTTTCGATTTTTTCTTCGTCGTTCTCTTTTGTCCGTTCGATTTTTGTCGGACGAATCATGCCGACTTCGTCCGTAAGCGTGGCAACGGATACGCCGCTCATTTTGGACACGACGTCCATATAAACTTCACGTTCGGCACGATTATCAATCGTTTTCAGCACTTTAAGTGCCGATTGCACGTATTTCGCTCTGCCGTTGACCGAGCCTAAATCGTTTGCGTCGGCACAAAGTTTCAGTTTGTATTCTATCACGGGCAACGCCTCTTTTTGCTTTTTGAGGAACGCTTCCGCACCGCCTTCGCGCACGGTTTCGTCGGGGTCTTTGCCGTCGTCCAACGAAATAACTCTGACGTTTTGCACGAACTTCGCAAGGATATCCACGTTGCGTATCGTCGCTTTTTTGCCCGCGCCGTCGCCGTCGTAACAAACATATAGATTTTCCGTCATGCGGGAAAGCTCTCTTGCCTGTCCGTCGGTAAGAGCCGTGCCCATACACGCAACGGCATTCTTTATGCCGCTTGCGCCGAGCGAGATGACGTCCATATAGCCCTCGACCAAAATCAGCTCTTTATAGGCAACGCCGTTCATCTTTTTGTCGCGCTTTATAAAGTTGATGCCGTATATCGTGCGTCCTTTGTCGAAAAGCGTGGTGTTTGTGGAGTTTTTGTATTTTGCAACGTCCTTTTCGCCGTGATAAATACGTCCACCGAAAGCAATGACGTTGCTCATGCTGTCCATAATCGGCACGATAATTCTGTTTGCAAAAGCGTCGTAAGGTCTTTGAGCGTTGCCAACAAGTCCGCACTCTTCGAGGTCTTTGAGCAAATATCCTTTGCGACGCATATATCCGACCATGCTCTCTCCGTCAAGCGAAAGCCCCAGACCGTAACGCTTTGCCGTCTCGTCGTCAAGGGAGCGATTGTGCAAATACTCTCTTGCCTCCTTGCCCTTGTTTTCATCGAGGAGGTTGTTGCGATAATACCTTGCCGCGTCGCGCATAAGTTGTTTCAAAACATCCGAATGTTCCTTCTTTTTGGCGTATTCGGGATCGAGCTTAACTTCGGGCAGCTGCATCCCCACCTTGTCGGCAAGCAACTTCACGGCGTCGTAAAAAGACACGGATTCCATTTCCATTACAAACTTGACGACATCGCCGGTTGCACCGCAACCGAAACAGTGATACCAGCCGTTGTTTACGCAAAAAGAAGGGGTTTTTTCATTGTGAAAAGGACAGCACCCGAAATAGCGTCCGCCTTTTTTCTGCAAGGGAACGTATTGCGAAATGACTTCCACTATGTCGCATTTGTATTTAAGTTCCTCCAAGAATTCGGGAGTAAAACCGCCTGCCATAATACCTCTTCTTAAGTTTTCTAAATATATATACGAAGGAAAAATGCTTTTTTCCTAAAAAAAGTATAAATATTTTTGTATAAATAACCAAATATTGCCGACAAACGGAGTCTGTCGGCAATAAAAAGCGTAAATGCGATAAAAAACAATTATTTGGTTGCGTTTTCGATATACTTGACGACGTCGCCGACGGTTTTGAGATTTACGATTTCGTCGTCGTCCGCGGTGAATCCGTACTCGTCCTCAACCGCCATGATAAGCGTGACGATATCGAGGCTGTCAAGTCCCAAATCCTTGATGATGTCGCTCTCGAGCGTAACCTCGTTTCTATCCTTGCCAAGTTCCTCTTCCATAATGTCTTTGATTTTTTCGAGAATCATAAAATACCTCCGATATCTCTTTGTTGTTTTGTATTATACCACCCTATTCGCATTTGAACAAGGGCAATTTTCGGTTGTCGAACGCATACGCATTTTTTAAGAATATATGCAAAGATTTTGCAAATATCAGTTTTCGATTGCGTTGACGTCTATCTCGTATGCTATTATATTTTGCTCTTCGGCGCACACGCAAGCATGATACTCTTCCCACACCGGAAAATGCTCGAAGTGCGCTTCGGCAGGGATTTCGCATCTGAACGCCGACAATCCCTCGCCGGTAAATTTGAGATAACTCTCTCTTTCCGTCCACTTTTCAAAAAAATCCTCGACGTTATCCGCATGGATGAAATCGAATTTTTCGTAGTCTATATCGCGGATTTTTTCGATGTCCACGCCTATGGGCGAATGGGATATGCCCAACATAATCGCTCCGTACGAATGAGAGAGATTGAAATACGCCTCGTCGGTGTCGAAACGCGGTTTTTGACCTTCCTCGCGCACGATTTGCACGTCCTTTGGCAAATCCGCACCGTATCTTGACATTATGTCCCTATAATGGCCGTAGCAGAATTTGACAAATTTGTCGCTGTCCGCCTCGCCTTTGGCAAAGAAAAGCACCATGATTATTCCTCGACTCTGATGACGGCGGCGATTTTTTCGACGCAGGCAAGATTTTCAACGATCGAAAGCGTATTTTTGATTGCGCTCTCTTTTGTTTGAGCGGTGACAAATACGATTTGCGCCATGCCGTTTTCCCCTTCTTTTTGCAAAACCGATTGGATAGATACATTGTTTTGCGCAAACGCCTTCGACACGTTGGCAAGCGCGTCCGCACCGCTAACAATTGTTCTGACGTAATATTTCGAAGTGAAATCCGTTGCGAAATCATCGTCGTTCACGTCCTCGGCACACATAAAATCGTATCTTCTGTGCACGTCCTTTCCGGCTGCAAAAACGATGTCGCTCACGATTGCGCTGCCCGTCGGAAACGCCCCCGCGCCTCTTCCGTAAAGCATCACGTCGTCAACGCTGTCGCCGTGGATATAAAGTGCGTTGAACGAGCCTTTGACAAAGGAAAGCGGATGAGTTTGCGGCAAAAACGCAGGATGCACTCTCGCCTCGATTTTGCCGTCCGTGACGTTGGAAATCGCAAGCAATTTGATTGCGTAGCCAAGCTCTTTGCCTATCGCAATGTCCTCAACGGATATATTTGAAATGCCCTCGCGATAAATCTTGTCGATTGACACTCTTTTTTTGTAAGCAAGCGAGGACAAAATGCAGTTTTTGTAGGTGGAATCGAAACCTTCGACGTCGGCTGTTGGATTTGCCTCTGCATAGCCGAGTTTTTGCGCTTCTTTGAGGCAGGTTTGATAGTCAACTCCCTCATCGCTCATCTTGGACAAAATGTAGTTGGTCGTGCCGTTGACGATGCCTTTTAGGGACGTAATTTCGTTTGCTTGCATGCTGTCCGTAAGGGCGCGGATGACGGGAACGCCGCCAACGCAACTTGCCTCGAAATACAAGCCTGCACCGCTCTTTTTTGCGACAATTTCAAGCTCGTGCCAACTTTTTGCAAACATCTCCTTGTTTGCGGTGACAACGCTTTTGCCGTGTTGCAACGCTTTAATTAGGAAACTTTTTGCAGGCTCAACGCCGCCGAAAAACTCAGCGACGATTTGGATTTCGTCGTCGTTTACTATGTCGTCTATATTCTGCGTGACGATGATCTCGTCAACGCCGAGTTCTTTGCACCTTGCGAGATTTCTTTCAAGCACGCGCTTGACTTCGATGTCTAGCCCCTCGTTTGCTTTTATCATTTCGCGCTTGTCGCGCAGTATTTCGTACGTACCTCCGCCGACGACGCCCAGCCCCAAAAGCGCAACTCCGATTTTTTTCATATGCATACCCGCGCAAAACCTTTGAGTTTTGCAAAAATCATTTCTTTTTTGAATTTCTGTCGTAAATATACTTCAAACCTTTGAGCGCAAGCGCGCGATCGGTGACGTCGATAAGGTCGGGTTCGACGTTTTCCACAAGCTCGGAAAGACCGCCCGTCGCCACGACTTTTGCACCTTTCATCTCGTCAAGTTCTTTGTACTTGTCAACAAGGTATTTCACAAGTCCCGTGTATCCGTAAACAATGCCGCTTTGCATACAGCTTTTGGTGTCCGTACCCACGATATTTTGCGGTTTTTCAAGTTCGATTCTCGGAAGTTTCGCAGCCGTCGTAACAAGAGATTCTGTTGCGGTCTTGATGCCGGGCGCAATCGCACCGCCGAGATATACGCCGTCTTTTGTCACAAGATTGAACGTTGTTGCCGAGCCGAAATCCACCACGATAACCGGTCCGCCGTACAGCTTGTACGCCGCCGCCGCTCCGACGATTCTGTCCGTGCCCAACTGCCCCGGATGAGCGTACGCAATCTTCAAGCCCGTATCCGTCGTTGCCGACACCACAAGCGGCTCTTTGCCGATGTAATCGCGGCACATATGGTCAATCGTATAGTTGAGCGCAGGCGCAACCGATGACATAACGCAAGCGTCTATGTCGCCAAACCGCACGCCGCTTTGATTGAGCAAATCGTACAGAACCATTCCGTACTCGTCCGCAGTGCGAGACGCCATCGTGGAAACTCTCCACGACGCAATCAAATTGTCGCCGTCAAAAACACCGTATTTGATGTTGGTGTTGCCGATGTCCATTGTGAGAATCATCTTGTACCTCTCATGCGCAAGCGTACATACCGTGCGCATTGTTACATTAAATTTACAATAGTATACCAAACTATTTAGATATTATCAACCATAAAAAAGACGATAGCACCGCTACCGTCAATTTTTGGTTAATTCTATTTGCTGTTATTGCTATTTATCGAATCTATCTCTTATAAATGATTCCATATCCAAAATCACCTCTTTGCCATCTTTGCAACCGACATATTCTGTGCCTTCATAATTTTGAGTTGCGCCGTTGGCATTAAGTATATCGGCTATTGCCATTTTTGAATAATGATCGAACGAAACAACTTCCATAAAATCATTGATGTAATCATCACATCTATCGGGATCATTTCCGGCAACGTAAAACAACGAACACATAATTGCATAATACGGATGGTTTTCAATAAAGTCAGCGTTCAGCACACCACCTCTCCCGCACAATTTTTCGCTATTGACATATTTTGACATCAAGTTCTCTATCTTCAATGCAATACCATGTGTATCCTTTTCTAAATCTATTGTTCCCATAATAATTATCTCCTTTGTATTTTAGTTATTTATTAATTCCATTGCAAATAAAACTAATAGTTGCCATCTAAACAAATAATTTTACAATTGCGTCGCACATAATAATCTGCCTTATCCCATTCAGATTTTGTGCCATCGAAAGTAATATCTGCGCATTTTTCATTCATAAAAATACTATCTTCACTTTCAAGCAAATTCAAAAGCCCTGGGATGTGTTTTGTTTTTTTATATAGATAAATCATTGATAGATTTGTACACCCCCTAAATATTGGAAATCCTTCGTCGTGTTCTCCAATGCAGTCTATTGCCCTCCATTTTACAGCTGTTATATTGGTACACTTCGCGAATGCACCACTCCCAATGTATTCAAGGCTTTCAGGAATAACAACGTTCTTTAACCCAGCACAAAACCAAAAAGCAAAAGCACCAATATCAGAAACTTTTTCTGGAAAATTTACACTCGTCAAGCTACTACAATGTTCAAAGGCGTAGTCATCAATACGCTCCAAACTGTTAGGAAATGTGATTTTTGCCAAACTATCACAATGTGAGAAAGCATAATCGGCAACGGCTATTGTGCCTTCTTTTATGCTGATTGAAGCATTTTTAGGCATTATGCCCTTATACTTATATGCTATTTTTCCCGCATATACAAGTCCGTCGGGTTGGTTATTATACCACGCAGTATTATCGAAAGCATAACCATGAAGAAACCTTACGTTGTCTGAAAGGGTAATATCGGTCAATTTAGTACAATTTGCAAACGCATAACTACGAATAATCGATGACCCAATTGTAGCACTTGATAATGATGCGCAATTGTTAAACGCATAATTACCTATAATTGTCCCTCTGTTAATCTTAACACTTTGTAAACTGGTACAACCCGAAAATGCATAATCACCAATTTCAGAAAGATAGTCTGGTAGTGACACACTTTGCAATGAGGTACAACCCGAAAATGCACTTTTACCTATTTCATATATGCTGTCTTCAATTTTTATCTCAACAATCTCACTACATTTATAAAATGCGCCATCTGCAATTTCAGTTACTTTTCGTGACTGATACGTTGACGGAATTACTACGTATTTCGCGTTGCCGTTATACCCCGTAACCTCGTAGTTTCCGGAATTAAGCGTAAATTCAATGCCGTCAGAACTAAATACCTTATCGTCAGAAATATCGTTACACGCGGTAAATAATATCGCTAACGATATAATCAATAACGTTAAAACAAGACAAAACGGCATAACTTTTGAAAATCTTTTGCTCATAAACTGCTTTTCTCCCTATTTTTTATAGATAACCAAATAATATGACTGATTGTCATATTTTGTCAAGGAAAATTATGACAGAATGTCATTATGAAAAACAACCTAAAAAGTTTAAGAAAAAATCGTGGACTGACGCAAATACAGTTGCAAATTGCAACGGGTATCGAACAAGCCTTGTTGTCAAAATTTGAACGAGGCGAGCGTATTCCGCCAACTGAAACTCTTATAATACTTGCCGATTTCTATGGAGTGAGTATAGATTACCTTTTAGCAAGAACAAACAATCCTAATAAATATTGAGTTACTTATTTGCGGGATTTTATCGATGAACCACACATATTCAAATGTCAATAAATATTATAACTGGTTCTCAATACTTTTCGATTATTTGAATATCACAATTTTTATGGGATTTTCACTATCAAACGTTATTTCGTATAACTTTTCAAGTGGTTTTAGCCTGTGGCAAAATCATCTCGAACACAGCGCCGTTTCGGTTGTAGGCTTTCACGTCGCCGCCGTGGAGCTTGACTATCTCTTTGGTGAGCGCAAGTCCTATGCCCGTATTGCCGTTTTTTCTGGTGTAGAATCTGTCGAAAATATGCAGAACGTCCTCTTTGGCAATACCCTCGCCGTCGTCGGAGATTGTCAGAATAACCTTGTGATTTTCAACGGTGCATTTGCAACCGCGCGTTTTGGCAAGAATACCACCAAGAGCGTAATCGCGGCGATTGCCAACGCTGTCAAGACAGCCACTGCGGTTATCTTGATTTTCATGGATTTGTCGGTTTTCATGGTTCACTCCTTTTGTTTATTGCAAGCCTTAGCTTACGATTGAAGTTTAACAAACCGAGCAAAGAAAATCCCCGAAAAACTGCTAGACGTTTGCAACAAATTTGCAACAAAAACAAATTATTTTCCGCAAATTCTGCAAAATCCGTACACACACGCGTTTCGCGCGCTTATTATGATTTTATAATACTAAACAAACCATATTGTGTCAATAAATGAAAATTGCCGTTTTCAGTTGTTCATAAATATGCAAAGGGTGCACAAAAAGGCATAGACGTTGAATAGGAACGTCGGCAGAAATTCGAGGGCGATTTTCACTTCTTTGGTGAGAAAGCGAATGAAAAGCACGTAGGACGTGGCAAGCACGACAGACATGCACACAAGTGCGAATATCAAATCTTTCAGCGTGAAAAACGCAAATACGAAAAGGATGCAAGCACCGCCCAAAATCACAAAATAGAGCATGGACGGAAAAATATGTTTGAACTCCACAAGGCGAGATATTGCAAGCACCGATGACAGATAACTCATTGCGACGAACAGCGTAAACCAGCCGCCTGAAAGCACAAACGACGGTTTTTCAAGCGCAATCCACCAGTTTAAATCCATGTTGAAGCACAACGAGCATAACCCCGAAACCACAAGCGTGAGAAGCAATCCCGCCACAAGTCCTATCATTCTCTTCAACTGATCCACACAAAAATATATTTATACAAAATCCGTTCAATGCCTCTGTCACACAAATTTCAAAGGTTGCGTAAGGTAATGTAGGAGCAATCCGAATCTTCAAGGAGGTACATAGCATGAACGGAATCTTTACAAACGGTACAAACGGATGCGGCTGCAACACGTGCGACATCGTTTTGCTCTTGATGCTTCTCAACTGCTGCGGTTGCGGCGGCAATATGGGCGGATTGGGCAGTTGCGACATCGTGTGGCTCATCCTCATCCTCTCCTGCATTTGCGGCGGAGGCAACGGCTGCGGTTGCTGCAAGTAACCTCGGACGGCAATTTTGCAATCGAACGCGCCCTCAATCGAGTGGCGCGTTTGATTTTTGGAAAATAACCGCAAAATCCCCATATTGTTTGGGCAATTGTCGATTGAAAATTGACTTTTTTTGCCATATATCTTATTATAAATTCACAATAATTATCGGCTCATCATCCGGATGAGTGCGAAAGGAGTTATCTTTATGGCACAACTTACAATGGACAAACTCGTTGCCCTCGCAAAAAACCGCGGATTCGTCTACCCCGGCAGTGAAATCTACGGCGGTCTTTCAAACTCTTGGGACTACGGCCCTCTCGGCGTCCAACTCAAAAACAACATCAAGCAGGCTTGGTGGAAAAAATTCGTTGTCGAAAATCCCTACAACGTAGGTCTTGACAGCGCAATCATCATGAACCCCACCACTTGGCAAGCAAGCGGACATATCGGCGGTTTTTCCGATCCTCTGATGGATTGCAAATCCTGCAAATCCCGTCATCGCGCCGACGACCTTATCGAAGAATACAACCTCAAACACGGCCTTGACGTCAACATCTCGGGGTGGAGCAACGAGCAGATGGAACAATATATCATCGAGCACAAAATTCCCTGCCCCGTTTGCGGCAACAGCAATTTTACGGGAGTTAGAAAATTCAACCTCATGTTCAAGACATTTATCGGCGTGACGGAAGATTCGACATCCACCGTCTATCTCCGCCCCGAAACCGCGCAAGGCATATTCGTCAACTTCAAAAACGTGCAACGCACAACTCGTAAAAAAGTACCTTTCGGCATCGGTCAAATCGGCAAGAGCTTCCGCAACGAAATCACGCCCGGCAACTTCATCTTCCGCATCCGTGAATTTGAACAAATGGAACTTGAATTTTTCTGCAAGCCCGGCACTGATCTCGAATGGTTTGCATATTGGAAGAACTTCTGCCATCAATGGTTGCTCGACCTCGGCATGAGAGACGAAAACCTCAAACTCCGCGACCACGAAAAAGAAGAACTTTGCTTCTACTCCAAGGCAACGACCGACTTCGAATATAAATTCCCGTTCGGCTGGGGCGAGCTTTGGGGCATTGCGGATCGCACCGACTACGACCTCAATCAACATATGAAAACGTCGGGCAAGGATCTTTCCTACATCGACCCCGTAACCAACGAAAAATACGTTCCCTACGTCGTCGAGCCGTCTTTGGGCGCAGACCGCGTATTCCTCGCATTCCTCTGCGACGCGTACGACGAAGAGCAAGTGGGTGAAAACGACACGCGTGTAGTGCTTCACCTCCATCACGCTCTCGCGCCCGTCAAAGTGGCTGTTCTCCCCTTGCAAAAACAACTCAACGAAAAGGCGGAAGAGCTTTATATCGAACTTTCAAAGCACTTCGCTTGCGACTTCGACACGTCCGCATCCATCGGCAAGAGATATCGTCGTCAAGACGAAATCGGCACGCCCTACTGCGTCACCGTCGACTTCGACACCCTCGAAGACGGTTGCGTAACGGTGCGTGAGCGCGACACGATGGCTCAAGTACGCTTGCCCATCGACAGCCTCGTGGACTACTTCACCGAGCAATTCAAATATTGATTTATCCGGTGATATCGTCTGACGAAAATCAAATATTGATTTACCCGACGAAATTTCCCGACAAAAATACAATCACAAACGCAAAAGCGACGGCGATGCCGTCGCTTTTGCATTGAATTGCATATAGATTATTCTTGTTTACACACGGTATTTCGGCATCGAGAAAAACGCCGATAAAGAACGCATTTTTGTTATTTACAACTCTATCGCGCCGTAAAATTCCGTGGTTTTTGCGCCTTTTATATTGCCTTGTTGCATGGCATAGACAATGTTTTCTTTCGTCAGTTCTTTGCCCTCTATATTTGTCAAAAACGCGCCGAAAAACGCATCTCCGGCGCCCGTTGTGTCTACACACTTTACTCCGCTTATGCTCGGCACAATTCCTTTCAAATCGTTGTAATAGTATGCGCTTCCGCTCTTGCCGAGAGTTACAAGCAGCAACTTGTCCTTCTTCAAAACGGATTTTGCCGCCTCGTCCATATCGCTTATGCCCGTGTAGTCGGTAAGTTCGTCATCCGAGAATTTGATTATATCCGCACACTCGACAAACGGCGCATACGCCCTTTTTGCGTCCTCGAAATTCTTATAAATATCTTTGCGGAAATTCATATCGAAACTGAGTTTTGCACCGAGTTCGCTCGCCTTGTTTGCAATTTTTTCGGCAAACTCTCTGCCCTTTTGTTCGGACAACATAAGCGAGCCGAGATGCACAATCTCCAAATTCTCGTAACTCTCAAAATCTATATCGTCAAAATCGATATTGAAGTCCGCCGTATCGTGACGGTTGAAAGCAAAATCGCGCTCGCCGTCCGTGAGCGTAACAAATGCAATCGTGGTGTTGCGTTCGGCATCTATTTGGATATCTAACCGCTCCAAATGCGCCTTTTGCGCCTCGCAGAGCACAAATCTGCCTATGACGTCATTACCCACTCGTCCGACAAAGCCGACCTTTGCACCGCTTTGCTTTGCGTTTACGGCAAGATTGAACGGAGCACCGCCGCAGAATGCCTTGAACGTGGTCACGCCGTTCACCTTTTGCCCGATCATATCGGCAAGTATTTCTCCGACAGACAAAATCATAACAATCACCTACATAATCGATTTTCAAAGACATTATAGCATATCAAAACGATTTTGTTGACTTTTGTATAAAGTAGTGCTAAATTATTTGCGAAAGAGAGTTTGCGGAAAACAATTTGTACTCAAATTGCACGCTGTAATAACTTGGACGCTTCGTTCTGTGGCAATAAGTCGTTTCTCTCTTTTTTTATTTGCCGTTTTTTGTACCGTATTGACAAATATACAGATTCGAATATAATATATTTGAGCGTTGGATGAATAGCGAATTAAGTTTCGACAATCCGTAATCAGTAGCCACGGCGTTTATAACGCTAGTTATTGTCGCTCTTTTTTTATTCCGTATTTTCATTTTCCGCCAATAGATTGACATTGAAGCGTCTATACGCTAAAATGCTTATTGACGCTTTGGCGATACGACGCATGCGTCACAAATTGCGTCCGCCCTCGGAGATCCGCTCCGTGTAAAAATCAACAGAAATTTGCGGACATGGCGGAATTGGCAGACGCGCAAGATTCAGGTTCTTGTGAGCACTAGTTCATGCAGGTTCAAGTCCTGTTGTCCGCACCATCGCCTAAAAAAA
>FR895527.1 GCA_000434435.1 Firmicutes bacterium CAG:475
TCGGCTTTTAGACTATGCCCAAAACAATTTGTATTTAAGCGATTTGGACGCAATTTACGCTCAAAATCAACTTCTCGATACACTAGGTTTGACAGAGCCGTGCCAAGAGCCCAAACTCGGCGCATACGATATATACGACGTGATGAACGCTCTTTCCGACTTCGCCGTACGCAAAAAAATCATAGACGAGAACGCAAAATCCAATTTCGAGACGAAACTTATGGGTTTTGTCATGCCCTCTCCCTCAACCGTCGTCGAAATGTTTGACAACGAAGCAAGCTACAAGGGCATAGACAAGGCGTGCGACTTCCTTTGCAAACTCGGATTCGACAGTCTGTATTTGAGAGGCAAGGATTTCGAAAAGAACATCGTGTGGCAACACGACAGCCAAAGAGGCAAAATAATCGTCACGATAAACCTCTCCAAACCCGAAAAAACTCCCGAACAGGTCAGACTTGCAAAAGAAGCGAAAACGGGCTATCCTAAATGTGTACTTTGCCAAAACATGCTGGGTTTTGTCGGCAATGCGGCTATGCCTGCAAGACAAAACATCCGCATAATCCCATTCGAACTTGACGGCGAAGAATGGTTTATGCAATTTTCGCCTTACAGATACTTCGAGCAACACGTCATCGCAGTGTGCAAAGAACATCGTCCCATGTGCGTGAGCGACGCAACGTTTGCAAGAATGGCGGACTTTGTGGATATGTTCCCCCACTACTTCATCGGCTCGAACGCCGCGCTTCCCATCGTCGGCGGTTCGATACTGGCACACGACCACTATCAAGGCGGCAAAAAAGTGTTGCCCGTGTTCTCTCGCCCCGCTCGCAGATATTTTAAAGTTTCGGGCTACGGCGACGTCAACGTGTCGGTTGTGGACTGGTACAACTCTATCGTACGCATAGAGAGCAAAAACAGGAAACAAGCACTCGAAGTTGCAAATATGTTCAGAAGAGCGTGGGATTGCTATTCGGACGAGAGCGTAAACGTGCTTTGCGCAACTCAAAACGGCGAAGAGAAAATCCAACACAACGCTATCACCCCAATACTTTCAATCAACGACGACGGCGAATATCAATTCAATTTGATACTGCGCAACAACCGAACCGACGACGAACACCCCTACGGAATCTTCCATCCGAGAGCCGAACTCCACAATATCAAGCAAGAGTCCATCGGCATAATCGAAGTGATGGGATTGTTTATTTTGCCGGGCAGACTTGCAGGCGAAATGACGCAAATCCGCAACATCCTCACGGGCAAAACGCCGCTTGACTTCAAGGCGTTGTCCGACGAACAACATCCCCTTCACAAGCACCTCGGAATGATAACTCAACTTGTCGTGGACAACGGCACTGCTTGCTCCGACGAGGTTGCCGAGAACGCCGTGACGGACTATATAAACGACGTTTGCGAGCAAATCCTCGACACAACGGCAGTGTTCAAAAACGACCAAAAAGGTCAAGACGCGTTTGACGAATTTATTCACAGCGTTATAGATTGAAATTTCAACAAGTTTACACAATCTGTGTTTTATAAATACAAAAACGCCGCTTTATGCGGCGTTTTTTGCAAGTATTTTGTTTTCGTTTTTCTGTAATTGTTTCAGTATTTCCATAGGACCAGAACGAACACTTATTCGAAGCGTTCTTATACACGCAATGTGCATATTCAAAGTGCGAGCCGCAACGGCGG
>FR895528.1 GCA_000434435.1 Firmicutes bacterium CAG:475
CGTACTACTCCCTTAGCAGGGGAGCCCCTTCGGCCTCTTGGGTACTTCTCCAAAAACCGCCGGTTTACGCCGAAATAAATATTGACGTTCACGAGCTGTTGCCCGATTGACTTGGTTATAATAGCATAACAAAATATTTGTTGTCAATGATTTTTGAATAAATACGGCTTGCGTTTATGCCGAAAAGTAAATATACGGCTTACGCCTAGATCCCTCGGCGTTGCACAGGATGACAAGCCGTGAGGTTCGCTCCCGCGAGATTGCCACGGCACTTTGCGGCTCGCAATGACAACGGAGATAGGAATATTGGAGCATTGAATGATTTTGGGGCATATTTGCTATTGACACGGAGGGATTTTTCAGCTAAAATACATAGTGTATATTTATAAATATACGTTACAGCAAAATCATTCGAGCAAAGCGGTGCGCTATCGCGTGCTGTCAAAGGGCAATAAGCATGGCTCGGTGACGTCAATAGTCATTCGTTTTCTTCTCGGTCGCGCTCTTGGCGCGGGGTGGGGCAATAAGTCGTGAGTGGAAAGTGAAGAAGCATCAAAAGGAAGGCATTATGAACATCAAGGAAAAACTCGCTTCCGCATCCAAAAAGGAACGCACTCCTCAACAACAGAAAGCTATGACCATCCTCAATTGGGTGGCTACCGCCGTGTGTATCGTGGTTATCGTTTTTGCGCTCGTCGTAGCAATTTTCACCATCGCAGGCACAACCAACGACGATCACCTTATGCGTTTTGGCGATAAGATTTATCTCAACGTCGCGTCCGACTCAATGGAGCCGACTTTCAGCACAAGCGACGTGATTATCGCAAATGCGTTCAACTATGAAAAACAACTTGCAGAACTAAAAGTCGGACAAGTCGTCACTTTCAAGACTACGGTGCGCTCGGGCGGAAATACCTATGAGGTTTTCAACACCCACAGAATCGTCAGAATCAACTTTGAAGAAAACGGCACGACCGTAAGAAACTTCACCACGCGCGGTGACAATTCAAAATCCGCAGACAAGGATAATTCCAAACTTTCATGGAAAGACGCCATTGCTCAAAACACGCTCGGTCTTACTGAAACAGTGGCTCCGTCCAACATCGTTGCCACTTGGGGTAGCGTGGACGCCGACGGCAATTTCACGTCAGGCAAGATGCTCAAGGGCGTAGGCGGTTTCTCCAACTGGATTCAAGACACCGCAAACTTCGGCGCACAACAAAAGACACGTTTCTTCTGCGTGGTGGTGCTGCCGCTTATTTTGCTGTTTGTTATTTACGCATTTATTTTGGTGCGTACTCTCGTCATTGCAAAACTCGAAAATCAACGCAAAGTGCAAGCCGAGCAGGTCATCACGGTGGACAGCCTCTCCGACGAGGAAAAACGCCGTCTTGCCCAAGAGTATCTGGCGTCTTTGCAGGCGCAGACAGGCGGTGATACGTCCGATACAAAAGCCGATGACGCTCAAACCGACGAAATTTCAACCGACAAGTCGGACAGTTCGGACGTCAGCGACGACAATGCAAGCGAGGATAAACCCGAATAAACAGTTTTGATTTTTCCGAATTTCGATTTCGCGCATTGCGCGTGCGCAAAATCGAAGTACCCTTTTGCAAAGTCGATACGTTTATCCGTTTTTAGGATAGGGGACATCGCGAATAGGACTGACTTTGCAAACGTTCGCATTGTGCGGGCGTCGGCTATCGCGGGAGGCGAGATGCCGAATATAAAATATATTGACAATAATGAACATAAATTTAGTGTTTGAATTTCTCAAAGCCTTTCTCGGCGCGTTTTACGACAAGGGTATCGGCAGTATTTTCTGGGGCTTTTTGCATATCTTCTACAACGAAGGCTATGCGGACGCTTTCAAGAACTACACCGAGTACTTCGGCGCGGGCGAGTGGGCTGTCGCAATAATTTTTATCATTCTTATCGTTGCGGTTATCGTTGCGATTATCGTTTTGATTGCACTTGGAATCCGCAAACTCGCAAGGCTGCAAAAAGCCAAAGTTTTGCCACAGGATCTCGTTGAAGAGTGCGCAAACCTCAAAAAACAAATCATCAAAATGTCCGCCGAAAAAGACCGTATCCTCGGTATGCGCGTGAGCGATATCGGCACTTACGAGGGCGAAGAAGAGGGCGCAGAGGGCGAAAAGAAAGAGGAACAATCCCCGACAGGCGAATCCCGTTTCTACAAGCTTACCGAAATCGACAAGATTTACGAAAATTACGTTCCGCCCGTATATGATGATTCTATTACGTTGCCCGAGCTGTGCGATCGCTTCCGCAACTTCGCTTGCTCTCGTATGCGCCTTTACTACAATCCGCGTATCATAAGGCTGTTTATCGCAGGTATGTCCACGTCGCGTCTTATGATTTTGCAAGGTATTTCGGGTACAGGTAAAACTTCGCTTCCGCACGCTATGGGTATATTCCTCAACAACCCGGCGACGATTGCGTCCGTTCAACCGTCCTGGCGTGACCGTACCGAGCTTTTCGGGTACTTCAACGAATTTACCAAACGCTTCAATGAAACCGAAGTTTTGAAAAAGATGTACGAGGCAACTTGGAACGACCAAATTTACCTCACAGTCCTCGACGAAATGAACATCGCGCGTGTCGAGTACTATTTCGCGGAAATGTTGTCAATTCTCGAAATGCCGTCCCGCGACGAGTGGATTGTCGACCTCGTTCCGTCCGGTTGGCCCAACGACCCAAAACATATCGACAAAGGTCGTTTCAGACTTCCGCAAAATATGTGGTTTATCGGCACGGCAAACAACGACGACTCCACGTTTGCAATATCGGATAAGGTTTACGACCGTGCTATGCCTATCAACATCAACAGCAAGGGCGTGCCTTTCGACGCACCGTGGGCGGATAACATCTTCATCAGTTACAAGCACCTCGAAGCAATGTTCAAAGAATCGCAAGAGATATACAAGGTGTCGCAAGACGTGCTTGACAAAGTCAACAAGTTGGACGACTACGTCATCGAGCACTTCCGCCTCGCGTTCGGCAACCGTATCGTCAAGCAGCTCAAAGAGTTTGTCCCGTCATATGTCGGATGCGGCGGAACGGAGCTTGACGGACTCGACTATGTGCTTTGCAACAAGATTTTCCGTAAGTTCGAATCACTCAACTTGTCATATATCCGCGACGAAATCGACGGCTTGATTTTGTATTTGAGCGAGCTTTTCGGAGAGGAAAACATGCAAGAGAGCAAAGAGTATATCAATCGACTTAAAAAATTGTTCTAATTCTACACTTGTTTGTAGACGGAACGCGAGCCGCAAGGAGGCGAGAAAGCGAGCGCCGAACTTGATGAACAGTACAAGTGAACGGGCGAGTGTGGATTTTTTCGCCCGTGAACGAGTGGCACGGCTTTCAGCCGATTTGTATTGCAAA
>FR895529.1 GCA_000434435.1 Firmicutes bacterium CAG:475
CGCCGGGTTGCTCGCGCGTTAATTCGGGTGCGTTTTTGGAGGACAATTCAACGTCGAATTTCTTGTCCGTTTTTCACGTCGACGTACATTTTCAGTCCGTTTTCGTCTGCGACGATTTTGTCGGGAACTTCGCCGTACAAAACGCCCGTGCGCTCTTCAAGTCCTTCTTTTTGGCGGACGGCAACGTCGCTGCGTTCGTATATACCTTTGGGGGCAAATACTTTGACAAGGCTGTCAACGATTGTGTCCTTTTGTTTGTCGATACCAAGCGACAAAAACTGGCACACGAGATAATCGTCGTATTTGTCAACTATCAGCGCAGGCAGGTTGTCCGCTTCGGCAAAGATCGCGCGATAACAGTTGTCATAGCCCAAAGCTGTGCGAGAAGCTTTTGCTTGAGTTATGCGCTCGATATAAAGGTTTTCGCCGTCTTATTTAAGCAGATTTTCGGCATCGTCGAAGTTTGTTTGCACCGCCTTGAACACGTCCGAAAGACGCTTGCCGTCCACAAAGCAATGGTTGACCGTTATGTTCAAAAGCATGACGCATTTGCCGTTTTCCTCGCGATATTTGTCCCAACATACTCTTGCGCACGAAGAGGATTCGTAGTTGTTGTCGGGAAGTGGATGCGAAAAAGATTCCACGCTTATCCACGGCAAACAAGTGATATAATAATCGTCGAAACCGCTTGCGTCGTTGTATTGATCATCAAAAGACGTTTGCGATTTTTTCTCCTCGATTATTCTTCGCGTTTCGTTGTAAAAGCCCTGATAATCGTCTATCATTTTGAAGCCGGCATTTGCAAATCTGCCCGAATCCGTCATCACGGTGAAAGTGGGATTTATCACGTCGTACAAACGGATTTCGCCTCCAACCTCGCGCATACGCATTTCGGGCACGGAGTTGAGTGCCTTTGTGACGAGATAGAGCGTATTGGCAAAAAAACTCGTCTTTTTCTCTTTCGAAACGCGGACAAGCTCGCTTACGTCAACTTTGACGTTCATGCCGTAACACGGATTTGAAAAGGTGCGGAACCATGCATACTGCGACGGATTTTCAAGCTCTTCCACTCTATATGTTTTGTACATATGCCTTTATTTTGTCCTTTTCGTTTATTCCTGCTCGTCGAATCTCAAATACGCTTCTTTGAGAATTTTGGCACAGTTTTCCACTCCGATCGCCGACGTATTGAGTGTGATATGATAGTTTTTGGCATCTCCCCACTCGCTGTCGGTGTAATAGCGATAGTGTCTTGCTCTCATACGGTCGTTTTCTTTAATCATGCGCTCGGCTTTCTTTTGGTCGTCGGTGCGCTTGAACACTTTTATTATGCGCTCCACCCTCGACGGCATATCCGCGTGGATAAACACGTTGAGGCATTTGCACTTGTCTTTGAGCACGTAATCGGCGCAACGACCTACGATGACGCACGCGCCTTGTTTTGCGATTTTCTCTATTGCGTCCGCTTCGCATGCGTAAATCTTCGATTCGACGTTTTCGAAGTTGGAGACGAGATTTCCGCCCCACATGCCTGCCGTAAACGCAACGGATGACAAACCTTTCATCTTCTGTTCGTTTTCTTTGATAAACTCTTGCGCAAAGCCCGAATCCTCGGACGCCATCGCAATGATTTCCTTGTCGTAAAAGGGAATACCCAGCTCGTCCGCAAGCAATTTGCCCACAAACCTTCCGCCGCTGCCGTACTCTCTTGATATTGTGATAATCGTGTTCATATGCCCTCCTTCCGAGCGAAAACGCCACGTTTTTCTTTATTTAATTATCCGCCATTTCGATATGTTCGTCAATACGCATTTTTAAAAAAGCGTTTATTTTTGTCCGATTTTCGTCATTTCTAACAATAAAATTCGGGTTTTGCCCTATCCCGTCTTTATTGACTTTTACGCTGCAAAAAACTATAATTGACGCATCAACACTGCGAGGTACTTTATGCCATACACGGTATATCTCAAAAAAGGCGAGGAAAAACGCGTGCTTCAAGGGCACAGTTGGGTGTACGCAAACGAAGTCGCGCGCATAGACGGCAAGGACAAAAACGGCTCTTTGGCAACCGTTTGCGCATACGACGGAAAATTTATCGGCAAAGGCTATATTAACCACCTTTCAAAAATTCTAGTCCGCATATTCATTCGCGACGAAAATCAAATCGACGACGAAGACCTTTATATCGAGCGCATAACTCAAGCAAAAGCTTCTCGCACAGCTTTGGGCTATGACAACTGTTATCGCGCGATCTTTGCCGAAGCGGACAACCTGCCTGCGCTGATAGTTGACAAATACGACGATTATCTCGTGTGCCAGTTTTTGTCGCTTGGTATCGACAAACAAAAGGACACAATCGTTGACAGCCTTGTCAAAGTATTTGCCCCCAAAGGTATATACGAACGCAGCGACGTTGCCGTCCGTCAAAAAGAAGGAATTGAAGAGCGCACGGGCGTTTTGTTTGGCGAAGTTCCCGACAAAATCGTCATCACGGAAAACGGACTGAAAATGTCCGTTGACGTCAAAAACGGACAAAAAACCGGTTATTTTCTCGACCAGAAAGAAAACCGACTTGCCGCGCGCAGATACGCAAAAGGCAGAGTTTTGGACTGTTTTTGCAACAGCGGCGGTTTTTCAGTCAACTGCGCACTGTCGGCAGACGAAGTCGTTGCTTGCGACATCTCGAAAACCGCACTTTCAAACGTCGAAGAAAACGCCTCTCTGAACGGTTTTACAAACATAAAAACCAAGTGCGCCGATGTTTTCGACGCATTGCGAGAGTACAAAAACAACGGCGAAAAATTCGACCTCGTTATTCTCGATCCTCCCGCATTCTGCAAGAGCGCAAGCGAAGTCAAGGACGCATACAGAGGCTACAAAGACATCAATGTGCTGGGCATGAAACTTGTAAAAAGCGGCGGATACCTCATATCGTCGTCTTGCTCGCACTATATGACTTTTCCACTTTTTGAAAAAATGCTTGTGGAAAGCGCAAAAGAAAGCGGCAAAATCGTACGCACGGTTGAGATAAAATCGCAAGCACCCGACCATCCGTCACTTCTCTGCGCCGAAGAAACGCAATACTTAAAATTTTTCGTTTTGCAAGTTATGTAAAACGCTTGCGATTTTTAACTTGTATGATTTTTAACTTGTATGATTTTCAACTTGTATAAAAACAAACGCGCACCGAAAAGCGCAGTTCCCATAGGGAATGAAAAAAACGAATAACGATAAAGAACTCTCGAATAAATTGTTCGAGAGTTCTTTTTGCTTGTAATTAAGTAAGCTAAATTGGAATTTATGGGTGCAAAACAAATACTTGATTGGGGTAACCAAATTCTTCTGTCAATTCGCCTTCCTGAAATCCAAATTTTCTGTACAGCGCCCTTGCTGCAATCCCTTTTTCATCATTTTCACGAAACGTTGACACCGTGATTTCCCGGCTTACATCCAATTCATTCAGCACTTTTCTCAAGAGGATCGAAGCAATACCCTGCCTTCGATGCTCAGGATCCACAGCCAAACAACAAATCATGTTCTTGTTGCGCGAAAAAAGAAGAACACCAATGATTGTTCCCTGGCTTTTGACGCATAATGCCTGTTTTTTATTCATGAACTTCAGTACGGTTTGTTTATGCTCCTCTATACACTCTTCCGTTTCAAGTCCCGGAAAATTCCAACTGACCTTTCTAACAAGCTGCATCCACGAATTGATACAGGTGCTTTTTCCAAACACGGCTTCCATCTCATTTACCTCTACAAATTATTGTTTATCGCTCTGTTATTATACAATAAATAAACGAACCGGTAAAGCAGAAGCGCACTCACCTTGCTGCAAGGTATAGTGCGCTATACTTATTATTTTGTGGTAAAATCCTTATGGGAACTACGGTAACGGCGCGTTTGTTTTTTTGCAATCTTCCGCAACTGCGTGCAAAGCACACCATATCGCTCTGCAATGCGAGCTTATCTCACTTGCGCACAGCGCAAATATTGCTATAACTAACGTGTAATAAACCGTGCCTTAGGCACAATTATGCGACGGCATCGTCGCTTTTTGTCGTTGCGTCGCTGACGACGTGTACGTCGAGTTGGTTGAAAGGTATCGTGATACCGTTTTCGTCAAACGCTTTCTTCACGTTTTCAATCATATCGAAATTGACCGTCCAATAGTCAGCGTTTTTGCACCATACTTTTGCGGAAATATCAATGCTGCTCGAACTTTGTGCCGATACGCGAACGGACGGTTCGGGATCTTTGAGAACAAGCTCGTTGGCATCGCAGACTTTTCTGATTATGGTTTTTGCTTTTTCAAAGTCATCCGAATAGGATATTGAAAATTTGAGGTCCACTCTGCGCAAATCTTTTTCGGAGAAATTTACGACTTCGCTGGTGGAAAGTTTGCCGTTCGGCAGATACACGACCTTGTTGTCCGTTGTGCGAAGCCTGGTGTGGCAAATGCGAATATCCTCGACTGTCCCCTCATATCCGCATGCCTGAATGTAGTCGTCGTCCTTGAAAGGTCTTGTAATGAGGATAAGCACGCCGCCCGCAAAGTTTGAGAGTGTGCCGTTGATTGCGAGTCCTACGCCGACGCCCAACGACGCTATCAGTGCTGTGATTGCGCTCGTGTCGATACCCACATAACTTATAAGTCCCAACACAACAAGCACTTTAAGTCCCACTTTTACCACGTAACTGACGGTTTTGTAAATCGTTTTGTCAATCTTCTTGTTTTCCGCGACTTTCTTGTCCGCACGCTTTGCGATTTTTTTGCTCAGCCAATTGATGAGCGCAAACGACACGATCATAATCGCAATCGCAATGAGCAACTTGATCCCTGTGTTTGTGAGCCAGTCCTGCACGGTTTGCCACACTTGTTGCCAATCCATAATGTAAATCTCCTGTATTTTGAAGTTTTCTTTGTATAAACGCAAATAGATTGCGCATCGACAAGTGATTATACCCTCAACCGCCGCTTTTAGCAACACAAAGTTTCAACTTGGCAAAAACAACTCATGAATACATCCGCTTGTTGTCAAAACGCTTGTTTTTCAACACCGATTAAATTCTTAAAAAATCCGCACCAACCGGCACGGAATAAGTTAAGAGTGCTTTCTATTGTTCGGGAATCATAACTTCGTCATATCGAGGGCTATACAAAATTTTTATATTTCGATCGACATATTTCTTATAAACCGCATTATATCCGTCGATCTGATATAGAAACGTATTTTGTTTTTTGAACCGCTTCTTCGCACAAATTGTTGATTGTCATAAAAAAACGATACCGAAATCTTTGCACCAAATGAATTTCTTCTCTTGTTATCATTTTGATTGACGGCAGACCAGCGCATATTCATTATACTGGGATCGTCAAACGATCTATAACAATATGCGTCAAGTAGTACGGCATCGGCAAGCCATAACCTGATTTTTTTCTTGTGATTCACTACTGTATAAATTGGATACATATATAAAAACAAAACAGCGAGTATTATTAATGCATAAATTACAATTTCCGCAATTCTCTCTGAATTAATAATTATCATAACCCCACTTGCTAGTATACCCAAAAAGCAAATACAAAGCAAAATTAACAAAACGATAAACTTTGGTTTCGAAATATTCTTTCCTCCCGATAATGTGGCTCTTATATCATTTTCGGTTATACTGTTTTTCTCCATTGTTTTGTTGTGTTTGAGATTTTGATTGTCTCCATACATATGCTATTATATTGTCAATATGTTAAAATGCTCTTTAATAATTTAATTATACAATAACATCTTCTATAATGTCAATAGCAACCGAAAACCGACAAAACGCATAGTCCGATTGCATTTTGTAGAAACCGTTGTACTCGCCGAGAGCGGAATTGGCGTAGACCATAGAGAACAAGATTTTCGAAAAATCGAACATTGCGATGCCCGTGGACAACTCGCCCATGTCTATAAGGCAACACTCGCCGTCTTGCACCATGATATTGTTGATATTGAGGTCGCCGTGCACGCAGACGTCGCTGTCGGGAACGAGGTCGAGAAATCGATGCAGATACCGTCTTTCCTCTTCGCTGACACCCGTGATGTTTGCTTGCGGTGCTGCTTTTTGCGAAACGAAACGTTGTTTCGTGTCGCTGCGCCTTGCGGCTTTTTTTACAGCCTGCGCAAGCCGGTTTTAT
>FR895530.1 GCA_000434435.1 Firmicutes bacterium CAG:475
GGGAGAAATACCGGCGTGTCCGGAAAGAGGGGGTACATCTAATTTAGAGTTCACGCCGTTCACCTCTTATAGAGGACGGAACAAAACACTCATTGAAAAGAATCTGCGAATTATTCATTATCAATTGTTAATTAAATTGTTGTGCATTTGTACAATTGGTGCTAGAATACTATTACTTAATACTCATATATGCGGATTTAATCCGTATTCGGAGGGAAACGATGAACATCTTTACAAAAATGGGTTGCCGTATCTTCCAGCAATCTATGCGCTTGGCAATGTTTTTGTTGCCGTGGAATCAATGCAAAAAGACTTTGTCCGGTCCGGGCAGCATTTCGCAACTTCCCAAGTTCCTCAAAGACAACGGCTTTAAGAGCATCCTTATCGTCACCGACGGATTCCTGTTTTCAAGCGGAAAGGCAGATCCCATCATGGCTGCATGCGAAGCAGAGGGCATGAAGAGTTGCTGCTATCACGACGTCGTCCCCAATCCGACCATTCAAAACATCGAAGACGGTCTCAAAATGTATCATGACAACAACTGCGACGCAATCGTTGCTCTCGGCGGCGGCAGTGCTATGGACTGCGCAAAGGGTATCGGCGCAAGAGTTGCTTGCCCCAAGAAGAGCGTTCCTCAAATGAAAGGCGTCTTGAAGATAATGATTACGGGACACAAACTTCCCCCGCTTGTCGCAATTCCGACAACTTCGGGTACAGGCAGTGAAGCGACGCTTGCAGCGGTCATTTCCAACCCCGAAACTCACGAGAAATATCCCATCAACGATCCGTTCCTCATTCCGAGATACGTCGTTATGGATCCCGAACTTACAAAGTCGCTTCCGCCTCACCTCACATCCACAACGGGTATGGACGCGCTCACTCACGCGGTTGAGGCTTACATCGGTGGCGAAAATACAAGACAAACCAAGAAAGAGGCTGTCGAGGCTGTTCAGCTCATTCACAAATACCTCAAACAAGCATACGATCACGGCGACGATCTCGAAGCTCGTGTGCAAATGCAAAAGGCCGCATACCTTGCAGGAAAAGCGTTCACTCGCGCATACGTCGGTTACGTACACGCGGTTGCGCACACTCTCGGCGGCGAATACGGAGTGCCTCACGGTCTTGCAAACGCAGTTATCCTTCCGCATGTTTTGAAAGCATACGGCAAATCCGCACACAAGAAACTCGCCGAACTTGCCGACTGCATCAACCTCGGCGGAAACACCAAAGAAGAAAAGGCAAACTTGTTCATCAAATGGATTGAGGACATGAATGCCGCAATGAACATTCCCACAAAGATTTTGTCACGCGACGGCGGCAAGCTCATCGAAGAAGAGCGTCTGCCTCGTATGATCGCGCACGCATATGCCGAAGCAAATCCGCTTTATCCCTGTCCGCAGGTTTGGGGTAAGAAGGAAATCGAGGCTATCTACCGCGAAATTATGTAAAAATCAATTTCGTTCCTTTTTCGGAACGATTTTGAGGGTTTGAATATTTTAAACCCCGTTTGACGAAATCCGAGTTGACGGAATTTTGGCAAGCGGGGTTTTCTATTCTCTTTTGCCAATAATCCGTGTTAGTTCAACCAAAAGCGTCCGCTTTTGAAAAATCAAATACTCATCATGTTATTCGGAAAATACATAAACAAATATTATCTCAAGTTCAGTTGGCTGTTCTTGATAGGATTGATAGGGCTTGTCGCAGTGGACGTGTTCCAGCTTTTCATACCCGAATATCTCGGAAAGCTCGTGGATATGTTCGACGGCGGAGCAATCGACAAAGCCGCGCTCAAAGAAATTATTTTGGGCGTTATGGTGGTTGCTATCGTGATGTTCTTTGGAAGAATCATGTGGCGACTCTCCATTTTCAACGCTTCTCAACGCATAGAAGCGGGGCTTCGTCACACAATGTTTTTGAAGAGTGAGAGGCTGTCGCAACGCTATTATCACGAAAACAAAGTCGGCACCGTTATGGCGTGGTTTACAACCGACCTCGAAACGATCGAGGAGTTTTTCGGTTGGGGCTCGGTTATGCTGGTGGACGCGCTTTTCTTGTCCGTTCTTGCCCTTTACAAGATGTTTTCGCTCGACTGGGCGTTGTCCTGCCTGTTGCTTATTCCGCTCGCTCTCATAGTGGTGTGGGGCATGCTTGTTGAAAAATTTATGGCTCTTAAATGGGAGCAACGCCAAAACGAGTTCGACAAACTCTACGACTTCTCGCAGGAAAGTTTTACGGGCATACGAGTCATCAAGGCGTTCGTCAAAGAAACGCAACAACTTCACGCATTCGCAAAGATTGCAAAACGAAACAAAGACGCAAACATCGAGCTTGTCAAAGTGTCGGTTATTTTCGACGCAATCATCGAGATCATCATTGCGGCGATTATGGCTTTGATTTTGGGGCTTGGCGGATACTTCGTTTACAGATACGTCACCGGCACTCCCGTTTTTGTTTTCGGACACGAGGTGGATATGACGGCAGGCGGACTTATCACGTTCGTGGGGTATTTCGACACTCTCGTATGGCCGATGATTGCTCTCGGACAAGTCGTGACGATGCGTTCGCGCTCGAAAGCGTCGCTAAAACGTATCACCAACTTCCTCGACCAAGAGGAAGAAATCCGCAACGTCGAAAATGCGTACGTGCTTGAAGACGTCAAGGGCGAAATCAGGTTCGACAACTTCTCGTTTGCCTATCCTTCAAGCGAAGCGAACGTGCTCAAAAACATCACGTTCACCGTCAATCCCGGTGAGAGCGTCGGCATAGTGGGCAAGATAGGCAGCGGCAAAACGACGCTTGTAAACACGCTGTTGCATCTCTACAACGTAGAAAGGGGCAAAGTGTTTATCGACGGCCACGATATCATGGATTGCAATATCGAGAGTTTGAGAGACGCCATAGGTTACGTGCCGCAAGACAATTTCCTTTTCAGCGACAAGATCAAAAACAATATCGCTTTCTCTTGCAACGAACTCGATATGGACAAGGTGTACGACGCTGCTAAATTTGCCGACGTTCACTCTAACATCGAGGAGTTTGCCGAGGGGTACGAAACCGTATCCGGCGAGAGAGGCGTTACTCTTTCTGGCGGTCAAAAACAGCGCATATCCATAGCTCGCGCGTACATAAAAGACGCGCCGATTATGATTTTGGACGACTCGGTGTCGGCAGTAGACGTCAAGACGGAAGAAACCATACTTGCAAACATTCAATCCGAGCGGAAGGGCAAGACGACCATCGTCATCGCCTCGCGCGTTTCGACGGTATCGCATCTTGACAAGATACTCGTTCTCGACAAGGGCGAGGTTGAGGCATACGACACTCCGCAAAGACTTGAAGAGATATCTCCCACCTACAAAAAGATGGTGTATTTGCAAAAGCTCGAAAGAGAAGTGGAAGGGGGTGAGGCATAATGCAAAGCGACGCGGAAAAACTCAAAGGCGACGTCCATATTCCCACAAAAGATATGTTTAGCCGCATATATCGCTACTTAAAACCCGAAATGGCGCGATTTGTTGGCGCAATGCTGCTCATTTTGCTAAACGTCGTTTTGGATATAATCCTGCCTCTTTTCGTCAGTCAAATCACCAACAACTTGAAGTCGGACGGCATAAACGTGGAGTTTATCGTCGGCATGGCGGTGGCGTATCTTGCCATAGGCGTGTTCAACCAAGCATTTCTCGTTTGGGAGTCCATGCTCTTGCAAAAGGCGGGGCAAAATATAATCTACACGCTGCGCAACGAGGTGTTTTCGCACATCGAGCAACTGTCTCAAAATCAGTTTGATGAAATGCCCGTAGGCTCGCTCGTTACGCGCGTTGCGTCCTACACGGCGTCGATGTCCGACTTGTTTACCAACGTCATCGTGAACGTCATCAAGAACGTGCTTACGGTGGTGGGCGTGTACGGCATTATGCTGTACATCTCGTGGCAGCTTTCGCTTGTGATGCTTGCGTTCATCGTTGTTGTGTTCATCACGTCTTTCGTGTTCAGAAACGTGGTCAAAAAGGTGTTTACAAAGGAAAGACAGTATATATCCGACCTCAACACTTTTCTCAACGAAAACTTGTCCGGCATGAAACTTATCCAAATTTTCAATCGTCAACAAAAGAAAGAGCTTGAATTTTTGGAAAAGAACGAAAATCTGCGCAAATCCAGATACAAAGTGGTGCTTGCTTTCGGCATATATCGTCCGTTTATCACGCTGCTTTATATCAGCTCGATTGCCGTGACGTTCTGGCTCGGAATGGAATTCGGACTGGACGCGGGCATGATAGTTGCGTTCTATCTCTATCTGTCGCGCTTTTTCAACCCCATACAAAACCTTGCCGATCAGCTCAACAACTTGCAAAAGGCGATAACCGCGTCTGAGAGGTTGTTCAACCTGCTTGACGTCAAGCCCGAAATCAGAGATAGGGAAGACGCGGTGACGGTGGACAAGTTCGATGGCAAAATCGAGTTTAAGAACGTATGGTTTGCCTACAAGGGCGAGGATTGGATTCTCAAAGATGTGTCGTTCACTATAAATCCGAAGGAAACATGCGCTTTTGTGGGCGCGACGGGTGCGGGAAAGACGACAATACTTTCTCTCATCGTGCGTAACTACGAGATTCAAAAAGGTCAGATTCTCATCGACGGCAGAGATATAAGCACAATAGATATTCATTCGCTTCGCAAGGGCATAGGACAGATGCTTCAAGACGTGTTCCTTTTCAGCGGTACGGTGCGGAGCAATATTACGCTCAACGACGAGTCTTTCGGCGACGAGGAAATCGAGGCGGCGTGCAAGTACGTCAACGCCGATACGTTTATATCTTCGCAAGAGCACGGACTTGACGAGGAGGTCATCGAAAGAGGAGAAAACTTCTCACAAGGACAACGTCAGCTACTGTCGTTTGCAAGAACGGTTTTGCACAAACCGCAAATTCTCATTCTTGACGAAGCAACCGCAAACATCGACACCGAAACCGAAGTGGTTATCCAAAAGTCGCTTGAAAACATCCGCAACATCGGCACGATGCTTGTTGTGGCGCACAGATTGTCCACAATACAACATGCAGACCAAATCATCGTGCTTCAAAACGGCAGAATCATCGAAAAAGGTACGCACCAACAACTGCTCAAAAACAAGGGATATTATCACAAACTCTACGAATTGCAGTTTGAAAATCGCGATTGAGAAACTATACATGTGTTCGAGATATTCGACATTTTGTTGCGCAACTCACAATAGGTTGACTTTTGCGTCATAAGTGTTAAAATGTACTTGTATATTTTTATATGCAAATAAAATGCGGAGGGCATTATGTATCACATAATCGTCAATCCTCAAGGCGGAAAGGGCAAAAGCCTCAAGGCTCTCACAACCGTCGAGGAAATTTTTAAGAATAACAACGCTCAATACGTCGTTCATAAAACCGAGTACGCAGGACACGCCACCGAAATCGCAAGAGAATTGTCAAAAACACCGGACACAAATATTGTGGTTATGGGCGGCGACGGCTCTTTTCACGAGGTGCTTTGCGGAATCGACAACTTCGACAACGTTACGCTCGGTCTCGTAGCTTGCGGCAGCGGCAACGATTTTATCAAAAAATCCGGACACTCCACCAATGTCAAAGAGGCGGTGCAAACCATCTTGAACGGCAAGGTCGGCTTCGTGGACTATATGGAACTTGGCAAATATCGCTGCTTGAACGTGGGCGGCGGCGGCATGGACGTCGACGTCTTGCTCAAATATGCAAATTGCAAAACGTTGAAGGGCAAAGCGGCATACTATTATTCGTTGTTCTACACGCTTTTGCACACGAGATTCCATCATCTTCGCATCACTGCGGACGGCGTGACAAAGGACACCAGCGTGTTTATGATAGGTGTAGGCAACGGCGGTTTCATCGGCGGCGGCATCCCCATTTGCCCAAACGCAATCGTTGACGACGGACTTTTGAACGTCGGCTACGTCAGCGAAATGAAAAAGAGCAAAATCATTTTCCGCCTGTTCAAGTTTCTCAAAGGCAAGCACGTCGGCACGGATTGGGGCGGAGAATACACCGCAAAGAAGGTTACTATCGAAGCGCTTGACGACAGCCGTTTCGAGCTTGACGGTGAAATCATCGACGACACCAAACTCGATATAGAAGTTGTTCATAACAAATTAAAAATGTTCAGATAAATGACCGAATAGACACTTTATCCATGCAAAAAGATTATATAAAGTGACAAATATGCTGGCAAATAAAAACAGTTTCGCTTTTTTAGGCGAAACTGTTTTTGTCTAATATAACAAATCCGACAAGTTATTTGTCGTCGTTTTTAGAAACGATATATTTGAACAAGCGTTTTACGTCTTTGCTTGACAAGAAGGGATAAAGCCCGTCCATATCTACGTCTTGAAGTTCGCCCTCAACATATTTGTCGACAAGTTTTGTAAGACACTTTTCCGACACAAACGGCGCAAGAGAAGTGAGGGAGTGCGTATATTTTTTATCGTTGTCGAGTGCGATTTCCAAGAACAATGCGTCACAATCGTTTTCGCTAAGAAACGGCATTATCGCGCAAAGGTTCAACCCGTCGTATTTGTCCGGATCGCTTAAGATGTCTTCTACGATTTCATGGATGTCATCGTCATCGAGGAAAGGAAGTATTTGTACGAGCTTATTCTTCTTGTCGGGTTTTTTATCATCGACGCCTAGAAAAATATTGCCCAAAGACGCGCCCACTCCATATCCTTTTTGTGCGATTTTTTCGGCTTTTTTCAATGCGCTTTTCACAAAATCCCACGACAATGCGGTTTTATCCGACGATTCGTTTTCTTCATCTTTTTCATCTTCGATTTCTTCTTCGAGATCATCGAGTTCTTCGAGAGCATCCTCGAATTTGTCTTTTTCGTCCTCGTCCGTAAAAACAAAGTCGGATTTTTCCGCGCGTTGTTCTACGGCTTCTTCGAACGATATAGGTTCGTATATCGTTTTTCCGTCTTGCAATCTCTTTTTGAGTATCATTGTGTGACCTCCGTTCTCATAAATTTTTGTTCGGCGGGCGTAAGCCTCGGTTTCAGATTTTCCATATCGGTTGTCAGCATTCCGTCCTTTATCGCTTTGAGAATCATCATTCTTTCCGTTTGCGAAAAGCGGTAAAAGTTTGCCGGAATGTCGATTTTTATGTTGCCGTCAACGATGTTCCTCACCACAAACAGCCGCTCGTGTCCCGCAAAAATGTCATCCGGATTGACATCGATTTTTTTGTCAAGACACAATAGTTCTTCAATGGTGATGTGAAAGATCTCGGACATGTTCAACAAATCGTCGATGGAGGGAACACCCGTGCCGTTTTCCCATTTGGACACGAGCTGCCTTGTCACGAAAAGTTTGTTGGCAAGCTCCTCCTGTGTGAGATTTTGCCTTTTCCGCCTCGACGCTATATTGTTGCCGACAGCAATGAAATCGATCATTCTGCGCCTCCTTACAATTGAATTATATATCGTGCGCCGAAATATGTCACGCAACCGTCCGTTGCATTTTTATGTCAAAATGGTTTTGATATAATTAAATTAGGAGCTTAAATTTATTAACAAATCGCTAATGCCATAACATAAACACCGTCCTCGACGAAGATCGGGGATTATTATTATCCGCAAATTTTTGCAAACCGAAAAAGGTAATATCGTCCCGTTCGTCCACAAAACGCAAAATATTGGTTGAGATAAGGGTGGAATAGCGCAAAACACCCCGAAAAAGACAAAAAAATAATAACCTAACTTGCAAATTCAAGTTAGGTTATTCGTGGTGACCCTACCGAGGTTCGAACTCGGGTTACCGCCGTGAAAGGGCGATGTCTTAGACCACTTGACCATAGGGCCGTATTTCGATTTATTTGAGTTCAGATGGTGGAAGCTACAGGACTCGAACCTGTGACCCCCTGCTTGTAAGGCAGATGCTCTAACCAACTGAGCTAAGCTTCCGTATGGTAGCGGCGATCGGATTCGAACCAATGACCTGCCGGGTATGAACCGGCCGCTATAACCAACTAAGCTACGCCGCCATACAATTTGTGTTGTGTTGCGGGGAGTGCCTTGCGCACTCCGCACAACGAGAGGTTGCAAGTCCGAATCGTTTTCAAATCGACGTCGTAACTTCGATTGCTCGATTCGATCTCGCATGTGGTTGCGGGGGAAGGATTTGAACCAACGACCTCCGGGTTATGAGCCCGACGAGCTACCAGCTGCTCTACCCCGCGATATTCAATGCTTGCTTATGATATGATAAATCAAAAAAATTGTCAAGCGTTTGCAAAAATAAATTTCGAAAGCCGTCTAACATTTGCAAAAAAAGTTTAAAAAGCGCGAGCAAATCGAAAAAAATACGGGTGGGTGAGGACGTTGGATTTTTGTGAAAAATCGATATTCTAATTTTTACGTCAGGTTTCGATTCTGCAAAAAAAACGAGTTCTATCCGCACAAAGCGCCTTGTTTTCTTTGGCGCGCAGCGAGTCGATTTTTTTGCAAAAACGGTGCAAAAACAATTTTAATTATTTGGTTTATGTCGCAAAAATGCTTGCGTGCGCCCCCTCGTGCGTGTATAATAGGTGTACTATTGATATAATGCTCACAATATGGAGTTTAATATGAAAAAGAAATTGATTGTCGCAACAGCCATCGTTTTATTGCTTGCTATGAGCATGACATTATTGGTGGGCTGCGACGAAATCTTTAAGAAGAACGACAAACGCGACGCACAGCAAGTTGTCGCATCCGTCACCTATACCGGTGATTTCGGCACGCAAACGGAAAACGTGTATAAGTTCGAGCTTGCGTCCAGTTTCAACAGTTATGCCTTTTATTATGTCAAATATTACGGCATGACTTATGAGGCTGCCGCAAATTATCTTGCTCAATCGCTTGCTCAACAAAAGCTTCTTACCCTTTTTGCAAAAGAGAAAGTCGCCAAGCTCAAAAACATGACGGCGCTTCCTTCATCCATTGCCGAATTGCTTTCCGCAAGCGAAAAGAACAAGGCTATCGAGGACACAAACAAAAGTTTGCTCGATTCCCTCGTTTCGACGGTTGAGAGCCTTATCACCGAAGACAACGCAAACACTTCTACGTCCGATTCCAAGAAGGACAACACGACAACCAAAGTGACCGATCCCGTGTATGTCAGATTCGAATCAAACGGCGGTTCGAGCGTTGAAAAGCAAAAGATCCAAAAGGACACCGTTGCAAAAGAGCCGAGCGATCCCACCAAAGACGGTTACACCTTCTACGGCTGGTACGTCGACAAGGAATTTAACGGTGAAGAGTTCGATTTTGAAAACACCAAGATCACCGAAACCACAACTCTTTATGCAAAATGGGAAAAATATCTTGCGCCTCGCACCGAGCTTCCCGCGGAAGAGGAAGAGGACGATTACGATCCCGACAAAGAGGATGTCGAACTTTCAAACAAGTTCTTCTCTGCCGAGTACAAAGCACAATTGCTTGACGACTCCAAAGAGGACAGCCTTTTCACAACCAAATTCCTCAAAGCAGACTTTGTGGACAACATCATCGTCGATAGCGGCAAAACTCTTGTTTCTGTCCTCAAAGACTACATCAACGAAGGTCTTTCAGAGATGGAAAACAACCTCAAAAACAATCTCTACAAAGAGAGTGTTGAAGAGTGCTACAACTACTATCTCAATGCTCAATATCAATCGTTGCTCGTTGCAAGACTTAAACGCATGATCGGCGACAGCGCATCCGTCACCGAGGCTGAAATCGAGGCAGAGTTCAACGCACAAGTCGCAAAGAACAAAGAGACATTTGCGGGCAGCGATTCTTCTTACGAATCCGCACTCACAAGCACGCTCAACAAGACTTACTATCATCCCGCAGACGATCAAGGTTACGGATTTGTCATCAATATCCTCTTCAAACTCGGTGCGGAGGATATGAAGGTCCTCAACGACATGGCGAAGAACAATCCCGAAAACGTCGAAGCGATTTTGCTTACACGCAATCGTCTGATCTCCAAGATGACGGCACATGTTTCCAACCCGAAATACGATGCAGACGCGGTTGTCGAAGATGCGGACGGCAAGAAGATCGAACTTCGCGATCCTATGACCGACGCAAAGAACCCCTACAACAACGTAGGCAAGGTTGCCGACACCAAATATCAAGTCGAGGGTGGCAACAACTACAATAAAATCCTGTCATTCGAAAAAAATGCGGAAACAGGCAAGTATGAAATCAAGTTCAACGCAACCGAGCATCCTGCAATGGCGTACCTGATGAACGAAGTGCCGGTGTTCGACACCGATGATCAGGTCGGCTTGATTCATCAGATTCACAACAGCTTGAAACAAGTCAAAGACGCAAACCTTTCAAAAGAAGAAACCGTCTATTGGCTTCGCGAAGTAGCAACAAAGTGGGCATACCTTGTCAGTGACGACTCCGGCGCAACAAACAAAGATTCCAACAACAACGGACTCGGCTACCTCGTTTCTCCGGAAGGCAAAGATAGCAAGTTCCTCACAGATTTTACAGACTATGCACGCAAACTTGTCGCTGCGGGTACCGGCGCATATTCGGACGGAACGGTGAGCGATGATATGTTCAAAGGAAACCTTGTCAACGGTGAATTTAAAGGCAACAACAAAGCGTTTGTTGTGGCAGACAGCCTTGTCAACGGAGCGGAAAAGGCAACGGCAAACAACGATGCATACGCAGGCGTGTTCGTGCTTCTCAACTCCTACACCGTCTATGATGCAAGCAACATAAAGACAGGCTCTTCACAAACTCTTGTTGACGGCAAACTTCCTATGCACTACGTTATGACTTTTGCCAAGAATGCCGACGATGTAAAGACGCTTCACGATGTCATTCATGACACCATTCTCGAAGCCAAAAAGAACGATCTTTACAATTCCGAAGTCAACACGATGGTGTCAGCAAAGAAGGACGGGATCGAGTATTTTGATAAGGTTATCAAGCAACTTTACAAAGATTTGACCTGAGCGCACTATTGAGCGAATAGCATTGGACGCGATTGACTTTGTAACAATCGCTCTTCCGTCACTTCGTTCCTTACAAAGCCCCTTGATTGACAACTCATGTACTATATGTACATTAGGGTTGCCACTCAAGGGGCTTTGCGTTCTTATACACGGAATGTGCTTATTCGAAGTGCGAGCCGCAAG
>FR895531.1 GCA_000434435.1 Firmicutes bacterium CAG:475
CGACGACGCTCTCGTCCTTTTCTCCGAGTCGAGATTTCGGGATGTCCATAACCAGCGCAAACCACTTTTTGCCGAGCGGATGTCTGAACACCGCATTAGATTTGTCCTGCCACGGAAAATCGGGTTCTATGCCGTATGTTTCGAGTATATGTTTTTCAAACTCTCGTCTTGTCATATTTTATCTTTCGACTTCCACCAAAACGTCGTTGTTTACATTAAGTTCTTCTAGCTTAGACTCAAAAAGTTTGCCTTTGAGCGCAAGCATTTTTTGATTGTCCAGCGACGCTGTCGGAAAATATTGTCTCTCCGAATGTTTGACGTCCGCAAAGAACGAGTCGAACGTCCACTCAAGCGTGAGCATGTGTATATCGCCCACCGTACCGTATTTCTTTTGCAAGCCTTTGAGAATCGTCCATGCGCCTGAATCGTAGAGTTTTTTCTTGCAAGCGTCTCTGCGCTCGGTTTCTTTTTCAAGGTATTGGTCGTACGCCATAGGCATACCGCAATAAACGTCGATGACAACGCCCTTGTCCGACAGATACTGCATGCAGTCGGCAACCACTTCCGTCGTCGAACGTGCGCCTATGCTCTCGCCGACGTTTTCGATCGTGTCGCCCTTTATGCCGCCGAACATACCGCCCGTGAATAAATCTCCCAAATACGGATCGGCATACGTCATTCTGGACGGCAAACAATTTGCGCCTATTATGCCCTGCTCGACCATTTTTGAGAGCAGATACGCCGTTGCGGTGGACGAGTGCGCGCCGTAGCTGTGGGACACGAATCTGATTTCTTTGTCGTAGTCTTTAAAGCATGCGGCAAACTCTCTTGCAAATCTGCACGCAACCGAGTGGCTGTCATCAAATCCCATCCATATATAGTTGAAAAGAGCGGGCAAACTTTGCGCGAATTTGCTATAATCGAGGGCGCAAAAGTTGTAGCCCGCCTCGATGATTTTCGGCGCAAATTCGTCTGCGTTGTGGCAAATTTCACCGTCTTTAAATCCGCTTGCTTCGGGAAGCCAGCCGTGGAAAAACGCAACCGTCGGTTTGTTTGTGTCAAAATAGTTCTCGCCTATGTTTTCGTTGTATCTTTGATAAGTTCCGTCGCTTGCGTAAAAATACAGTCCGATAGGACTTGACGTATCGACAGACAAATCCCTTTCCATTCTAACGCCTTTGTCGTCGGGCACATCGTTGCATGCGACAAGCACGCAGCAAAGCAGCATAATCAGCACCAAAACACACGACTTTTTTCTCATAATTCCCTCTTTTTCGTTTGCAGTCAAAGCAACCATATTTCGCTTTTGCAAACTTATTTTATTTTTTCAAATCCATCACGCAAAGCACTTCGACGTTGCTCGTTTGCGGAAACATGTCGAAAGGCGAAACTCGTTTGATTTCGTAGTTTTGCGAAAGGATTTTCAAATCTCTCGCAAGCGTTTGCGGATTGCAACTGACGTAGACGATTTTGTCGATTTTTGCCGATATTGCGCCGTCTAGCACCGCTTTGTCGCAGCCTCTTCTGGGCGGGTCAAGCACGAGAGCACGTGCTTTTTTCGACGTTTTTTCCACTTTTTCGCCAAGATAATAAGGCGAAGACGTGATTTCGTCGGGCAATTTTTCTTCCTTTTCGTAATCGGGTTGCGCCTTTGAAACGTTTTCAACGTAATTCAAAACGTCGTCGCACACGCACTTAACTCTTCCGTCGAGTTTCAAGGATTTCATAAGTGCGTTTGCGTTGTCAACCGCACTCGGTTCGATTTCGACGGATATTATATTTGCGTTTTTAAGCCGCATGGCGATTTGCGCACTCAAAAGTCCCACGCCGGAATAAAACTCCAATATATCGCCGTCAAAATCTTTAAGTTCGTTGCAAACCTCATCGTAAATTGCGTCCCTGACGTCGTTGTTGACTTGCAAAAACGACAAAGGCGAAACGATTGCGTCAAACGCTCCGAGATTCTGTTTTTTCTCTTTTCCGTAAACGAGTTTTACAAACTTGCCGAAAATCACATTGGTGTTTTTGGTATTTTCACTTACGTACACGCAAACGCCCTCGAACTCTTTTTCGAGATTTTGACAAAGTTCGCTCAATTTCGGCACGAAATTCGAATTTACGACAAGCGTAACGGACAGCGTATCGAGATTTCTCGCAACCACGTGTCGCAATATACCCTCGCCCCTCGTTTCGTCGTAAACGCTTATATGGTTTGCGTTTGCCCAATCGGTGACGATTTCAATGAGTTTTGCCGCCCATTCGCCGTGCAAAGCGCACCACTTCATAGGCACGACGGAGTGCGAACGCTTTTCGTAAAATCCGAGCGTAACCCTCCCCGTTTTGCGTTTGTAGCCGAACGGAAGGGCGATTTTGTTGCGATATTCCCAGTCGTTGAGGCGCACGACGTCGTCAACTTTGATGTCCAATCCTCCGACTTTTTTCAATGCGTTTTCGACGTTTGATTTTTTGATTTTGAGTTGACACTCGCGCGACACGTGTTGCAAATCGCAACCGCCGCAAGTGCCGTAATAGGTGCATTTGGGTTTGATGCGTTCGGGCGAGGGTTTTTCGACTTCGATGAGGTCGGCAAAAGCGTAGTCTTTTTTTGCATAGCGAATACGGGCGCGAATAATCTCGCCCTTGATTGCAAAAGGCACGAAAACGGCGTACGCGCCGATTTTGACGATACCCTCGCCCTCGCTTGCAAAGTCGCAAACTTCACCTTCGATAACATCCCCTACGGCAACAGTCAGCACTCTATTTCTCCTTTCAACGCCTTTTTGTATTGCATCATAAACTTTTTCACTCTTTCAAAGCCGTCGCTCAAATCGACGCCTCTGTCTTTTTGCGTCCTGAAATACCAATCGTACAGTTTCAAAGCGTCCTTACGCGCCGGCGCAAACGGGAAACGAAGCACGTAGCAATGGTCGGAACGGAAAAGATTTTTGCCGACGGTGTACTCGTTTTTCACGCCTGCCTTGCTCAAAGCCTCGCCCATACGCTTTGCCTCGCCCAAGCACAAAAAGTCTGTCATACCGCCGCTGTTGTAACAAGGCGGAAGATTTGCGTTGAGATACTCGTAGGGATTGGTTTGCTTGTAAAACTCCCATTTCCTGAACGCTTTTCTGCTCTTTTGTCCCGACACGTATCTGACGATAAGCGTGTTGGTGAGCGGAATGCGATACATCACCTCGAAGCTGAACGCTCCGCTTACGAAAATAAGTCCCGACGGCTTCGTTGAGGGAGTGGAAATAGCAAGCGATTTTGCGTATTCTTCATCGGTTGCGGCAATGCCGAGGCATGCCGTAAGATGTCCTCCCGACGAGTCGCCCGTCACGGTGATATTGTCCTTGTCGATTCCGAATCTGTCCGCATTGTCGCAAAGGAAGTTGTATGCGTCAACGCAATCTTCGAGGTCTTTCGGAAAGAAAACCTCGGGGCAAAGTCTATGATCTATGACGGCGACAACCGCCCCCATCGCCGCAAAACATCTTGCGTATCCGTCACGGCGCAAGCGGTTGTGAATCATCCAGCCGCCACCGGGTATATCCATCACGCAAGGCGCCTTGCCCTCAATCGGATGCGACGGATAATAAATGTCCATCAAAAGCTGTTTGCCGTCAACGGTTTTATATACAATATCTTTTTCGATTTTGATTTCGTCGTTGAAAGGCGTTCTGCCGTTGGGCACCGCCCTAGCCTCTTCAAAAAAGTCGAAAATATCCGCCATAATCGGACGACGGAACATTCCGAAATCTTTTCTGAAATCTTTTTCAAGCCGTTTGCTCTCTTTTTTGAGAGTTCTTTTGTCGGCTTTATATTTTGCTTTGAGGGCTTTTCTACCCTCTCTCATGTCGTTTAGCGTTGCGTTTTCGTTTTCAAACAGCGCAACCGTATCGCGAGCAAAATCTCTTTTGAGCTTCTTTTTGCCCGTGCGATAATCCGCCGCAAAATACTCGTATTGTTTCATAAATATTCCCCCATGTCATTGCCATATTAAGTATTGTTTTCTATATTCAAGGTATCG
>FR895532.1 GCA_000434435.1 Firmicutes bacterium CAG:475
GAGCGTCGTCGACGTCGTAAACCTCAAATGTCCTCCGTCGCTCGTGTCGTCGTTTTGCCAAGACAATGGGATTTATCACGCCTATCACATGAACAAGGCAAACTGGATAAGCGTTGTGCTTGCCGACGCTGACGAGGACGAGATAAAGACGCTCACGGATATAAGTTTCAACCTCACGATAAAAAAACTCGCAACAAACAAAATCGAAAACGAAAATAAAGGTACGCTATGAGAATTTCTTATCTCGCAACAAGCGAAAACGGCATTGAAAGTTACAAAATCGAAAACGCAAACGGCGCGTATGCCGTGATTATAACCTACGGCGCGCGCATTGCAAATCTTTGCGTTCCGTGCAAAGACGGCAGCCTTGTCGATGTGGTTGCAGGCTTTGAAAATCCCGACGGATTTATGAGCGAAAACCCCTATTTCAACGCCGTTATCGGCAGGGTGTGCAACCGTATAGGCGGCGCGAAATTCACCCTCGACGGCAAGGAATACAACCTCTTCAAAAACGACGGCAACAATCATTTGCACGGCGGAAAAGTCGGATTCGATTCAAGACTTTGGAGTGCCGAAATCATCGACGGAAAAGGACTGAAATTGTCAAGAGTTTCAAAGGACGGAGAAGAGGGATACCCTGCAAATCTCAACGTGTCCGTAACCTATTCGCTCTCGGACGACAACGCGCTTTCGCTCGAATACGCAGCGAGCGCGGACGGAGATACGCTTTGCTCGCTCACAAACCATGCTTATTTCAACCTTGACGGAGACTTCGAAAGCATACTCGGACACAAAGTGAGCATCGACGCAAACGAGCTTACCACCGTCGACGACGAGCTTATACCTCACGGCGAGAAGAGAAATATCCTCGGCACGGCGTTTGATTTTACCGAGGGGAAAACAATCGGCAAGGATATAAAAGCAAGCGAGCATATGCTTGAAATTGCAAGAGGGTACGACTTCAACTACGTTTTAAACGGCACAGGTTTCAGAAAAGTCGCAACCGCAAAAGGCGAAAAGAGCGGCATAAAAATGAGCGTATTTACCGATAGACCGTGTATGCAATTTTACACGGGCAACTTCCTAGGCGGGCTCAAGGGCAAAAAAGTTTACGGCTATCAATCGGCGTTTTGTATGGAAACGCAAGGTTATCCCAATGCGTGCAACGTGCCCGCTTTCGAGAGTATAAAACTTGAAAAAGGCAAGACGTACAAAGCGCACACGACGTACAAATTCGACGTCGAATAAGACGAAAAAGACTTTCAAATGACAATACGAGCGCTTTAGATATACAAAACGCATAGATAAAGGCAGAATTATGACCATTGACGAAAGATTGAAACAATTCGAGCAACTTGCAAACGACGGTATGGATTCAAAAAACGCGGTGAAGGCATTAAAGCTCATCGGCATAAACGATTACACCGCCGAGGATTTGAAGTCGTTCAGGCTTTGGGGAGATTATATGCCTATGGGCGATATAGACCCCTATACCGAAGAACAACGCAATTTGCATGTTTTGTGGGACAGCGTCGACCGAGTTCCGCTTGGCGTAAACTGCAATTTTGCAGTGCCGTTCAGACAAATCGTCGCAAAAAAACTCTTCAAAAAATGCGGTGACGGTTTCGTCGCAAACGAGGGTTGCAGATTCAATTACGGTCATCGTCTCGAAGTCGGCGACAACGTAAGCTGGAACGCGGGCTGCTATATCGACACAAAGGGCGGCGTAAAAATGGGCGACTTTGCAATGCTCACCGAGTACGTCAAAATTTTCACACATTCGCACAGCGAACACGACCATATGCAAAGAGAGTACAACGGCGTGGAAATCGGCGCGTACGCAAAGGTGTACACCAATGCGACAATTCTTCCCGGCGTGAAACTCGGCACGGGAGCGGTTGTCGGTACGGGCGCAATCGTCACAAAGAGCGTGGACGATTTTACGCTTGTTACGGGTATCCCGGCAAAAGTTCAGCGCATGAGAAAATTCGAGAGCGAAAACATAGAAGAAATGAATCAATATATGATGAAAGAAGGGCTTTTCCAAAAATAAGTCCGCACTATTATCGAGGGACGACACGTTGACAATGAAATACGAACTTTATATCTTCGATTTGGACGGTACGATTCTGGACACGGAGCAAGACCTTGCCATAAGCGTAAATTACGCTTTGAGCGTGTTCGATTTTCCCACGCTGTCGATAGGCGAGGTTGCCGACAGAACGGGCAACGGAGTAAAACGCCTTATAGAAAAAAGCGTGCCAAAAAACACAGACGCAAAGACAACGCTTGCGGTGTTGGACGTTTTCAAGCAACATTATTTTTATCATTGCGCCGACCATACGAAACCGTATGACGGCATAATCGAATTGCTTAAAGAGCTGAAAACGCACGGCAAAAAACTCGCAGTCGTTTCAAACAAGATGGACAGCGCGGTGCAAGAGCTTGCGCGCGATTATTTCGACGGACTTTTTGACGTTGTCGTGGGACAGCGCGACGACGTGAGAGCAAAGCCCTATCCCGATTCCGTAAACAAAGTGATTCAAACGCTCGAAGCCGACAAAGCCGAAACTCTTTATATCGGCGACAGCGAAGTGGACGTGCAGACCGCAATCAATTCCGAGCTGGACTGCGTTTGTGTAAGCTGGGGATTCAGGGGACGAGAGCGTCTTGAAGAGTGCGGTGCAAAACTCATCGTTGACAGTCCCAAAGAAATACTTGCGATATAATGCCGAAAAAGCGCAAAAAACGGTGATTTGCCAAAGGTAATTCGCAAAATTTAAGCGGAGATCGCATAAGCAAGCGCAACTCTACAACACAAACGAAACGCATAGGCTTATAGTGCCGTTTATATTAATGTATATATAAATTTCAATAGCTAAAAAAAACGAGCGAAGATTTGTCGCTCGTTTTTTTATGTTTTAAACTTTCGATGTTTTTTAGTCTTTGTTTTCAGTTTGAGCGTCGCAAGTTGCGATTTGCTCTGCCTGCGGTTCAACCGTTTGAATGGTTTGCAAGACGTTGACGTCTTCGCTTGCAGTCACTGCGTCGTTGTCGTGCAAATGCTCGGAGGGAATGATGTCGGACATATCGATTTTTTCCACTTCGCCGTTTTTGAGAATTCTGCCGCCCGTGAAGCCTTTGCCGGAAACTTCGCCTGCCTGAGTGATGTACATAAACGCTTGCGGATCGCACGCTTTGACGATGTCTTTGACGCGGTTGACTTGTTTTTTGGAAGTGACGCAGATGATGACGTTGTGTTCCTTGCCGGTGTAGTAACCGACGGATTTGGTGATGGTGACGCCTCTATGGAGTTGAACGGACAACTCGTGCGCGATTGCGTCCGACTTGTCCGTGATGATTGTGAAAACCAAGGACGAGAGCAAGCCCGATTCGACGATGTCGCAAACTTTGGATTGCGTGAAGAGCGAGATGAAAGAGTAGAGCACCGGCGACAACATGCTTGTCAATATCGCGGTTGCCCCCGCGCTCTTGTCAAGCCCGATAAGTCCCAAGAATCCCGATGCCACCGCAACGACGCAGTCGCACATCATAATCCACCAGTGCGCGTGCGCCGCCGGATTGTGCGTGTAAAGGATTTTGCCGATGATGTCCGTGCCGCCTATGCTCAAATCCTGACGGAGCATAAAGCCCATTGATACGCCTGCAATCGCCCCGCCTGCAAGAGCCGCAATGAGCATAAGGCCGTAGTTGCCGTTTGCATAGTATTGAGGGCACTTTACTGCACCGAGCATGTATACGAAGCCCGAGTAGAAAAGCACCGCAATCGTCGTGTTGATGGCAAACTTCTTTTCAAGCACGCAAAACGCCGCGATAATGAGGGGGACGTTGAGAATGATCGTAAAGATGCCCGGATCGAACAATGACGACGACAATTTGTAAATCGTGGGGTTGGTGCTGCGCTCGGCAGCGTAGTGAATGATTGCGGCTATGCCTCCCACTCCCCCCGGCGCAAAGCCGTTGGGGTTGATAAATAAATATGCAGCCAACGCTCTCACGAAAGCCAAAATGACCATGAGAATCAAAAATTTTGAGATGTAGGTGGCTTGATTTTTGTCGATTGCGATTTTCTTCATACGTTCACCCGTTCGGAAACATAGTTTCCGCATGTATATCAAAAGATAAGAATTTTATAGATAAAAGTCAAGCGTTTTGACGATTTGGCGGAACAGGAAAAAAATATTCGTACAATTGTATTACTTTAATACAGTTTTAGCAATCTGTCCGTATGATTTTGAGTATGGAAGTTGCCTTTTGGCAAGATTGACAGACGCCGCGATTTATGGCATAATAATATCCGCAAAAGAAAAAGAATATTGTTTATGAGAAGTATGGAAAAAGAAAAGGACTTTATTGCCCAAAAGTCAATGGCAAAAAGCATTGGCATGAACACTCTTTCAAAGCTGAAAGAGTCGCTTTTTTCAGTGCTTCCGGTTGCGGTTATCGTGCTTATTTTTGCCGTAACCCCCATCACCGATTTTACAACCAAAGAAATCGTCACCTTCGTCGTGTCGGCGATTATGCTCATTTTGGGCATCGCGCTTTTCAACGTGGGGGCTGACCTTGCAATGACGCCTATGGGCGAGCAGGTCGGCGCAGGCTTGACAAAGTCGAAAAAACTGCCGCTTTTGCTTGGCGTAGGCTTTGCGATGGGCGTGCTTATCACCGTTGCCGAGCCCGATTTGAGCGTGCTTGCAGAGCAGGTTAAGGCGGTCATGAACAGCACCGTGCTTATCGTGACGGTAGGTGTCGGAGTAGGTCTGTTTTTGGTTATCGCAATATCGAAAATCGTTTTCAGAAAAGATTTATCCGCTCTTTTGATTTTTTTTTATATGGTGCTTTTCGCGCTCACCGCGATTATGTTTGAAAACGACAAGGGCGTGTTTTTGCCCATGGCGTTCGACTCGGGCGGCGTCACGACCGGACCGATAACCGTTCCTTTTATTATGGCACTCGGCGTCGGCGTTGCGTTGAACACCGGAGGTAGAAACGCAAAGGAAAACAGCTTCGGCCTTATCGCGCTTTGCTCGATAGGCCCTATGATTGCGGTCATGGCACTCTCGCTTGCATCTAGCGGCGATATGTCATATACGCTTCCCGATTACTCCGTAGAAGCCAATCTCGGCGCAAACTTTGCGCCCGCTCTAGGCGCGGTTGCGCTCGAAGTGCTGATTGCGCTCGGACTTATCGTGGTGTTCTTCTTGATTTTGCAATTTACCGTTTTGAAATTGCCAAAGCAAAAACTTCTTCAAATCGGCATCGGCATCGTTTATACCTACGTAGGACTTGTGGTGTTTCTCACCTCCGTCAAGGTCGGCTTCATGCCCGTAGGCTTCAAGCTCGGTGCGGAAATAGCGGAGTATTCGAAGCCCTTGCTCATCGTGTTTGCGTTTGTGATAGGTCTTGTGGTCGTGCTTGCAGAGCCTGCCGTGCACGTGCTCAACAAGCAAGTGGAACAAATCACCAACGGCGCGGTGTCCAAAAAGTCAATGCTCATCGCTTTGTCGCTGGGTGTGGGAATTTCAATCGGACTTAGCGTAATCAGAATTATATACGGATTTTCGCTGCTTTATTATCTGATACCGGGTTACCTCATCTCGCTGGGACTTTCCTTCTTCGTGCCAAAGATTTACACGGCAATCGCGTTCGACTCGGGCGGAGTTGCAAGCGGTCCGTTGACTTCGAGCTTTATCTTGCCGTTTGCGGTGGGCGCATGCGCGGTGCTTTGCGGCGAACAAGAAGTTTTGAACCTTGCGTTCGGTATCGTGGCAATGGTCGCAATGACGCCGCTTATCACCATTCAGCTTCTCGGTTTCAGAGCGGTTGCAACGGCAAAAGTCAAAGAAAAAATCGTTATGCGCCGCATCCTCGACGCCGACGACGAACAAATCATCGATTTTACGTAAGGAGGGCATATGGCTGACAAAATTGTGAAAAAAGTCAAAAAAGTCGCGAAAAAAGTGGCTGCCAAGGGCGCGGAAATCAAAGCCGATATCCAAAACGTCAAAAACCCTTCCAACGCACAAAAGGTCAATTCAGGCAAGTTGGAATTGCTTGTGAGCATCGTTCCCAACAACAAAGCGGAGTTTTACACCGACCTTTTGCAATCGTCCTTTGAAGTCAACTTCCAATGGACGTCGCGCGCAAGGGGCACTGCAAACGCCGAGATGTTGAGCCTTTCGGTGTGGAACGACCAATCCAAAACCGCTATATTCAGCGTCATCAAGCAAGAGAACGCAAAAGACGCGCTTGTGACGCTCAACGAAAAATTCAACACCATCAAAAAAGGGAAAGGCATTGCTTTTACCGTGCCTTTTTCAAGCATGATCGGCGTTGCCGCATACGGATTTTTGAGCAACAACCTCAAAACCGTAAAGGAGGAAAACAGCAATGAGTAAACAACACTTCGTTATCGTGTGTATAATCAACGACGGATTCGCCGACGAGGCTATGGATGCGGCAAGAGCGGTGGGCGCAAGAGGCGGCACTGTGTTGAGCGCAAGAGGCACTGCCAATATCGAGGCGGAAAAGGCGTTCCATATTCAAATTCAACCAGAAAAAGAAATGATTATGATTCTGGTGGACGACGCCATCAAAGACGACGTGTTGCGCGCATTGTACAGAAGCGTCGGCACGCACACTCCCGCGCACGGAATTGCGTTTTCAATGCCCGTAGACGGCGTTGTGGGCATAGGTTCGAGCAATCCCGAAGAAGAATGAGATTGTTTATAGGCAATCTAACGTAAAACTGCAAAAAAAACGAAAAGTCCTTTGACGAATCAAGGGACTTTTTTGTTGCCGTTTTTGCGGTTGAGTTTAAATTGTGAGTTGCTTTTTGAACTACAAGGTATGTGTTTTGCAAGTTGCTTTTTTTTGTCAAACCGCGAAATGAAAGTTTTGCGAGCGGCGAGGGTGAAATCAGCGTCTATAATCGTCGTCGCGGCGAGAATCGTAGCCTTGCGGATAATTGTTTTGATAAGAGCCGCCTCTTTCGTAATCGTTGCGCTCGTAGCCGTCGCGAGAGTCGTAGCGGTCATCACGGTATGTGCGCGAAGAATCGTAGTCGAAATCGTTTTTGCGACGTTCCGAGCGCATTACGCTTTTGCCTTGCGTGCGGTCGTTTTTCGAGGGCTTGAAGAGAAGAATCGCAATGATTATCGCAGGCACGGCTATGCCGATGATGAGAATTATGCGAAGAGCAAGCGACGTGTTGGGGATTATGTCGCCTTTTTCGGGATCGGGCGCGGGCTTGCTGTTGATGAGTCTGTCGCGCTCCGCTTGCGTTATCGGGTGATAGGGCACGACGAAATCTTCAAAAGAATCGCGAGGTGCAAAACCGAAAAGCGCATCGCCGTCAAGCATCGCCACAACGTAGATTTGCGTTGAGTCGGTTGTGTGATAACCCAAAAACTTTATCGTGTAGTCGGCGGTGATTTCAACGCCGGACAATTGCAAAGATTCCGCTTTCAGCGTCAATCGGAGGTCGGGGGAGGGCGATACGCCGTCTTGGAAGGTTACGGTTGACGTCGAGGGACGAGTTTCGGCTTTGAAATAAAAATCCATGCCGCAGTATTTGACTTGATAGTATTGCGGAACGACCGCTTTTGAGCTTATATCGGTGATGTAATAGCTTTCGGGGATCAAAAAAGTGTCGTCTCCGTTGGTAAGTTCAAGCGTGGAAGCAATCGCATAGGCGTTGCCTTCGAGGTTGGATACCGGGGCAACCAGCACGTTTTGAGTGGAGTCGGCATATGCAATGGAATAGGGCAAGAGTATGCCCATAAGCACGCACACCGAAAGCGCGACGCTTGTCAAAACAAGCGCAAGCGTCAAGAGAATTTTTTTGGATAGATTTGTCGAGCATCTTTTTTCCATACGAATATAATACTATAATCTTTGCCAAATTGAAAGTCTTTCCATACAACTTTTCAACGCTTTTTTTGTCGCATTCTTGAAAATAAGGTGGCATAATTGTTTGTTTTTTGCGAGATTCGAGGCTTATTCTTTGGGCATGAAAGACGACTGTGCAATTTTGCAACTTATAAAAATTCAAAAAGAAATAGACGCAAGAAGTCGCGATGCGCTTGCAAACTACAACAAGGACGTAGTGCACGAGAAGCAAATGGCATTTCACCGCGCGCAAAAAAGAAACAGATGGGTTTTCGGAGGAAACCGATCGGGGAAAACCGAGTGCGGCGCGGTGGAGTGCGTTTGGCTTGCAAGGGGAATTCACCCATATCGCAAAAACAAGGACGACGTTTTCGGTTGGGTGGTGAGTGTGTCGCAGCAGGTGCAACGCGACGTTGCGCAGGCAAAAGTTCTCAAATACCTTGCGCCAAGATATATAGAAGATATAGTTATGCTCGAAGGAAAGCGAGGCGCACCCGAATACGGAGTGATTGACTACATCGTCGTGAAAAACGCTTTGGGAGGGACGAGTAAAATCGGCTTCAAATCCTGCGATCAGGGCAGAGAAAAGTTTCAAGGAACATCGTTGGATTTTGTGTGGTTTGACGAAGAACCGCCAAAAGATATTTACGATGAGTGCCGTATGAGAGTTTTCGATAAACGAGGAGATATTTTCGGTACGATGACGCCGCTTAAAGGCTTGACGTGGGTGTATGACGAGATCGAACTCAACGCGTCGCAAAGCCCGGAAGTTTGGTGCGAGTATATGGAGTGGAACGACAATCCCTATCTCGACAAAAGAGAGATAAAGGCAATGGAAAGCACCGTGTCGAAGCAAGACCAGTTGTCGAGAAGATTCGGCAAATTCTCTACGGCGAAAGGTCTTGTTTATCCGGAATTCGACCAGAACGTTCACGTCATCGAACCATTCGACGTGCCGAAGGAATGGCAGTGCGATTTGTCCATAGATCCGGGGCTTACCAATCCCACGAGTTGCCACTTTTACGCGGTGGATTTCGACGGCAATATATACGTGGTCGCAGAGCATTTCGAGGCGGGGCAATCTGTGGATTTCCACGTTGACAAAATCAATGCGATTGCAAATAAACTCGGTTGGAAACGCGACGAAAAAGGACGACTGCACGCACTCATCGACAGCGCGGCAAACCAAAGGACGCTTGCCTCTCAAAAGAGTGTGGCGGAACTGTTTTGCGAAAGGGGAATTGTTGTCAATACCAACGTAAACAAGGATTTATACAGCGGTATTCAGCGGATAAAGTCCTTGTTTGAACAAAGACCGCCGAAAATCTATATTTTTAAAAACTGCGTGAATCTTATACGAGAACTCAAAAGTTATTGGTGGGGAAACGGCGACAGACCGAAGAAGGTTGACGACCACGCTCTTGACGAGTTGCGATACTTCATTATGAGCAGACCTCGTCCTCAAAAGCCGCCTCTTCCGCCTAAATCCGAAATACAGACGGACAAGGAAAAATTGATGCGTGAGTGCAGGAGGGAAAGATGGATGAAGATTTGATAAAGTCGCTTTTGAAAAGGGCAAAGGGGTATAGATACAACGAGGTGCAAGAGGAGTATTCCGTAAAAGAGGACGGCGATTTTGTGCTGACAAAAAAGAAAATTGTCAAGAAATATTGTCCGCCCGATTCGAGCGCGCTCAAAACATATCTCGATATCGCAGCCGACAAGGATATGTCGAGTTTGAGCGACGAGGAGCTTGAAAAAGAAAAGCAAAGAATTATCGAAAAAATCAAAGACGATATAAGAAAAGAAAGCAAAAAGTGAAAGCGACGACGTCGCTTTTTTTATAGCAAAAAATCGAATACAGGAGAGTTTTATGTCTGAAAAAGAACAAAAAATCGTGGCAGATATAACCGCGGATTTCAAGAAAAGGCAAGAAGCAAGGCGAGCGGTCGAGCTGAATTGGCGACTCAATATGAATTTTGTGGTCGGCAATCAGTTTGCGCAAATATCTTCGAAGGGAGATATAGAGGAGCAGGGCAAGGAATACTTCTGGCAAGAGCGAGAAGTGTTCAATCACATTGCGCCCATTTTGGAAACAAGGCTTGCGAAATTGGGCAGAGTCAAGGCAAAAGCGCAGGTGCGCCCCGCAACCGCGGACGATGACGACGTCGCTTCCGCCGCGCTTGCGTCAAAGCTCATAGACGCCGTGTGTAAGGAAAACGACTTTTCCTCTCAACTTGCGCTTGCAAATACGTGGAGCGAAATTACGGGCAGTGCGTTTTTCAAAATCACGTGGGACGCGCAAAAGGGACACTCCCTCGACGCGGACGGCAACGTGAAGGAAGGGGACGTGACCATCGCGCTTTGTCCGCCGTTCGAGATTTTCCCGGAAGACATCGCAATCACGGATATCGACAAGCAATCGTCTATCATCCACGCAAAAGTGCTCACCGAACAAGAGGTGAAAAGCATATGGGGACGCAACGTCAAGGGCGGAGAAGTCAACGTGTTTTCCTTTGACAACGCCGACGTGGGCGGAGGATTGGGATATACCGCATCCATACCCAAAATCGTGAGCGAAAAGAAAGAAAATGCGGTCGTGGTTATCGAAAAATACGAAAAACCGACGAGCGATTGTCCGAACGGCAGACTTACCATAGTTGCCGGCGATACGTTGATTTTCAGAGGCGATATGCCCTATCTCAACGGAGAGGACGGGCAAAGAGGATATCCGTTTGCAAAGATGACGTGCATTGACAATCTCACCAACTTTTTCGGAACGTCCGTTGTCGAAAGAATCATACCCGTTCAGCGCGCGTACAACACCGTCAAAAACAGAAAACACGAGTATATGAACCGTATGGCAGTGGGCGTGTTTGCGGTTGAGGACGGCTCGGTCGATACGGACGATTTGCAAGAAGAAGGCTTGCCGCCGGGAAAAGTCGTTGTGTATAGGCAAGGCAGCACTCCGCCCAGAGTTATTTCTCCCACGCACGTGCCGAGCGAGTTTTCGCAAGAGGAAGAAAAACTGCTCAACGAATTTGTGATGATAAGCGGCGTGAGTGAGGTTACGACGTATTCGCAAGTGCCTGCAAACGTGGCGTCGGGCACGGCAATTTCTCTGCTTTTGGAGCAGGACGACACGAGAATCGCACTCACCGCGGACAGCTTGAGAGAGTGTATAAAACGCATAGGCAAGCACGTGTTGCGCCTATATCGCCAGTATGCCAAAGTGCCGAGAGTGAAGCGCATCACGGGTGAAAACGGCGAGGTGGAAATCGCATCCTTTTGCGCCGGGAACATCGACAGCGAGGACATAGTTTTCGACACGATAAGCGACATCGAGGACACGCTGTCGGCAAGACGCGCAATGGTGTACGACCTTTTGAAGCTCGGACTTTTTGCCGACGAAAACGGGAAATTGACGACGTCTACAAAGTCTAAACTTTTTGAAATTTTGGGCTTCGGAAACTGGGAGGACGGCAGAAACAACGACGAGATGCACAGAAAGAAAGCTCTCAAAGAAAATATGGATATGCTCAAAAAAGACGTTGCGTGCGACTTCTACGACGACCACGCGATTCATATTGCGGAGCACGTGAGAATGTGCGTGTCCTCGAAGTGCACGCAAGACAAACAGTTGCGCGACAGAGTGGCGGAACATATTGCCAAACACACCGAGCTTTTGGGATTTTCAAACGGCGTGAGCGCGCTCGAAGAAAGATTTGAAGAGGAGATAAAAAATGAAGGACAAGCAAATTGAAGAGGCAATAATCAAAGGCATAGAATCAAAAGGCGCAATCGACGTCGGAAATGAAATAGCAAATGCTATTTTGTCCGAAAATTCACAAAACAATGAGTTTATCGAGGCAAAAACGGCAGGTGAAACGCCGATTTGCGAAACTCGAACGATAATAAACGACGTGCCGACAAGCAACGAAAACGGCACGAATAAACAAGACAACAAACAAACTTTCGGCAAATTCAAAAACCCCGAAGAGTTGCTAAAAGCTTATCTCGAACTTGAAAAAGAGTTCACCAAAAAATCGCAAAAGCTCAAAACGCTGGAAGCGAGCAATGACGAGCAAGATTTTGACGAGGAGTCTTTCAAGGCTGCGGCGGATAAGTTTTTCGACGAAACCCCGTCCGCAAAACCGTTTGCGAAAGACATCGCAATCAAAATCATGGAACAGCCCGATCTCAAACGGGATAAAAACTGTTTGAGCGTGGCTCTTGTCAAGGTGCTTATCGACAAGTTCAGAACGCCCGAGCAACTTATGCAAGACGGACAATTTTTGAAGGACTACGTGCTTTCGTCGAGCAAGGTGAAAGACGCGATTATAAACGAATACCTGCAAGGTCTTAAAGACGGTCAACCGCCGATAACCTTGTCGGCAAACGGTATGCAATGCGTCGCGCCCTCGAAAAAAATCAGAAGCATAGAAGAGGCCGGAAGAATGTTTTTGAAAAATAACGAATAACAGGAGAATGAAAAAATATGGTTACAATCTCAACTGCGGATAAGGCTCTGAAAACCTTTTATCTCGGCGTGCTTGCCGATCAACTCAACGTGGGCGTAAATCCCCTCCTTGCAAAAATCGGTCAAACCTCTGCGGACGTGTGGGGCAAAGAAGTCAAAAAACTTGCGCCTTACGGCATCAACGGCGGCGTGGGCAGCGGAGAGGAAAACGACAATCTTCCTCAAAGCGGCGGAAACAACTACGCTCAATTTACCCTCACGCTCAAAAACCTTTTCGGCAAAATCGAGCTTTCCGACAAGGCTATCCGTGCATCTCAAAACAATGCCGGCGCATTCGTAAACTTGCTTAACGCCGAAATGGACGGTTTGCTCAAAGCAAGCAAATTTAATTTCGGACGTATGCTCTACGGCGACGGCAGCGGACTTTTGGCAACAACCGTCACCAATACCACCGGCGCAAAGAATAAAATCCAAGTGGACGACATCAAAGGGCTTATCGAAGGTATGACCGTCGACGTTTATTCTTCCGCAGGCGTCAAGGACGCAAATATTTCGGGCGGCAGAATCACCTCAATCGACAGAGAAAACAAAATCGTTACGCTCTCTCAATCAGCTCAAAGCGCACTAGGCGCGGGCTGCAAGGTGTACGTGCAAGGCTCCAAAGGCAACGAAATCACGGGACTCGAAGCAATATTCGGCAACAGCGAATATATCTACGGACTTAAAAGAAGCGATTATTCCTTCCTCAAACCTTACACCAAAACCATTGCGAGAGCGGTGAGCGTGGGTGCGATTCAAGACGCTATCGACGCCGTCGAAGAAACGTCGGGCGGCGCAATCGACTTTATCGTTGCGTCCTATAAGATGAGAAAACAATACGTCGACGCACTTTGCAAAAACCGTACCAACATCGACTATCTTACTCTCGACGGCGGTTATAAGGCGTTGTCCTACTCGGGTATTCCTTTCGTCGCGGACAGATTTGTGGGCGACAACGATATGTATTTGCTCAACAGTCAGGATTTCAAACTCCATCAACTTTGCGATTGGCGTTGGCTCGAAGGCGAGGGCGGTACGGTGCTTCATCAGGTTGCCGGCAAGGCGTGTTACAGCGCAACTCTCGTAAAGTACGCCGACTTGCTTTGCGAAAGACCTATGGGACAGGCAAAACTCACCTTTACCGGCAGCGACGTGGACTACTATTACGTCACCTTCGATTCGAACGGCGGCAGCGCGGTGCCTACGCAAATGGTCGCACCCGGTCAAAAGGCAGTGCAACCCACCGCTCCTACGAAAACGGGCAAATCTTTCGACTGCTGGAATCTCAACGGCGCGGAATACAACTTCGCAACCGCCGTCAACAAAGACATCACGCTCGTTGCGGGGTGGGTGTGAGATGAAACTTGAAAAAATCAATCACGATCTGTTCGATATTTCAAAACGACTGAAAAGCATAGACAGAAGATATGATCTTTTCTTCAATCGGGAAAAGAACAGATACGAAATCTACGCAAACGGGGCAATGCAAATGGCATTGCCCTTCGAGCGTCTGGACGCGAGAGCGTTGAGCTACGCAAGAAAGACCAGACTCGAAAACCTCGAAAAAATCATTGCGGAAATAGAGGAGGAAAACGCGCGGTTGGAAATGGAAAAAGCAAGTAAGGCGCGCGATAAAATCCTTGCCGCTGCGGAGGGATAATATGAAAATCAAAGACGTTGTCGGCGAGTGCCTCGTCAAAATGGGACAAACCGACTTTTCAAGCGAGCAAACGCTCGATGAGCAACAGACCGAACTCAAAAACAAGTTGCTCGCTTCGATAAACATTATATATAGAGAAATCGTGAGCGAATATTTGCCGCTGTATCATACGGAAACGGTGAATTTTTCGGGCGGAAAAGTCAACTCGTCCGCTTTGACGAAAAAAATCCTTTATCCCGTCAAGGTTGTCAAAAACAACCGAAAGCAAAGTTTCTTTTCGGGAGCGGACGGGGTGTATTGCGATATAGAGGGCGAGGCTCAACTCACGTATGCGTATATGCCGTCTGCGCCGCTTGCTTATACGGACGAGATAAACGATATGCGACTTACCGTAGGTGCACTGTCCGACGGCGCACTCGGCGAATACTACTTTCAAAACAAAACGTTTGACCTTGCAAAAAGTTTCGACTCCGATTTCAGGGCGCAAATCGGAGTGCTGAGATACAAGGGCAAAAACGTTCGCGTCAAAGCGAGGAGGTGGCAGGCGTGAGAGAAGTGAGGACGTATAAAAAAAGAATCAGGCTGGGATTTGACGGCATAGTCAATTCGCAAGACGAAGCTGTCCTCGGGCTCGAATACGCAAAGTCGTGCCAAAACTTCGCTTTTGAAAAAGGCGTGATAAACGGAAAAATCGGCATGGATACGGCAAGCGGATATTACGCTTTTCCGAGTGTGGACAGACACGCGTATCCGACGTTTGCTTCGGACAAGAGAATTGTCAAAACTTTTCATTATCGCAAAATACTCGGCAAAACTAAATACTCGGACGACCGCCTCGTTGCGATTTTGGCGGACGGGAGCGTTTGGTACACGACGATGTTTTCGGAGGCTTCAAAATGGACTCAACTTGTCGACTTCTATTTGACGGGCGACGTCGAGGGCGTGAGCTACAACTATAAAAGCAACGACGTTTTGCTTATGTCGTCTTCGGACGACGGACTCTTCATCGTCAACGATTCGACGGTGACGTACTGCACGAACGCGCCGAAGTTTACATCTATTGCGGTGCACAACGAAAGGGTGTTCGGCACGGTGAACGGAGTGAGCAATCAAGTGTGGTTTTCAGACGACTTCGACCCGGCAAATTGGAAAGTATCTCCAACCGAAGCCGGCTATATAAGCTTTGCCGACGACCTCGGGAAAGCAATCAAAGTCGTGTCCTTCCTAAACTATCTATACGTGTTCAGGGACTACGGAATTTTCAGGCTTACCGCATACGGAGACCAAAACGATTTTATCATGAAAAAGGTGTTTACAGATACGGGACGTATATATAAAGATTCGATTGTGCTATGCGGAGATAAAATTATGTTTTGCGCCGAGGACGGCGTTTATGCCTTCGACGGCTATGACGCGGTGAAAGTCGGAAAGGAATTTCCTCTTGCGAAAGACAAGCGCGAAACGTGTGCCGGATACCTTGAAAACAAGTACTATCTTGCGTGCAAAGTTGATGAGTTCGGAGGAGACGGCAACAACGCCGTCGTGCGCTACGACACCGAAACCAAGGACGTTTCCGTGCTGTCGGGCCTGCGAGTTTCAAGTTTGTGCGCAGTGAAAACGTCAAACGGCGCGGACTTGATTTGCACCTTTCAAGACGGAAACAAAAACAAACTCGGCATGATGAGCGAGAGCGGAAAAATTTTTGATACGGCAACGCAAAAGGTCTATAAAAGCCCCGAAACTATGCTCGGATATCCGCTTTCCAAAACGGTGCGCGGAGTGTCGATTTTTACGAAATATCCGATAGAACTCGACGTGATTTTCGACGGGAAAAGGTATGCGTTCGACGTTGCGGGCAGCGATATGCAACGGTACGTGCCAATCGAAAAGTGCGGCGTGAGAATTGCGTTTGAAATCAAAACCGCACAGCAAAACGCGCATATCGCGCCTATATTCGTCGACGTGGACGTGGAAAGGAGCAGACTATGAACATCAATGAAATGATATCTTCAATCGAGGAGTTGACGATCAGAATAACCGCACTCGAAAAGAGCGTGGCAGCAATCAAATCCGCTGCGGAGAGCATCTCTCAAAGAGTGAGCGCGCTCGAAAATCAATCGGAATAGGAGGATTTTATGTCATCATTGTGGGATGAAATTAAGGACTTGTTTAAAACCGACAAGCAACTGGAAGAAGAAAGACAGCAAAAAATCAACAGCGCGCTCGAAAAGGAATCCGACGTGTCGAAAAGGTTGGCGGAACTTGAAAAACAGTATAACGATTCTTTGCCGAAAGACGAGGAAATCGACTTCGATAAAATCTTTCCGACGCAATCGGGACTTAAAGAAATCGAGTATGCGCCAGAAAGCGACGAGGATATTGCGAAAAGGGCGCAAAGTGCGATAGAGAGCGAAAAAAATAAATCGCAAACCAAAATTAAGGACAAGTATCAAGAAGCGGTGGACGCTCTCAACGAGGACAAAGTTTCCGCAAGAGAGAGCCTTGCCGACAGCTATTCAAACTTGTCCAAACTCTACGACGAGTTGAAAGAGAAAGCCAACAACGACTCTATAAGACGAGGATTGGGAAGAAGCAGTGTCGCGACAAACCGTATAGACGAGCTTGACAAACAACACTTTTCATCGGCAACAGACGTGGAAAAGGCTTACGCGAGGGAAGTTGCAAACATCGAGAGCGAAATCTCGAAACTGCAAAGGGACAAGGATAACGCCCTCGAACAACTTGACCTGAAATCGGCGGCGGATCTTGACGAATCTATTGCAAAACTCAAAAGCGAGAGGGATGCGAAAGTCGAAGAATACGAGAAGTATAACAACGACGTGCGCAAGAAGAACGAGAGTTTTCAAGAAGACAGGCAAAAGAAAATCGACGCATACGTCAAGGCGGCGGAAGAGGAAAAGAAAGCCAAAGAAAAAGAGCAACAAGAGTATGAAAGCAAGTACGGTTACAGCGGTGAAAAACTTGAAAACTATTCGGAAAGATACCGCATCGCGTACGACTTTTACAGCGCGCTTTCTCCCGATATTGCAGTGGACGCACTCAAAGCGTCGCCTAGCATGAAGTACTATTTGGGCAATATGTACGACAGACTTTTGTCCTCTCTTCAAAGCAAAAAGAAAGAACAAAAATTTTATTTTTAAAAAAAACGCGAGAGAATTATCTCTCGCGATTTTTTCTATAATCGATTAAAAATTTATGTTGCGTCAATGCTTGAAGCTGATTTTCGAGATGAGGTCTGCGTATGCTTTGACGTAGATTTCAAAGATTGCTTCCATTGCTTTCAAGGACAATCTTTCGTTGGGTTGGTGGATTATCATTTCGCCGTAACCGCTCATTTCAGGACCGAAAGCAACGCAGTTTTTAAATTCTCTGGCATACGTGCCGCCCGGTGTGCAAATAGGCTTGGACTCGGCGTCGCCGGTGACTTCGCGATAGGCGTTGTAAAGCACTTTAATCATGTTGGATTCGGGATCCATTTTAAAACCGACGGACTCGCTCATCGGAACGAATTTTGCGCAAATCTCGCGATTAAGTGTCGTTTTTATGCGATTAAACATCGTGTTCGTGTCAATGGAGAAAGGAAGGCGGCAGTTGACTTTGATAGAAAATTCGTTGTTTTCAAAGCGGCAAAGCCCCACGTTGACCGCAATCTTGCCGTATTCGTCCTCGGCAAAACAACCCAGTTTTTCACCGTGTATGTCGGTTGAAATATACTTGTTGTATATGCGCACGAAGTCGTTGTTTACGATGCCGTTCAAGGCGTCTATCGCAAACGATATTGCGTTGACACCCAGTTGCGGAACGGAGCCGTGCGCCGCTTTGCCGTGCACTATAAAGTCGATGACGTCACCGTTGATTTCATGCTCGCTCGCAACGTTGTTTTGGCTCAATTTGTCGCAAATTTTTGCGGCAATATCCGCTGCGTTTTGTCCGTTTGCGTCAATTGTAAACTTGCATACGTCGGGCACTGCGTTGATGACTATTCCTCCGTCTAGACGTACGAGTTTTGCTCCTTCGCCGTCCGACGACGTGCCCTTGATTTCAAAAGAGTTTATCGTTTTTTCGGCAAATATGACGGGAAATTCCGAGTCGGGTGATACGCCGTACGATATGGGTTCGTCAACTTTCAGATAGTGTTCCATACACTTCGAACCCGTTTCTTCGTTGCAACCGAAGATGACGCGCACGCGTTTTGTAAAATTAAATCCGTCATCTGCAAGAGCCTTGATTGCGTACAGAGAGATTATCGCAGGGCCCTTGTCGTCCAAAGTGCCTCTGCCCCAAATCGCGCCTTCTTCGAGTGCGCCGGAGTAGGCGGGATATTTCCATCCGTCCCCTTCGGGAACGACGTCGAGATGTCCGACTATGCCCACAAGTTCATCGCCTTCGCCGATTTCCGCATATCCGCAATAGCCGTCGAGATTGACCGTACGGAAGCCCATATTTTTTGCCACCGAAAGCACGTATTCGAGACAATCTTTGTTGCCTTGTCCGAACGGTCCACCGAGCACGGGCTTGTCAAGCACCGTCTTGATGCGCACGGCGTTTTGAATTGTTTGTATCATTTGAGGATAATATTTTTTGAGATCCATATATGCCTTCGTTGATGTTTTTGATTAATTATAAATCTTATTTATAATATTTGCAAATAAAGATTCGATATGAAAATACAAATTAGTTGAGTAATGCACGCAAAAGAGTGTTTCCTTTCTGTTCCGATTGTACTCAACGCAAACACACAGCGTGTATGTTTCTTTTATTCTTTTGCCCGTTAGATGCAAGCATCAAGGGCAAAAGAATAAAAGAAACACCCCCACAAGTGAGGGTGTTTGCGTTGGCAGGAGCTATAGGAATCGAACCTACACAGTGGGAGTCAGAGGCCCAAGTGCTACCACTACACCAAGCTCCATCGCGAGAGCTATTATATATCACAAAGGATTGTTTTGCAATCGATTTTTTGTGTCGCAACAAAAAAATAACGGCACAAATGATATTTTTTGAGATAATTGACTTGTTTTTGTTGCAAAAATAGCAAAATTGATGTATATTGCAAAAGCAGTCAAAAATTATCGTCTGTAAAAACGCAAGACCTAGCGGACATGCGCGACGCGCTCCCAAAAACGCTACGGAACTTGCCAAAGCAGCATGTATATTAATCGGGGTGTAGCGCAGTTTGGTAGCGCGTACGGTTCGGGACCGTAAGGCCGCGAGTTCAAGTCTCGCCACTCCGACCAGACAGAAAGCACGGACAATTTGCCCGTGCTTTCTTGTCTCAAGAAGTGGCTCGACAGAAACAAACACTGACGCGATTGGCTGTGCAACAATCGCTATTCCGCCGCGCGCATTTCCGAAGGCAAGGCGCGCGGCTTACAAGTCTCGCCACTCCGACCAAGAAACTATGCGAGTGCAAAGTCACTCGCATTTTTATATACAATCGCAACCTTTGCGAAGTAAGAACGGTTGAGATTGTATATAAAACGGCAGAGAAACTCTGCCGAGTTTCTTGAATTGGTATGAGTCGAAGACGAAATACCACAGCTCACGCCATGCGTGCCGAAGTTTGTGCAGAGGTATGAGCCGTAGGTGAAATACCAATCTCCCAGAAACACTCTGCCGAGTTCCTTGAATTGATTTGAACCGAAGGCAAAATAACACAATTGTACATAGCGATAAACATAAAGCAAGATGCAGGGACATGAATGGCTTGTTTTTGCATGGTTGCTATTTTGGGATAAAACAAAAGCGGCGCACGATTGAGTGCGTCGCTTTCAAATTGAAACGTTTGATTGTTTTCGGTCGGCAGATTATTCTTTGTCGGCTGCCGCTTCGTCGAGCGCGGAAGAGGCGTCTTGTGTTGCATTTTGAGATTGGCAGTCTTGGCAAGAGCAGCAAGCGCAATCGTCGGAGTTGCAAGCGGTTTCTTCCGATTTCTTGTTTTTCTTTTCGCCCCAGTTGCGCATGACGAGGAATTTGTTGCCCACAAAGCTCATGACAAGAGCGGTGATGCCGCCGACGGCTTGTCCGGTGAGGTTGTAGATCTGATACAAGAACTCCGTTTGAGCGACGGGTTTTGCGCCCATGCAAGCGGTCATAATCGCGCTGCCGAGGAGGGTTTGCACAAAGATGATCGTAACTGCCAAGATGACGTACATGATGCCGGAGATGATGACGTTGTTTGTGCAGTTGAAGGTCTTTTTGCGGTTGAGAACGAAAGTGAGGACTTGTCCCACGATAGAACCGATCAAGAAACCGATAAAGTCCGAAGTCGTGGGGTATCCGAACACGTCTTTGAGCGCGCCGAGATCGAAGCCGTAGAATTTTTGATTCAAAACGCTGGTTTCGGGAGCGAGCTTCAAAAGCGCGGGCAAAACGAGGGTGATGATAAGTTGCGATCCGCCGCAGATGAAACTGAAAAGCGTGAACACAACCATTTGACGCACGTCTTCGTTGGATTTGATTTTGTCAACGAGTTTTTGGAGCCATGCGGGAAGTTTGATTTTCTTTTTGCCGGTGTTTTCACTTGCTTGTGCAGCGGTTTCGTCGGCAACGACTTCTTCGCTTGCGACGTCGGTTGCGACTTCTTGTTTGATTTCGTCCATAATTTTCCGTCCTTATGAGATTGAATTTTTAATTTTTAACAAAGTGTATTATATATAAATACAAGACATTTGTCAACGGCTACTTTTTTTGAGCACACACATGCAAAAGTCGGCGGTGAGGTCAAGGCAGGTTTTGCTTTTTACGTTTTCGACTGACGCCTTCGGAGCACGGTAGACGTAGGGAGTCATGGTGAGCAAATCGCAGATTTGTTTCGAGGTTGTGAGATCAAACGAATATGATATTTCCTTTTTGTCGACAAGTTCGAGCGAACTTGCGGGAAGTGCGGTTGCAACGTCGCGTACGTTTTCGTATAACGCTTTTCTCAGTTGAACGAGGTGATTCTCGCACGGATATACCAAAATCAACACTCCGCCGTTCTTCAAAATCCGAGTGTATTCTTCCATTGCAAACGGCGAAAAAACGCACACGATTACGTCCGCAAAATCGTTTTGAACGGGCACGTCGTACACGCTTGCGACGGCGCACTCCGCGCGCTCGTTGCGCTTTGCGCAAATTTTTACGGCATTTTTGGATATGTCGATTGCCACGTAAACGTCCTTGTCATTTTGTCTTTTTTCGATGATTTCGGACAAATAAAATCCCGTTCCGCACCCTGCGTCCAAAAGAGTTACGGGACGTTGAAAGAGCGCGTTTATTTCGTCTGTGATTGCCCTTGCCAACGGCACGTAAAATCCGCAATCCAAAAAATCTCGTCTTGCGCGCACCATTTCGGCATTGTCGCCGGGAGCGTTCGATTTTGGAGGCAGAAGATAAAAGTAGCCCTCTTTGGCGCGGTCGAAAAGATGACCGTTTTTGCAAACGGCGTCTTTTCCTTGGTCTAGCAACGGGCTTTTGCATATCGGACAAAGATAAGGAATCATAACAAAATTATATCATTATTTTCAAATTGCGCAAACGATTTGGCATATAGATTGCAAGCTCGTTCCTTTCGTGCTATACTAAAAATATGTTGGAACTTCTTGCGCCCGCAGGGGATATGGAAGCGTTTGACGTCGCGGTTGCAAGCGGCGCGGACGCGGTGTATCTTGGGCTTGACAACTTCAACGCGCGTATGAAAGCGCAAAATTTTGATTGCGACAATATCGCACAGGTCGTTTCGCGCGCTCATTTTTACGGCGTAAAGGTTTACGTTACAATCAACACGATATTGCAAAACTGCGAGTTTAAAGAGCTGATTGAGCTTGTTAAAGCGTCGATTGACGCAAAAGTCGATGCGTTTTTGGTGCAAGACCTCGGGGTGTGCAAAGTGCTCAAAGAAACTTTTGACGGCATATGTTTGCACGCAAGCACACAGCTGGGAGTGCACAATCTCTACGGTGCGAAAGTTGCCGAAAAAGCAGGTTTTTCAAGAGTGGTGCTGTCAAGAGAGGCAAAACTCGCAGACATAATAGAGATAAAAAACAACACCAATCTCGAAATAGAATATTTTGTGCAAGGCGCGTTGTGCATCGCCTTTTCGGGCAACTGCTATCTTTCTTCAAAAGAGCAGGGCGCAAGCGGAAACAGAGGGCTTTGCAAACAGATGTGCCGTTTGCCGTATAGGGCGGAGGTTCAAGGCAAGAGTTGCGACGGATACCTTTTGAGCGCAAGGGATTTGTGCCTTTATTCGTCAATCAAACAGCTTGCGGATGCCGGCGTGTGTTCGTTCAAGATCGAAGGCAGGCTCAGAAGAAACGGCTACGTCGCGTGCGCGGTAGGTGTTTATCGCAAGGCGTTGGACGAGGTGGAAAAAGGCAATCCTCCGACGCTCGATTCAATCACCGAAAACGAGTTGAAAATCGCTTTTTCAAGAGGCGATTTCCTAAAACGCGCGTATCTCGACGACGGTACGCCGAAAGTCGTGGAAAAGAGATTCAACAACCACGTCGGCATAAAAATCGGAACCGTAAAAAGTGTAAAAGAGTTTAAGGACGGACTTTTCGAGATTGCGATTGCAACAAAATATCCTCTTGCAAAGGGCGACGGTCTCAAATTTTTCGACGGCGAAAAAGAAAAGGCAAGTCTTGGAATAGGCGAGCCAAAACCGTGCGCAAACGGAGGCTACTCGTTTGTCACCAAAACCAAAGTCAAGCCGGGCTGGCATGTCAACCTGATTGCCGACGCGAAACAAGACGAAAAGTTTTTGCAAGCGCAAAGATACGTGCCTATAAGCGTATGCGCAACCGCAAAGATAGGAGAGCCGCTTTCAATCAAAGCCGAGTACGAACGTGGTGGGCGGCGTATTCAAGTCGAGAAAAAATCCGAACACAATCTCGATAAAGCCCTCAACGCGCCTATGAGCGCAAACGATATCGCGCTTGCTTGCTCGAAGGTTGCGGACAGCGGATTCGAGGTGCAAGAGTGCAGAGTAGACACCGACGGAGTGTTTGTCGCAAAGTCGGTTATCAACGCATTGAGGAGGGACGTTTTTGCCGAGCTTAAAGAAAAAATCGTCGAGGCGAACGCTCCGAAAAAGGTCGTGTTCGACGAGGAAAAAGCAAAAGAATTTCTTGCAATTCTCAACACGGTTAAAACTGTTGAGACCTCGCCTTTGCACGTTGTCAGAAGTGAAAGAATCGAAAGCGGATTTGCACGCAAAGGACAAACGATTTTGCTCAAACCCGATGTTTATAGTGCGGAAAACATAAGAAAAACCATAGATTTGAACGATTTTGATATAAACGGCGTAGTCTTGGATTTGCCGATATACGCAAGCGGAAAGGATATAAGCGTTATAGAAAAGGCAATCGAGCAAAGCGGTGTGAAACGCCTTGCAAGCGAGAATATGTACGGCCTGCATTTTGCTTCAAAAGGTTATGAAGTCGTTGCGGGACAAGGACACAATATCGCAAACGTCTTTGCCGCACAAAAAGCGACCGAGCTTGGTGCGACGGCATATGCGCCGTCTTGCGAATATAAGGATTTCGAAGACGATGGCAAGCGGATAAGATTCGAACAAGACGAGGATATTCCGCTCATGACGTTTGCGCATTGTCCCTACAAAACAATATTCGATTGCGATTGCGCATCGTGTGCATACAAGCCCGATTTGATTTTGAAACGCGAAAACAAGAAGTATATCGTGCGCCGAGTGAGAGCGCTCTCGTGCAGATTCGAACTGTATCCGCTTTGAGCAAAATATCTTGTGAAAATCTTTTTTATGACTTGTCAAACGCAAAGCGGTGTGCTAATATTATTGCAAGCGAAAGCGAATATAATTTTGTAAGGAGAAAAAACTATGCCCAGAGTTATCGGTGATGACTGCATCCAATGCGGTGCGTGCGCAGATACTTGCCCTGTCGGAGCAATTGCGGAAGGCGACAGCAAATACGTTGTCGATCCCGAGCAATGCATCGATTGCGGAGCATGTGAAGACGGCTGCCCCGTCGGCGCAATCAAGGAAGCGTAATAGCAGCAAAAGACAATAAAAAACGGTGCGAGTATCGCACCGTTTTTTATATTGTAATTTTTAAATACACCAAACATTTTTATGTGATACTTTGTCGATTTTTGCGAACTCGCGTCGAATGTCGTACGACCGGGTGCATTTTTTATGCTCCCGATTGTACACAAAACAATACATGTGTGGAATTAAAATTAATAATTGTAAAAAAATGTCAAAAAATTGGGGAAAAAAGGTTGACCGTGCTGTGTCGCTGTGCTAGTTTTTTTTTAAAATAAAGCAAAAAATTCACCAATTAGGGAGAGATTTTGCGTATTTGCCTTTTGGCAAAAGAGGGATTTATGGGTAGAAAATCAAGCAGCAACGTTGCCGTGTTCGTGCGGTTGTTTTTGATTGTAGCAATGGCCATGGTGTGCGTTTTGACGTTTTGCAGTTGCGACACGAAGGACGTTGAAAGTCTTTTTCAACCGAGTGATTTTACGGTGACTTTCGTTTTGAACAACGGCGAGGAAAACGTAATCTGGCGCAAAGGGGACGCCGTTCCCACTCCGCAGAAGAAAGATTTTGAGTTTTTATACTGGTGTTCGGACGCCGACCTTACGGCAAAAACCAATCTCGATTTTGAAAAGCTGAATCTTGTCAACAGCATAACCGTTTATGCCAAATGGAAAGAACTAGACGATATACAAGGCGTTGTTTTCAACGATTTTTCTTGCGTTTACGACACCAAGCCTCACTCGATAATCGTTGAAAATCTGCCCGAGGGCGCAGTAGTGTCTTACGACGTGCAAAACGTGCAAGTCGCAGCGGGCGTATATCCCGTCACCGCAACGATCAAAAAGGAAGGTTGCAAGGATCTCGTTTTGAGTGCGACGCTCACAATAAACAAAGCGAAAGTCGAAAACATACTTTTCCCGCCCGTCGCGGTTGATTGGGACGGACAGGCATACGGCGCGTTTATCAAGGGTGAGTTGCCCGAAGAAGTGAGCGTGAGCTATACGGGTAACGGTCAGAGCGAAGTCGGCGAATACGATATTGTTGCAAAATTCACCGTGAGCGACAACTACGAGCCTATTGCCGATATGACGACCAAACTCGTGATAAACGAGGTGTATTTCTTCGTTACGTTCGACGACGGCGTATCGACGCCTATCGTAAGAAAAGTTGCGCACGGCAAGGCGGTTGCGGATATGCCGCTACCGACGGCAAAAGTCGGTTATAGCGCGAAGTGGGAAAAGGAGAGCGTTGAAAACGTGCTTGAAAATTTGACGGTGCACGCAATTTATACGCCTGTCGTTTACACGGTTTCATTCGTGTCCAACGGCGAAACGGTGTCCCAAAAGACTTACGATATAGAATCGTCGTTTGCGTTTGAAGATATCTTAAAACCGCATTATACGTTTGGCGGTTGGTTTGACAATCAAAATTGTTTCGGCAATGCGACAAAAAGCATAAACGTCGGCAATACGGGCGACAAGATGTATTATGCAAAGTGGGTTGCCGTCGAATACTACGTGACGTATCACTTAAACGGCGGAAACAACAGCGAGTCGAACGCAAACGACAACGGCAAATATAAATATACAATCGAGAGCGACGAGTTCGAGTTTAAAGCTCCTTCGAGAAAGAATTATACGTTCGATGGTTGGTATGCCGATGCCGATTTCGAGGGCGAAAGTGTGAGCGCACTCAAAAAGGGCGCGCACGGCAATTTCGATTTGTACGCAAAGTGGATCGTGGAAAAATTTGCGATAACTTACGAGCTCGGCGGCGGTGTCAACGATCAAAACAATCCTACCTACACAAGCGCGGAGGGCGAGGAGATCGTGCTTCTGCCGGCAACGAGAGAGCATTACGAGTTCGCGCGCTGGAAAAACAAGCAGAATCAAACCGTTCAAAAGATCGAAAAAGGTAGAGCCGAAGAAATCTATTTGATTGCCGAATGGAAAGCGAAAGAATACGGCATAGAATACGAGCTCGGAGGCGGCGTAAATGCGGACAACAAAAACTCGTACACGGTTGAGGACGACGATTTCGTTTTGATTGCGCCGTCAAGAAACGGCTATGCTTTCGACGGCTGGTATTTCGAGGAAGATTATTCGGGAAACAAGGTCGAAAAAATAGATTGTTCGCTCGGCAAAAATTTGAAAGTTTACGCAAAGTGGAGTGTTGTCGGGTATGCGATAGAGTATGACGTCAACGGCGGAGAGAACGCTCAAAATCCGACGGAATATACGGTTGAATCCGATGATATTTTGTTGAACGCGCCTACAAGAGTCGGCTATGAGTTCGAAGGTTGGTTTGACAAGGCAAACAACGTCGTTGAAAAGATCGAAAAGGGAAGCGTCGGCAATATTTCGCTCAAAGCAAAGTGGCGTGCGGTAAAATACGTTATATCCTTTGACACGGGTTGCGAAATCGGCGTTGCTTCCGTCGAATACACCGTTGAGAGCGAGGATATAACCATTGAAGATTTGAAGAGAAATCACTATGTTTTCGGCGGCTGGTTCGACGAGGACGGAAAGAAAATAAGCGTCGTCGCAAGCGGTTCGACAGGCAATATCGCACTCACGGCAAAATGGAGCGCAATCGAATATAAGATAACTTTCGACGCAAACGGCGGAAGCAATGTGCAAGATCTAATCTACACCGTGGAAACCGCAAGTTTCGATTTGCCGACGAGCAGCAAAGCAAACTACGAGTTTGCAGGTTGGTATGACGGCGAAGATCAAATTTCGCGCATAGAAAAGGGTAGTTTCGGCAATTTAAGCTTTGTCGCAAGGTGGAGCGCGGTCGGCTACAAGGTGAAGTTCGAATCGAACGGAGGAAGCGAGATCCAAGACAAAAATTACAACGCGGATATGACGGACTTCGAATTGCCCGTGCCGACAAGAGAATACTACGACTTTGCCGGCTGGTATGCAAACCCCGATTTGAGCGGTGATAGGGTAGTCGATTTTTCAACGGAAAAAGACGTAACGCTCTATGCAAAATGGATTGCGAAAGAATATACGATAAAATTCGATTCCAACGGCGGCGAAAGCGTAAAATCGCATATCTATTCGGTTGAAAGTGCAGATTTTACCTTGCCGAGCATACGAAAAGAATATTACGATTTCATTGGTTGGTTTGATGAAAACGGCAAAAAATACGAAGTGATTTCAAGCAAAAATCCGCAAGACACGACGCTTTTGATTTCAAGCAAAAATCCGAAAGACACGACGCTTTACGCAAGGTGGAAAGCAATCGAATATACTATCGTTTATATTCTCGACGGCGGAGAAAATGCAGAAAATCCGACAATCTATACTGTCGAATCCGATGAAATCGTTTTAAACGAGCCGACGAAAGACGGCTATACTTTCGACGGTTGGTTCGTAGACGAGAGCAAGATAGAAAGAATTGTCAAAGGTTCGCACGGAGATTTGATTTTGACTGCGCGTTGGACGGAAAATATAGTCGTTCCCATCTCGGATTTCGCTGTTGAAAACGGCGTTGTAACCGCATATAACGGCAGTGCGACGTCTATAACGATAAAGGCAACCGAGGGCGGAGAGAAAGTCGTATCTATTGCGAAAAACACATTCGACGACGTGCGTACAACCGTCACGGAAATATGTATCGAAGAGGGTATTCAAAGCGTAGAAGTCGGCGCATTCGACGGCATGACTGCGCTTCAAACGCTTGTTTTGCCGTCCACAATCACTATTATGCATAAAGGGATGCTTCAAGATTGCGCCGCACTTGTCAATCTGACAATCCCGTTCGCATCCTTTGCCGTCGACAATAAAGAGGATACGCAAGCAAGGGCTTTTACGGATTCTAACGATGGCAAATACGCTTACGGCATAGCGTATCTGTTCGGCACTCCCGACGATAGCGTGCGTGATAAGTTCGGCGATTACACACCGTATTATATGAATTTTGAAAGCGGCAACACCGCTATCGATAAAGCCGTTTATGTTCCTATGTCGTTTAAGAATTTAATAATTTTGAGTGGAAACATTGCAACAAGAGGTTTTATAAATATGCCGTACTTGGAACGTGTTACGTTCAAAGGCGAAACACATATAGGACAAAAAGCATTTTCTTCTTGCACTGAACTAAAAGAAGTCAGGATAGAAAACGAAAATTCCACTTTCGGCAGGGCGGTGTTTGCAGACTGCTCGGATATGACGATATACGTTGCGAACGATGAGCAAAAATCGACTCTCGACGGGCAAATATCTTCTTTGACCAACGTAACCTGCACGGTTGCTTAAAATCGACACGTGTGCTATCATTCATATGAGGTGAATATGAACGCATTGACACTTGTACATAATGCAATAAAGGCATACGTAAGCGAAGGCGGAGTTTGCATAGACGCAACGGCAGGGCGCGGATACGACACGGCGTTTTTGTGCGAACTCGTGGGCAAAGACGGCTCCGTCACGGCTTTCGACGTGCAGCAAGACGCAATAGACAGCACGAAAAATCTGCTTGAAAGCAAAGGACTATGCGCAAGGCTTGTCCTCGATTCTCATGCAAATATGGCAAACTATTTCGATGAGGAGAGCGTTGACTGCATAGTTTTCAATCTCGGATATTTGCCGAAGGGCGACCACAGCGTGTACACGCATTTCGAGTCCACAAAGGCGGCAATAGATGCGGGATTGAAGCTCCTCAAAAGAGGAGGATTGATGTGCGTGAGCGTTTATTACGGCGGCGACAGCGGCTATGAGGAAAAGGACGCATTGCTTCCGTGGCTCAAAACTCTCGACGACGAAAAGTATCAGGTGCTTGCCACATTTTTTTACAACTGGAAGAAAGATCCGCCAATCCCGATTTTTATTATAAAAAACTGAAAATATGTCGATAGAACATCGAAAACATCAAATATACAAGATGAAATGGCAAACAGTTTTGAGGATGAAATATGCAGAATGATAAAAAATACAACGTGCTTTTCGTATGCTCGTCAAACGTGTGCAGAAGCCCCTATTGCGAGTTTATGCTCCGCAGAATGATAGAAAACGATGACGATTTGAGAGGCAAAGTCGATGTATGCTCGTCTGCGGTGTTCAATCGCAGCAAGAACATTTTTCCCAAGGCGGTCGATATTTTGAAAAGAGAAGGCTTTGACGAGAGCGAAATCCTTGCGCACAAACCGTCGTTCAAGACGGACAAAGAGCGTTTTGAAAAAGCGGACGTCATCATAGGCATGTCGCACACACACAAGTTGCTCACGCCGAGAAAGTATCGCAAAAAATACGTTACGCTGTCCGAAGCGGCAACAGGGAAATACTCTCCCGTACCCGATCCGTTTTTGGCAACGTCGCAAAGCGAGTACGACAAGACCATGCAAGTTTTGAAGGAATACGTAACGAAATATTTTACAAAGCTCAAAGCGCAAATCGAAAGTCAAAATCAATGAATTTTCGACAACAAAAATCTGCTTTTGTACGGAAAAAAAACAGATACTCGGTTTTTGAAAAAAATCTTTAGAAAATTTTATGGTTGAGAGTTGCATATAGAATTGACTTACAACCTATTTTTATATTAAACTTATGGCATAATGTACAGTTTGTATCGCTATTTTGCGATATAACGGCAAAAATGCGGCAAATCAGGCAAAAAAAGAAATATCGTTTACTTTTGCAATCAAGACGGAATATCGAGGATTGCAGCTGTTTTGAGGGGTTAAAAATGAGAAAGTTTGTGTGTATATCGCTCATGATCGCAGTGCTTGCGACAAGTGCGTTTTTCCTTGTCGCATGCAACAGCGACGATCATGTTGTGTCTACGGGTGAGTTTTTGAAAGACGTGGCAAATGTCGTAAAGATGCCCGATTTCGCATCGCTTTTCACTGCGGATGACAATGCCGCTATAACCAAAGGCGTTGAGGAAGCGGCAAAAGCCACCGACGACGCAACGAGGGACGAGGAAGCAATCAAAGATGCCGTTATGTTGCTTTATAACACGGCAAACACGTCCAGACTCAACAACGAAAAAGGCAAGAAAGGCACTTCGCTTATGGTGCAACGCTCGCTCGGCGGCAATGCGCAAGGCAGAGTGTACATGAACGGATTTACTCTCCAAAGCGGCGGGAAATGGTATTATCAACTCGCATCGCAAGCGGCAAAGGGCGATGTTGCCGGATTTGAAACAATCGCAAGAATTATGAGCCCGATTGCGGGCAATCTGCAAGTTGCATATACTCTTGACAGCCAAAAATACATGTATGCGTACATTATGGGGACGGCGACTCAGATGGATTGCTCGTCAAACGTATTTCCGTACGCAACTTTCACAATTCCGAAGGGAGAAGAACCAAAAGAATATGACGGATTCGAGGCGTATCAGGCGGACAGAAACTGCCGCGACGGTCAACTCGAACTCAACAACATGCGCATTTACAGAGATTTGCTCAAAGATTGTCAAATTTCCTATGACGCGCAAAAACAATGCTACAACGTCAAGTTTGCAATAGAGTGCGAAGAGGGCGATAAGGAGCATATCAACGATTTTCAGGCAAAATCTCGCCTCGACCTCGACATCGGCGTCAAGTCTTTTACAATCAACAACACCATAAGTGGTTGGCATGCCGAACTCGAAGTGTACAAAAACGGATACGCCAGAGCATTCCGCTCGTATGAGGATTGGCAAATGATAGTCAAGGTCATAGGCATGAACGTACCCGTGGAATCCCATCCGTCAAACGAATTTGTGTACGCATGGAACAACAAGGAGATTTTGAAAATAATCGGCGAAGACTCCCGCATCGAAACGACGTTGCGCACAAGCACGCTTGCTCATCATCCCGACGACGTAAAGATTGAAAAATGTATCGACTATTATGCGAACATCGCTCAAAACGGAAGCGTGTTTGTCTTTGACTATTTCACATTCACTCTTGCGCTTGTGGGCAGCGTTGTCGGCGCAATGATAATTGTGGCGATAGTGCTTACAATCCTCTTCAAGAAAGGCAAACTTCCCAAACTTCAGGCAGCAATCGAACGCGACAAAGCGCGCAGAAAAGCAATTTCCGCACAAAACAAAGAAGATAAAGAAGAAAAGAAAGAGCTCAAAGCCGAAAAGAAAGAAGAAAGAGCGGAAAGGAAAGCGGAAAAATACGCCGAGGATAATCAATCCGAGAGCGTAGAAGCTCAAAATTCCGAGCAAGATTCACATCTCGAATAACAACCAAAATCACAGAGCACCCGACGCAAAGTCGGGTGTTCTTTTTTATATTGACAAGCTCGGATACAGAATGTAAAATATAAAAGTAATGTTTGTCGATTATACTTTGTTTTAATATAATCGATTTGCAAAAAATACGGAAAGGGAAAAGTTATGAAAAAGCGTATTATTGCAAGTTTGCTTTGCGTTGCGGTGATTGCGACAAGTTTGTTTATGGTTGTCGCATGCAATGACAAAGACGCAAACACTCCGACATCTTTCGAGATGCCTGTGGGCACTCGTCCCAACTATGATAGTTTGATTTCGTCAACCGACAAGGCGATCATCGACAAAGGTCTTGCCGAAAGCGCAAAAGCAGAAAGCGACGAAACAAAAGATCAGGACGCAATCAAAGCCGCGGTTATGGCGCTTTACACCGTTGCCAACAAAAGCCGCATAGAAACTCCTCTTTCGCTTGTCGTGCAAGAGAGCGACGCAGGTATCAGCATGGCAAAAGTGTTGATGCACTCGTTCAACCTTCGTCAAGGGGACAAGTGGTATTATCAGCTTGCAACCAGCGTTCAACCTGCATCCGACGATCCCTTGTACAAAGTTATGGCGGCGGCAGCGGCTGCATTTGCAGGCTATTTGAAAGTCGCTTACACGCACGGCGACGGCGAATACTGGTTCTTTGCAGGCAAGGGCGCGGCTTATTCGTGCGATTGCTCCGTGCCTACTTTCCCTTATGCAAAGTTTGAAATTCAAGAAAAAGACCACCCGTTTGAAACTCCGCTCACGCTTGACGAATTCAACAACAAACTTCACGTTTTGAGCGATTCAATTCATGAAATCAACAACATGGATTTCTGCGCGGACATCATTGCGGACAACGCAACGATCAAGTTTGAAAACGGCATTTACACCGTTGATTTTGCAATCGACATGGATTCCGACGCCGAGCTTCTTGAAAAATGGTTTGCAAAACCGCAAGAGGATATGAAAGAGGGCGGCCAATCGATCAATAAATACAATTCCTACACGGCAACGCTTCAAGCATGGGACAACGGTTACGCAAAGTATTTCGAATCGCATGCGGACAGAGACGCAGGCACTGCAAGCGGCAAACCCGTTGACAAATACAGCTACGTCTGGACGGAAGCCGAGATTCTCAAACTTGTCGGTCAGGACGTAGAAATCAAGGAAAAAGACAAACACAACCGCCTCGAAACAATCGACGATTATATCGAAATGTACAGCAATCCCGATTACGTAAACACGATCAATCTCGGATTTTTTGAAATCCTCGGCATCGTGCTCGGTTGCATTGCGGCAGTCGTCATCGTGATCGTGGTGACAATCGAAGTGCTCGTAAAACAAGGCAAACTTCCAAAGCTTGCCGCAAAGCGCGAAAAGGCAAAACAAAAACGCCTTGCAAAGAAAGCCGCAAAGCAAGAGAAGAGAATAGAGCTTATCGAAGTCGTTGACGATGAAAACGAAAACGTCGAAAACATTGCAAACGAAACCGCCGATACAAACGGCAAAGAAGAATAACGCCGATTGAAATAAAAAGGTCGCTCGCATAAGGGCGTCCTTTTTTTACGGCTTGTTTTGCAAAAATTGATAATATCGTTTAGCAAAACCGCAATATTGTGGTATAATAGATTTATCAATCCGATCACAACTTTTTTATATAGGAGCAAAAAAAATGAAAGTCACAAACGATATATCATACGTGGGCGTAAATGATCATGACGTAGATTTGTTCGAGGGGCAATACTTTGTGCCAAACGGCATGTCCTACAATTCCTATGTCGTTCTTGACGACAAAATCACGGTTTTCGACAGCGTTGACGCGCGTTTCGGCAGCGAATGGCTTGCAAACGTCAAAGCCGCGCTAAACGGCAAAACCCCCGATTACTTTGTCGTGCAACACATGGAACCCGACCATTCGGCAAACGTTGCGGAGTTTATGAAAGCATATCCGAGCGCAACGATCGTGTCCTCTCAAAAGGCTTTTGCGATGATGCAAAACTATTTCGGCGAGGCGTACGAAACAAGAAGAATGGTTGTTGGCGACGGCAGCACGCTTGCAACCGGCAAACACGAGTTTACGTTTGTCACCGCACCCATGGTGCATTGGCCCGAAGTTATCATGACTTACGACAAGACGGACAAAGTGTTTTTCTCCGCCGACGCATTCGGCAAATTCGGCGCGCTCGATATCGACGACGAAGATTGGGCGTGCGAAGCAAGAAGATACTATATCGGCATAGTCGGAAAGTACGGTGCGCAAGTGCAAAATCTCTTCAAAAAGATTGCAGGGCTTGACGTGCAAATCATTTGTCCTCTTCACGGCCCCGTGCTTTCAAAAGACCTCGGATATTATCTCAATCTTTACAATATATGGTCGACGTACGGCGTGGAAAGCGAGGGCGTGGTAATTGCATATACGTCCATATACGGACATACCGAAGCCGCCGCTCGACTTCTTGCCGACAAGCTCGAAAGTAAGGGCGTAAAAGTCGTTTTGACCGACCTTGCACGCTCGGATTGGGCGGAGAACGTCGAGGACGCTTTCCGTTACGGCAAACTCGTGCTTGCCTCTACCACCTACAACGGCGACGTGTTCCCTGCGATGAAACAGTTTATTCTTCATCTCACCGAGCGTAATTTTCAAAACCGTACGGTTGCGTTTATCGAAAACGGTTCGTGGGCACCTTGGGCGACAAAAGCTATGAAAGGTTTGCTCGAAGGTTGCAAAAACCTCGTCTTTGCACAAAACGAAGTGAAAATATTGTCTGCGATGAACGAGGAAAACAAGGCGCAAATCGAAAATCTTGCAAACGAGCTTGCAAACTAACGCTAGAAAAAGTCGCAAAAACTCAAAACATCGTCAAAACAAGCAAGAGAACAAACACGATAAAAGTGCAAAATTCGGCACAAATAAGTGCCGAAAATCTCCAAAAAAAACACGAAAAAACTATGAAAAAACCGCATTTTTTTGCGGTTTTTTTGTGTGAAAAACGCTATTTTGAAGCTAGTTTAAAGGAAGAACGGATACACGCTTACCGCAATTCCCAGCAAAAGAGTGTAAATTGCAAATCCCGTTATCGAGTGTTTTTGTATGAGTTTCAAGAAAAACTTTATTGCCAAAAGTCCCGACAAAAAAGCCGATATCATACCGACGATTATTGCCCACGGCGAGATTGAAATAGCAACTTTTCCGCTTATCAAATCAAGGCTTTCGTACAATGCAGAGCCTACGATTATGGGGATTGAAAGCAAAAACGAAAACGTCGTGGCGGCTTGTTTATTTACGCCTTGGAGGGTGAGCGCGGATATGGTCGCACCGCTTCTCGATACGCCGGGCAAAACCGCTATACCTTGCAAAACGCCTGTTAATATGCTTATTTTTGGTGATAAAAGTGCCGATTTGGTTGAATGGAAGTTTTCACCGAGGTACAACAATAAGGACGTCAGCACAAAGCCGCACCCCAAAAGTTTGCCGTCCAAAAGCGAGGGGAACAGTAGCTTGAACAAAAACGCAAACGCCACCGTCGGCACGCACGCAAGCAAGACGTAACCGTCGATTTTCAAAGGCGGTACGCCCCCGAAAACGTCTTGATACTCAAAATTCTTTTTTATGTTTGCTTTCGATTTTCTTTTCGGACGTAACGTTAAAAAAGGTTGTGCTACAAGCGGCACCCACGTTTTGCGCAGCGCGATAAGCACCGCAAACAGCGTTCCCACGTGCAGCATTACGTTGAAAAATAAATTTTCTTGTCCTATGCCTGCTTTTTCCAAAATCAAAAGATGTCCCGACGACGAAATCGGCAAAAACTCGCTCAATCCTTGCGCTATCCCCAAGACCAACGCTTCCCAAATTTCCATAGACTTTCTCCTTGTTTACTCGCATCGTTAATCTCGATGAGCTTTGTCTTACGTGTTCGGCACAGTTGCGCTTTCAAGCGGCAAATATCCGTTTTCTCTTTACAGTAATTATTTTTTCGTTTATACTAAACTATTGTATTAAAGTTTTACGCACGCAAGAACGTGCAATCAGGAGAAATATGAAACTCGGTGTCGTAGGTTTGCCGAACGTCGGCAAGAGCACGCTTTTCAACGCAATCACAAAGGCAGGAGCGCAAGCTGCAAACTATCCGTTCTGCACGATAGAACCAAACGTAGGCGTCGTTGCCGTCCCCGACGAAAGACTTGAAAAACTCGCCGCTCTTTACGACAGCAAAAAAATCACTCCCACGTCTCTTGAATTTGTGGATATCGCAGGTCTTGTCAAGGGCGCAAGCAAGGGCGAAGGGCTTGGAAACAAGTTCCTTTCGCACATAAGGGAAGTGGACGCAATCGTGCACGTGGTGCGCTGTTTCGACGATGCCAACATCACGCACGTAGATGGCTCCGTCAATCCGCAAAGGGACATCGAAACCATCAACTACGAGCTTATTTTTGCGGATATGGAAACGCTTGAACGCCGCATGGCTTCCGCACAAGTCAAGGTCAAAGCTGACAAAAAGTATCAAGAGGACGTCGACCGCCTCGTCGTGATGCAAAAGTGGCTTGAAAGCGGCAAACCTCTCCGCAATCTCGATATTAACGAGGACTTCAAACGCTTTGTGGACGAGCAGTTTTTGCTCACGTCCAAGCCCGTCATTTACGTCGCAAACACGGACGAAGCCGGCATAAACGGCAATGCGTACACAAAGGAAGTCGAACGTATCGCTAAGGATGAAAACACCGAAGCAATCGTGCTTTGCGCCAAGCTCGAAGAGGATTTGAGCGACCTCGGCGACGAAGATCGCGCAATGTTTATGGAGGACTACGGCCTCACCGAAAGCGGTCTCGATCGCCTTGTCAAAGCGTCCTACAAACTTCTCGGACTTATAAGTTATCTCACCGCCGGCGAAAAGGAAACTCGCGCTTGGACAATCGTCAAAGGCACCAAAGCTCCGCAAGCCGCAGGGAAGATTCACAGCGATTTCGAGAGAGGATTCATCCGCGCCGAAATCGTTGACTATCAAACCCTCCTTGAATGCGGTTCGTTCAACGCCGCCAAAGAGCGCGGAAAAGTGCGTAGCGAGGGGAAGGATTATGTGATGCAGGATAATGACGTGGTGTTGTTCCGCATCAACGTTTGACGGCGCTATTGAGCGCCTAGTTGTGTCAGACGTGCTTTGCTCCAAAACCACGTACTCTTTGTACGCTGGGTTTTGTGGGGTGAATTCATAAATGCAATTTTCCCCTTTCCTCACGTGTTTTCCCTATCACCGTTCCCCCTCT
>FR895533.1 GCA_000434435.1 Firmicutes bacterium CAG:475
CGAATAACTGCGTCAGGCACGACTTGCTCCAAAAAAGTAAGCAACAAAAAAGCACTCGTTGAGTGCTTTTTTCAATATGAGTCGGCAATGCCGAGCAAATAGTCTGTCGTTACGCCAAAATATTTCGCTAGGGCGATGATTTCAGTTATGGACGGCTCGCTTCTGCCGTGTTCCCAAAATCCGATGCAGTCGCAAGTTGTGCCGATTGCTTCCGCCAACGTCTTTTGAGTGATGCCGTCCTCTTTTCGTAATTCTTTTAATCTCTCTTGAAATGTCATATATGCGATTGTCGGCAAATTGCCGTGGTAGCATTGTGTACAATGCAACAAAAAAGCACTCGTTGAGTGCTTTTGATTTTAGTAGTTTCTTCTTCCGATGAGGTAGTCAACCGACACGCCGAAGAAGATGCTCAATTCAATCAAAGTGTCGTAGTTCGGTTGATTTCTGCCCACTTCCCAGCCCGATATGGTGGATTTTGACACCTTGAGATGCTCCGCAAGGTCTTGTTGGAGCATGTTTTTCTCTTGACGTAGAGATTTCAATCTTTCGGGGAAGCAACTGTGCAGCATTTTTCTGTCCTTTATTTAGTGTATGTATATAATAATACACAATTCGTGTTGATGTCAATTGTTGTTTGCGTTTTTGCGGTGAAATAGACGTAAAAATTCCGTAATCGTTTTCTGCACCGAGCAAAAAGAAGTTTTGGAGCGGTGGCAAAAATAAAGCAGCGCGGCGCATTGCAAGGTTGATTTATCCTGTTGTTTGGTGTACAATAAATCTAGGTGAAAATATGAAAGTTCCAAAGGTAATAAAATATACGTTATACTGGCTTGTGCAATGTACATGGGGGATTTTGCAAACGCTGTTGGGGCTTGTGTTTTTCCTCAAATACGCGCACTGCAAGCATGAGTTTTATCACGGTGCGGTGCTTACCTATCACGACGGCAACTGGGGCGGAGTTTCGCTCGGCTCGTTTATTTTCGTAAACGCAAACCGCCCGGAAATCTGGACGAGGGACGCGCGAGTGCATGAGTACGGGCATACAATTCAATCATTGATTTCGGGGCCGTTTTATTTGCTTTTCGTCGGCATTCCGTCAACGATTTGGTGCAATACTAAATCTCTGCACGAAAAGAGAATGCGAGGCGAGATGAACTACTACGATTTGTACTGCGAAAGAGACGCAAACACGCTCGGCGCATGGGCAACAAAAGAAGAAAAGCCCAAACGCGAAAATACGGGCGAGGAACTGCGCAGACGCGGAATTATTACGGACTGAGATTCGGACGAAAATATAAACGCAATTTGTGCAACGTTCGGACAAAAAACACGGACGTAAACGGACAAAATTACGGACGTAAACATGCCGCAAAAGGACAAAAATAAGGACAAAATGGAAGACAGATACACAAGGACAAAAATGCTCATCGGCGACAAAATCGACGCTCTCAAAGCGGCAAAAGTTTTGGTGTGCGGCGTGGGCGGCGTAGGCGGCTACGTGGTTGAAGCTCTCGCAAGAGTCGGAGTCGGTACGATTGCGGTTTTGGATAGCGACGTGTTTTCCGAGAGCAATCTCAACAGGCAAATTCTTGCAACCGTAGACACTGTGGGACAGCGCAAAACCGAGGTTGCGGCGCAAAGAATTAAAGCCATAAATCCCGATTGCAAAACGATTGCGTACGACTTGTTCTATATGCCCGACACTGCGCAGAGCGTGCCTGTTGAAGACTTTGATTATATAGTTGACGCAATAGACACCGTGAGTGCAAAACTCGCGCTTATTGTTCGTGCAAAAAATGCGGGAGTGCCTATCATCTCGTGCATGGGGACGGGCAATAAACTCGGAACGAATTTCGAGGTTTGCGACATATACAAGACAAGCGTTTGCCCTCTTGCAAAGGTCATGCGCAAGGAGCTTAAAGAAAGGGGCGTAAAGTCATTGAAAGTGGTGTATTCCAAGGAAACTCCGCTTATTCCAAAAGACACTCCCGAAGAAAACGGAAGGCATATACCGGGCAGTATATGTTTTGCGCCGGCAATTGCGGGCATGGTGCTTGCAAGCGAAGTCATAAAGGATATAGCAAAGCTGTAAATTGCAAAACCCAACGTTTATACCATAAAAACAACACGGTAAAACATTGGTTTTGACAAGAATTCGTGAATTGCAAAATAAGATAAAGTTGAAAAATCATAAGACATGCAAAGTATATTCGACGGAAAACTCAATATCGAAGTTGCCGTTGCAAGCGGAATAGAAGCCGTTTGCAAGCGAGAACTTTTGCGCCTCGGTTACACTCCCGGCGGAGCGAATTTAGGACGCATAGAATTTGAAGGCGACTTTAAAGACGTGTTGCGAGCCAACGTGTTTTTGCGCACGGCAAACCGGGTGCGTATCGTGCTTGCAAAGTTCAAAGCGCAAACCTTCGACGAGCTATTCGACGGCATATACGCAATGCGTTGGCAAGATATATTGACTAAGGACGCAAGGATCGTTGTCGACGCAAAATCCGCAAAAAGCCAACTTTTTGCTTTGCGCTCTATTCAGAGTATAACCAAAAAGGCGATCATATCCAAACTTGCAAGCACTCTTGGAGGTTCGTTTGACGAGAGCGGAGCGACATATTGCGTCGAAGTTTCGTTTTTCGACGACGAAGCGACGGTTACGCTCGATACGTCGGGCGAAGGCTTGCACAAAAGAGGTTATCGCACGTATTTGGGCGACGCGCCAATACGCGAAACGCTTGCTGCGGCTATGATAGAACTTTCCGTATGGAATCCCGACAGAGCGTTTATAGATCCGTTTTGCGGATCGGGCACGATTCCCGTCGAGGCCGCGTTTATAGGACTGGATATTGCGCCGTGCATGAACAGAAATTTTGCATGCGAAAGTTTTGCAAACGTGCCTGATTTGCGCCAAATCGTTCAGCAAGAGGCTCAGGAGCGCATAAAGCGCGATAAAGTTTTGCATATAAGCGGATTCGATATCAACAAAGACGCGATAAAACTCGCCTTAAAGCATGCCGAAAGAGCGGGTGTAAAAGACAAAATACATTTGCAAGTCGGAGATATGCGTGAGGTTTCGTCGCGTTTTTCGCACGGAGTTATCGTGACAAATCCGCCTTACGGCGAAAGACTTATGGATGAGGACGAACTCAAACTTTTGTATAGGGATTTCGGCGCGATGACGAAAAAACTCGATGAATGGTGCGTGTATGCAATCACGTCGTACAAGGCGTTTGAAAAGTATTTCGGAAGGCGCGCGGACAAGGTGCGAAAGCTGTACAACAGCGAGCTGGAATGCAATTTCTATCAGTATCTCGCATCGCCACCGCCAAAGGTTAAAAGCAAAATCGAGTCTTTTGACAATGACGGCAAACAATAATCGAAAATCACAATAAAACCGTTTTATCATATCAAAACATATGTTTAAAACGGTGTTTCGGAGAAATAATGAGAGCACTTATACAACGCACTTTCAAATCCGCGCTGTCCGTAGACGGCAAACTCATAAGCGAAATTCCGTCGGGACTTACCATATTTTTGGGTATAGAAAAAGGCGACACCGAAGAGCAAGCCGACTACTTTGCACGCAAGGTTGCAAAGCTGCGCGTGTTCAGAGACGAGAACGATAAAATGAATCTCGACATAAAACAAGCGGGCGGAGAGATTTTGCTAGTGTCGCAATTTTCGCTTGCAGGAACGCTGGGAAAAGGCACGGGCAACCGTCCCGATTTCGGCCATGCGGAACTTCCCGACAGAGCGAGATATCTCTATGAAAGGGTGACCGAAAAAATTCGTGAAGAAGGCATCGTTGTCAAAAACGGCGTTTTCGGCGCACATATGTTCATAGAGCAGCAACAAGACGGGCCGTTGTCCTTTGTGTTCGAGTGCTGATTTTTGTATTTGTACTTTTCGATTTGGTGAACTATGGTTAAGATTATGTTTGTGTGCCTAGGAAACATATGCCGCTCGCCTATGGCGGAGTGCGTGATGAGCAAGATGATAAAAGACAACAACCTGCAAGATTGCGTAAGTGTTGCATCCTCCGCAACGTCTTTTGAAGAAGTCGGCAATCCGATTTATCCGCCTGCGCAGCGCAAACTCAGAGAAAAAGGCGTCGAGGTGCTTGCTCACAGAGCGGTGAGAATTACGCCGAAAGACGCAAAAGAATACGATTATATCGTCGGCATGGAAGAGCGCAACGTGCGCGCGATAAATCAAATCGTCGGTGACACCGGCAACGTGTATAGACTTTTAGATTTTTCCTCAAATCCGCGCGATATCGCAGATCCGTGGTGGACGGGTAATTTCGACTTGACTTACGACGACATCGTTGAGGGTTCTGAGTGTCTTTTGAAGTATATCGAGAAAAACGATTTGCATTTGGCAAAATAAAAGTTGAATTTCAGTCGTGAATATTTTTTAATACGGCAACGCCGTCAATGCGTTATGGACAAAATTGAAAAAATACTTCTTGAAAACAGGGACGAAAAATATCGCGAGTTTCATTCCTCGCTCCTTCCGAATATAGACGGTCGAAAAATTATCGGCGTGCGTATGACCACTCTTCGCAAAATCGCAAAGAGCCTTGAAAAAGACGCAAGTTTTTCAAACGAGGATAAAAACGCTTTTCTTTGCAATCTTCCTCACGAATACTATGAAGAAAACATACTGCACTCAATTATGCTTTCTGACGAAAAAGATTTTGACATTGCGATAGAAAAAGTTGAAGTGTTTTTGCCGTATATCGACAACTGGGCGGTGTGCGACACTTTTTCGCCAAAGTGTTTTGAGAAGAACGTAGATAAACTTTGGGGGCACATTGAAAAATGGCTTTGTTCTAATAAGACGTATACCGTTAGGTTTGGCATAGTATGCGCGATGCGATATTTTCTCGACGAAGATTTTTCAACGAATAAATTTGAAAAAGTGATTTCGGTTTCCTCAAACGAATACTACGTCAATATGGCAATTGCCTGGTACGTCAGCGTTGCGCTTGTAAAGCAATACGATGAAGTTTTGCCGTATATTGAAAACAACACCTTGCCAAAGTGGGTACACAACAAAAGCATCCAAAAAGCATGCGAAAGTTTGCGCATTTCAAACGATAAAAAAGAATATCTAAAAACGCTTAAAATGCACGAATAGTGTTATATTGTTTAAAAATAGGCACAAATTCGACAAAGATTTGTTTATGAATACACGATAAGTGCTACAAACCCTACACACCGACATATCAATTTTAAAGTTCCGATTAAAACACATATCGTGTATTGATTTTCATTATATATTGTTTTGATATTTTGTCGTGTTCATTTCAAAAATGAATTAAAACATATGATTTAGAATTAAAACATTCGTATTTTAACCTACATATTTAAAATAAATGTTGGGTTTTGGGATAAAAACACTATCTTTTTTGATTTTTATGTGTTATAATCCACATATAATATAGTTGTTAAGAGTTTCGCAAAAGCGTATAATTAATTGGGGAAGTTGACGCAATCTTGACTTTTCGGACGTGAAATACAATGCCGTATTTGTCCGAGCGCGGAACTTCCGACGGGAATTTCTATGGCGAAAATTCGCCGTATCGGGACTATATGATTCGCCAAATAAATCATACAATCCAGAGGCTTTATGCTTAAACTTATAGATATCACCAAGGAATACATGGCGGAGGAAGAGAGCGTTCTCGCGCTTCACGACGTATCCATAGAGTTCAGAAAAAACGAATTTGTTTCAATTCTCGGTCCTTCCGGCTGCGGAAAAACCACACTGTTAAATATTATCGGCGGTCTTGACCGCTATACAAGCGGCGATATTCAAATCGACAACGTATCCACAAAAGAGTACGACGACGTCGATTGGGACACCTATCGCAACCGCCGCATTGGCTTCGTATTTCAATCCTACAACCTTATTCCGCACATGAACATCCTCAAAAACGTCGCGATGAGCCTGACTCTTGCCGGCGTTGAAAGCGAGGAAAGAAAGGCGCGCGCTCTCGAAGCGTTGAGAAAAGTCGGGCTTGAAGCGCAGGCAAAGAAAAAGCCGAATCAACTTTCCGGCGGTCAAATGCAACGCGTTGCAATCGCTCGTGCGCTTGTAAACAACCCCGAAATCATCCTTGCGGACGAGCCCACCGGCGCACTTGACAGCGAATCAGGTATTCAAGTTATGGATTTGCTCAAAGAAGTTGCTCGGGACAGACTTGTCATTATGGTTACGCACAATCCGTCTTTGGCGGAAGAGTATAGTACACGTATCGTGTATTTAAAAGACGGGCAAGTTGTCGGCGATACAATGCCGTACAACAGCGAGGACGAAGAGAACGAGATTCTCGACGAAGTGGTTGACGACAGCGTCGAGGAAAGAATCATAGAAATCGAAAAGTCAGGCGACGACGTGCAAATGTCCGAAGTCAGAGTCGAAGAGGCAAAGCCCAAGAAAAAGTCGTTTAAGGAAAAATTCCTCAAGTGGAAGAAAGCGGACAGGGCGGGTATGAAACTCGGCACCGCAATCAATCTTTCGTGGAATAACCTTTTGGCAAAAAAAGGCCGCACGTTGCTTACGTCGATTGCCGGTTCAATCGGTATAATCGGTATCGTGCTTGTTCTCTCGCTCTCAAACGGCGCTTCTGCGTACGTCAGAGGTTTGGAGGAGAGTGCTTTGTCGACTTATCCCATCACCGTCAACAAGTCAAGCATGGACGTTATGTCGCTGATGCAGGATCTTATGGGATTCGGTGGATCGTCAACAAGCAACGAGCCTGTCGCTGACGATGTGTTCAAAGGCGAATTGGTGCTCGGAAATCTTATCCCAAAAATCATCAAAGGCAAGCCGAACGATCTGCATAGCCTGAAAAAGAAGATCGAAAACGAATTCGATCATAACTTGGCGACGGTCAAATACAATTACGGGACGACATTTAACGTATATGTCGACGATCCAAAAGATGAAAACAACTACATGAAGACAACGCCGTATTCCGAAAATATGTACGGACTGTTCGAGCAATTTGTAAATATTGCAAAAACCACTCCCGGGCTGAAAAATCTTGACATCGAAAATATGAAATTCGATATTATGGGCTCTCAAATGACAATAACTCAAGCCCTCTCGTATTTGTCAGGCATGATCGGTGAACCATGGAGCGAAATATCAAGCAATACAGATCTTGTAAACGCACAATACGAAATTGTCGGCGGCAAGTGGCCCGAAAAAGCAAACGAAGTCGTAGTCGTCGTAAGCGAAAACAACACAATCATCGACTATCAACTATTTATGCTCGGGCTTAAATCGAGCGCAGACCTGTCTTCGTTGCTTATCAACAGTATGCTCGGAAATGCAAAAGCCTTTGTCGAACAACCGTATTCGCTTGACGATTTGCTCGGTCTGGAATACAAAGTCATGACAAATGTCGACTATCTTGACAAGCAAGAGGGTTCTGACACATGGGTTATGAATGACAGATCGAAACTTGAAAAGGATTATGTCAACGCTCGCGCCATGAGATTTGCAGACGGCACGGATACGATTAAAGTAGTCGGTGTTGTTCGCCCCAAAAAAGGTGCGATAGCAAGCTCAATCAACGGCGTTATAGGTTATACAAAAGAGCTTACCGAAACATTGCTGTCGCATTCTCAAAATCACGAAGCGGTCAAAGCTATGCAAAAGCTCTATAACGAAGCGCTTGAATCCATAGAAGGCTCGACGCAGAAGAAAACCGAGTATGAAAGCGTTGTCAGTGTATACGAGTACGATTTTACAAAAAAACTCGAAAAGACCGATCCGACTGAAAGAGAACTCGAAAGACGCGATTACAAAGTGAGAATTGGCGATTCTGTTGAGGTGGACACAAGCAACCCCGACAACAATCAGCATGCATCGCTTATGCGCATTTTGGGCTTTATCGACAAGGAGTATCCGCAAAGTATCGATTTCTATTGCACCAGTTTTGAGGCAAAGCAAGAGGTTGAAAACTTTTTGGGAAAGAACGACATAAACTATACGGATTCGCTATCGTCCATGATGGAATTTGTCAATACAATGGTCAATACCATAACCGGCGTGCTCGTAGGATTTGCCGCAATCTCGCTTATCGTGTCCACCATAATGATTGCAATCATCATCTATACGTCCGTGCTCGAACGTCGCAAAGAAATAGGCGTGCTTCGTTCCATCGGCGCAAGAAAACGAGATATATCCCGTGTCTTTATTGCCGAATCCGCAATACTCGGCGGATATTCTGGACTTATCGGAATCGTTTTCTCTGTCATTGTATGTGTCATCGGAAATGTCGTAATCAAGTTGTTGTTAGGCATCGAAAACCTTGTTTCGGTATCCTGGTGGCAATGTCTCGGAATGTTCTTTGTCAGCATGCTTTTGAGCATCATTGCAGGTTTCATCCCGTCAAGGATTGCGGCGAAGAAGGATCCTGCCATTGCTCTCCGCAGCGAATAAAAATTCTCCAAATCGCGCCTAACTTTGTCAGCACCCCTTGTCTGTCAACTCATGTACTCCATGTACATTAGGGTTGCCATTCAAGGGGTGCTTCCGCATTCTGAAAATCGTCGCCAAGGCAATGGCAACCGCCCCGAATTGTCATTCAGAGGAGCAAAGCGACG
>FR895534.1 GCA_000434435.1 Firmicutes bacterium CAG:475
GGCTGCAAGTTGCGGATTTTCAAAAACGCCCATAGGACCGTTCCAAACGACGGTCTTTGCGCTCTTGACTGCGGATGCAAAGAGTTCTTGCGTCTTGGGACCGATGTCAAGACCTTCTCTGTCGGCAGGTATATTGAAGCTGTCGCAATATTCGATGTCGACGTGTGCGTCGATGGGATCGGGGAAACCTGCGCAAGTTGCGGTATCGACGGGAAGATAAATGGTCTTGCCGAGGGATTTTGCCTTTTCGAGCATCTTGTTGCAGTATTCGATCTTTTCGTCGTCAACGAGAGAAAGACCTATGCTGCCGCCCTGAGCCTTGATAAATGTGTATGCCATACCACCGCCGATGATAAGCGTGTCGCATTTGTTGAGGAGATTGTCGATGACGTTGAGTTTGTCTGCCACCTTTGCGCCGCCGAGAATCGCAACGAAGGGACGGACGGGATTTTCAACTGCGTTTCCGAGGAATTTGAGTTCCTTTTCAATGAGGAAACCGCTGACTGCCACGGGTGCGAAACCGTATTGAACGATACCTGCGGTGGTTGCGTGAGCGCGGTGTGCGGTGCCGAATGCGTCGTTGACGTAGATGTCGCAGAAATCAGCGAGTTTTCTGCAAAGCTCTTCGCTGTTTTTCTCTTCGCCTGCGTCGAAACGAGTGTTTTCCAAAAGCACGATTTCGCCGTCTTTGAGGGCTGCAACTTTCTTGTGTGCGTCCTCACCCACAAGGTCTGTTGCAAACGTAACTTTGCCGGGGAAATGCTCTGCAAGTTTGTCGGCAACGGGCTTCAAAGTGAATTTCTTGGGATCGTTTTTGAGAGCTTTTGCGATGTATTCCGCCTTTGCAGCGGCTTGTTCGCTTTCGGGAAGAGCCTCAACCGCCTTCTTTTCTTTTTTGTTAAGACCGAAACCTTCGGTGAAAACGTTGTGCGGTTTGCCCATGTGGGAGCAAAGGATAACTTTTGCGCCGTTGTCTACGAGATACTTGATGGTGGGAAGTGCGCCGTTGATACGGTTTTCGTCGGTGATAACGCCGTCAACCATAGGAACGTTGAAGTCGCAACGAACCAAACACTTTTTGCCCTTGACGTCTACGTCGCGGATTGTCATTTTTGCCATAGATATTCTCCTTTAAGAAAATTGATTTTCGTTTGTCAAAACATATTTGGCGCGCATATACGTATGTGCGATTCAATATATTTTTAGCGATTACAAGTATATCATAATTATGACAAAATTACAAGAAAAATACAAATTTTACTTACCGCGCATCACGATTTTAAATTCTTTTGGAAATTCGACGTATTTTCCGTCCGAAATTTTGAATTTATTTCAACACTTTTCGTGTTTTATAAAATCACATCCGCTCCGCGCAATTATACTTATCGTGTTTTATACACTTTTGAAAACATGAAAAAACGGCGATTTTTCGCCGTTTTGTATAAATAATAGCATTTTCAAAACACTTTTGGTATTTTGTATCTAATTTTCAAATTCACTAAGTATCTTCCAAAAGTCAGAACTTTGTCAGATGTCCTTTGCAAAGCAAATTTTCAAAACCAAGTTGGCGCATACCCTCGTACACAACGATTGCGACCGAATTTGAAAGATTGAGCGAGCGCGCCTCTTTGACCATTGGTATGCGGATTGTCATATCGTAGTTGTCGTGCAAAAGCTCTTCGGGCAACCCTTTTGATTCTCTGCCAAAAAACAGGAAATCGTTTGCGCCGAACTTTGCCTCGTCGTATCTCTTTGCCGCCTTTGTCGAGCAAAAGTAAAAATGCGGTGCGGACGTTCTTTCGTCATTGCCGTCAATGTGCCAACTGCCGTCCGTTGTTTTGTGGACTCTGCCATCTGCGTTTTTATCAAAAAATTCTTCAAGATTTTCATACACGATGAAATCCGTCAGATGCCAATAATCGAGCCCCGCTCTTTTCAACGCCCTGTCGCTTATATCGAAACCGATAGGTTTTATCAAATGTACTTTGCAACCCGTTGCCGCAGCCGTGCGGACGATGTTGCCCGTGTTTTGAGGGATTTCCGGTTCTACCAAAACAATATTGAACGCCATATTTCACTTCCGTATTTGATATTGCAATCATATCACTTTTGCTTGTAGTTTTCAAGCGTATGTCAATCGCAAAAAAAACAACCGCCGAAGCGGTTGAGTTTTTTGCTTACTTGTTTACGCAAACATGTATAGCGGGACGAACAAAATCGTTGCCAAGATGATAAGCACGGTCAATATGTATGCGACCTTTCCGCCTACACCGGGGAGTTTTGCATTGTTCCAGCCATACCATGCGCCTGCAAGAGCAAGCACGAGCGTCGATGCAAGTCCGCACCAGATGCCTTCCCATGCATATGTGCCTTCCGCAACGAGAATGATTGTCACGATACCGAGAACCGCAGCCAAGATAAGTGCGTAGCAAATGATTTGATTGATCGCGCTTTTAGACGGTTTCTTTCCCATATATTTACCTCCGAATTCGATTTTGACACTATTATATCATCTCAAAAAATCTCGTCAACGCTTATACGGAAATATTAATGTAAATTTTAGATTTGAAAAAGCACGCAATTTCATGTCAATATTACATTCATATACTATACGTAAAGTATATATATTCCAATCATTACCTTAAATAGCTCACGCGCGCTTTGCACTCATTTTGCCGTGCCGACAGACACAAATACGCCGAGCACAGTTGCAATATCGCCCTTGCCGGATGCAACGCCCCGCTACAAAACCGCGCGCGTTAAGTTGTTGTTGACTTAAAGCGGCTTTTGCAATACAATGTGCGTATGGAAAACAATAAAGAAATAAACAAACTTCAAAAGAATTTGTCCTTGCGACTTCTTATAAGCATAATTTTGACGGTTATGTTCCCGTTGGGCATAGCAATGACAATAGTTGGCGCAACGCGCAAGGAAGAAGGAGGCGCACTTTTCACGGCGATTATGGCAATAGGCATCGTATTTGTAGTGCTCGGATTTTACGGTGCGCCTATGTCGTGGGTTAGCTATGCACCCAAAAAGAAGTACGCTCGCGTCATCGATGCGATAAAACGCGAAGGTTTCAGAGACGCAACCGAAATTGCAAACCATCTCTCGATGCAACCAAACGAAGTTATAGACGCAGTGCGCGTGTGCATCGACAAGCAATATCTGACAAACTACACCATCGAGGAAAACAAAATCATTCCTCTCAACAATCGTCCCGACGACCTCGGCTTGTACACCGTTCAATGCCCCTACTGCGGCGGCATCACGCAAACAAGCAACAACTTGCAAGTCAAGTGCGAATACTGCGGCAGAATGATAGACGTTGAAAAGAAATGACTTTATTCCCCAAAACAATTCGGTTTTAAGCCGCAAACAACTCGGCTAAACATAAATAACGATACTATGGAAAAAGCACTCATTGGAGTGCTTTTTCAATTCATATGTTAGTCTTTTCAGTTCTCACTGCCGCAGATTTCTCGCTTGTAAACGTCTACGTCACAAAACTGTTTGTCAATCATCTTGTCGTTTGCAAGAATCAGCAATCTGCCTATGCCGATAAACAGCAACATCCCCAGCACAAGCACGACAAACATCAAAAAGTATGCAAGCGGATAGTTTATCGCACCTTTTGAAAACAACGACCATATAAACTCCGGACGATAAAACGGATAGGGATAAAAATGCATATCGCCGACCGCGCCGCGAATTATGGAAAAAATCGAATAAACGAAGGGATATATTGCAAAAAACCACACGGTTTTGTGATTTATTCGCTTATTTGTAAACGGGAAAAACCACAAAATCACCATAAACGGCGGTATTATCATATGAAAATACACTTGAATAAAACTGCTCATTGCATGGTAGGAATCGCCCCACTGAAAAGGCGGTGTAAATCCCATCGGGATGCCTGCCGTGTAAACGAGCCCCGTCACCAAAATATACGTCGTTGCCATTGCGCCGACAAGCGGATTGTACGCAACCTTTTTTGCGCATTTAACTCCAAACGAGGCAAGACCTGCACAAATGAGATAGACGTACACGAATACGTTCGACTGAATCGTAAAAAACGACAAGATATTAAATTTGCCGTAGTCCACGGGGCTGAATTTTTCGTCGTATTCGAATTTGTAATAACAAAGTCTGTGGATGATAATCAAAAATCCGAAAACGCCCAAAATCATGAGCAACGTTCCGAACGCCTTGTTTTTGGCAAGTTTACTCTCTTTGTACACAACCGCCCCTTATCCTTGCAGCGCATTGCGACCGAATCGCAATACAAATATAAAACCATTCTAACATTAAACTACAAAAAGTCAATATCTACGGCGGTATGATACAATATTTTTCACTTTTGGGAAATAATATACACATATGGTATAAAGTGTTGTTGACTGCAAATTTGAGGAATATATAATATGTGTAGAAAACAAACCAAACGAGGTGTTAAATATGAAAAAATCAACAACTATTTTGTGGTTTTTGGCAAGTATATTGATGATTGTTGCGGGAATCGTGTGCTTCTGTCTTCCCGTTGACACGACGATGAGCGTATTTGCTTACATCGTAGGCGCAATCGTGCTTGTGATAGGCATTGTGGAAATCATAGGCTTCTTCACGACAGCAGGATTTGTAGGCGGTGGCGCATTCCTTGCGGACGGCATAATCACGACGATACTGGGCGTCGTCCTTCTTGCAAACGAAGGCGTGGTGGCAGGTTTCATCCCCTTCATCTTTGCAATGTGGTTTATCATCGAGGGCATTTCAGAGTTGTCCCTTGCAATTTCGGCAAGCAAATATCACGTTCCGTACTGGTGGACGCTTCTGATTCTGTCGATTCTTGAAATCGTTTTCGGTTTCCTCACCTTCTTCGATCCCATCGGCGGAGCAATCTCAATGGCGGTTATGGTGGGCACGTTCCTCATCGTACACGGCATATCGATGCTGGGTGATTGGATTGTCGCGCTTCGTGTCAAAAAGTTCTTCAAAGGCTTCTTCCAAAGACCTGCCGTATTCAACGAAGGCGAAGTTGACGACAGCCGTTGCGACGATCAAAGATAAACTCAAACGTCAAGCGCAAACCGCTTGACACAAAACGACCAAACGATCATTGATTTGATTGTTCCTAATAATTTTCCCCCTTTATGAAAAAACGCTCATTGGAGCGTTTTTTCATTTCTACTTTTGCATATTCTTTTTTAACGTAAAACCGCAGTTTGCACTGCGGTTTCTGCACTTAAAACTATTGTTTTTTGCTTTTTTCGATTATTCTGCGAGATAATCGCGGCAAGCGTCTTCGAGAGCTCTGCAAATCGCAAACGCGTCTTCGAGGTTTTTGCCTCTGACCATAACGCCGTGGTGTCCCATAAAGCATGCGGGTGCGTCGCCGATTGCCGCAGCAACGTTCTTCACAAGACCGTTTGTGCCGGGAAGAGCCGCCTTTGCGCAAGGAATTTCTTTGCCGAGAACGTCTTGATATTTTTCGGGAACGGGCATTGCCTTTCCCATTGCGGCGAGGATGCAACCGTAGAACGGATGCGTATGAATGGTTGCGGTGATGTCTTTGTCGCCTTTGAGCAAAATCGCGTGGATACCTTTTTCGCTGGTGGCTTTGTTTGTGCCCGTCCATTCGAGAGTTTCCATATTGACTTTTGCCATTTGTTCGGGTTTGAGCATAACGTAATCGATGCCGGAAGGAGTTGCAAGCATAAATTGGTCGTCAAGCTTGACGCCGATGTTGCCCCACGTGCCTTGCACGAGGTTTTCGTCGAGAAGTCTTACGCCTGCGTCCTTGATGTCTTGAGCGATTTTCTTTTCCTCGTCGGTGACGACAGCTGTTTGCTTTTCTTCTTTTACTTCCGTTTCACCGCTTTCCGCCGCTTTTTGTTGCTTTTGATTTGTCTTGGAATATTTGAGTTTGAACACCACGTGCTCCAAAAGAGCCGCAACCGCACTCATATGTTGAGTGCCGCCTTTGCTCTCCGCAAGGATTTCGGCATTGCAAGCCTTGTCCAAAACGAGCGTTGCGGTGAAAACTTCATCGAGGGTACGTCCCGTCACGACCGCGCCTGCCTCGGGGAGCAAGCAGCAATTGCGTTGACCGGAAAGAGCAGCAACGACGTCGGACGCAACGTTCTTTTGAGCGCACTTTATAGACACGCCGCAAACCTGCGCCATATCGTCGAGGATAGGCATAAGCGTTTTTCTCTTTTTGGAGAACTCAACGGTGCTGTCGCTGTCAACGATAGCGGCGGCATTTGCCTCTTTGTCTTGACGGATTGCGCAGAACAAGATGACCGCAGCCGCACGGAAGTTGCCTTCAAGCGTTTCGATATTCTTGTCGTTGACAAAAGTCAAATTTTCTTCCTTGACGTCGGTGTAGTCGATTCTCGGATTTGTGATGACGATGCCGTCCTCTTCTCTGACCGCGATGTAACCGCTTTGCAAATATTTCTTTTCCGCGAGCATTTTCGCGTATTTGTTGACGTTTGCAACAATCAATTCGTTCATATCAATCTCCTGAATGTGCCGCATAAGCGTACACGACACTTATTATTGCTTTATCGATATTATATCAAACGCATAGAAAAAAGCAAGTTTAATTTTGTATTATGCTTTGCATAAAGATTGCTTAAAACGCGTTTGCTACTTATGGCACAAAAGCGCGTTTGCTTTTTGTGCCAAAGAAAACGTCGGCGCACTTTTGTGCGCCGACGACTTCGATTAGTGAGGTTTCTTTTCAAATCTGGAAGCGTCTTCGCACTTTACGACGGTTTTGAACACGTTTTCAAAGCGCCGGAGTGCTTCGTCGATGATTTCGTCCGTATCTGCCATAGAGGTGTACAAGCGGCTACCGGCGAGCGTAACGATACCGTTTGCCATGTAGGCTGCGCCCATTTGCTCCATAGCGACCTTTCTTCTGAGCATCTCGGGTTTCTTTTTGAGCATCGGGATGATCGAACCGAGCAAGGACATATTGGAGAAGTCATAGCTCATTGCGCCCGTGCATTCGAGGTGAACGATGCTGCCTTGGTTGTATACGACGTAAGGAAGGTTGTATTTCTTTACGAGAGCTTTGAGGCCTGTCGCAAGACGATCGCCTGCTTTGCCGGCAACTTCGCACGCATTGTTCTTTTCGATCTCGCAAATAGCAACATATCCTGCATATGAGCTGAGCGGGTTTGCAGCGAGCGTGCCGCCGACGTATGCTTTCTTGCCCATACCTGCAAGACCTGCAGCCATGAGAGAAACGTACTCTTTCTTGCCGCCTACGCCGCCTGCGGAGGGATAACCGCCTGCAACGATTTTGCCGAACACCGTGAGGTCGGGATACATATCTCTGCCGGTGCCTTGACGTCTGAATTTGACGACTTTGCCGTCGACGAGTTTCTTGTCGTCAACCATCCAGGGCTTGCCGTCGATAAAGACGGGAGTGTCGTCAACTTTGTATTTGTCGCCGAAGAAGTAGCCTGCTGCACCATGGATACCCACTCTGAAGCCCGTGACGACTTCGTCGAAGATGAAGAGCGCGCCGTACTTTCTTGCAAGGATTCTTGCTTTCTCGTTGAAATCGAAATCGATGGGACGAGTACCGGATTCGGGACCGACGGGTTCGACGATAACGGCCGCAGTGCCTCCCTTTGCAACGTTTCTCTTGAGCATTGCTTCGAGCATGCCGAGATCGTTGGGGCGAATTTCGTCGGTGGTCTTGTAGCAACCGGGGATACCGTGAGATTCGAGGAATTGACGGCTTCCGGGGATCTTCAAACCGTAAACCATTTGATCGGACCAGCCGTGATATGCGCCGCCGACTTTGATGACGCGTTTATGCTTGGTTGCGCAACGAGCAACACGGATTGCCGCCATAACAGATTCCGTGCCCGAACCGAGCATACGGAACATTTCGCAAGCAGGCATCAACTCGTTGATCTTCTTTGCAAGCAGGAGTTCTCCTTCGTGGAAAAGACCTGTTACGGGGCCGCAAGTGTTGAGGAGTTCGAAAACTTTTTCTCTGACCGCCGGGAAGTTGCTTCCCAAAATGGTGGGGCCGCCCGCTTGAAGGAAGTCGATATATTGGTTGCCGTCGCGGTCGTACAAATATGCGCCTTCAGCCTTCTCCATGCACATGGGGAACGGGAAGTTGAACGCAAGGTTGTGTTGAACGCCGCCGGGAATATACTTCTTTGCCTCGGTCGTGATTTCTTTGGACTTCGCGCATTTGGTGTCGAAATGATTGAGAACGTCTTTGAGAGCGTCTTCGGATACGCAATAGATCGGTTGATCCGTCAGATTCTTCAATTCTTTATTGATTTGCTTTGCATCTTGCCATTTGGAAATACCATAGCCGTTTGCCATAATTCGCCTCCTGAGATATTTGGAATTAATTTAATTATACCAAACGTAAAATTGATTGTAAATATGCAAAACGGCGGAATAAACGATACAAAAGAGCGTTTATGTCAAATACGAAACAAAAAAGCGCAATTATCTAAAAGCGCAAATATCAACGATTTTCAAACAACAGATTAAATTTTCAATCTCGATGTTTTGTCAAATCGAAAAAGCGGTAAAAGTCCAAAACCGTCCTACAAAATCGTCCGCCACTCAAAAACAAGTTTTTCAAGAGAATATTGTGCGTTAGCAGGGCTTGTCGACGGCAAAAGAGTCGCCATGTTTGCATACTCGGGATATGCCGACAAAAGATAGCGAAAAGACGCTTTTCCGTTGCAATAGATATGTGAAATCTTGCTTTTTGCAATCAGTGACGGAACGTCTGCCGGCGTCACGTTCGAAATCGCGCTGTCCTTGCTCGCCTCTATGTCGCACTCCTCCACGCTGTCATAGAGCGCGATATGATGTTTATGCAAAAATCCGATGCGTTCCTCAACGGACATCGAATATAAATCGACGTCGTATAAGCAAGAAAGCACCTTCCAAAAACGGTTTTTGGGGTGCATATAATAGAAATTGTTTTCAACCGACTTGACGGACGGCACGCTTCCGAGAATAAGCACTCGCGACTCGCCGTCTATCACCGCCGGAAAGGGATGTTTAATATGACGAATTGACATATTTTATACTCTCACGCGCGCAACGCACGTATTGCGCGTATTATTATGGATTGATTCGCAAATCACTATGCAACGACAAAACTTGCTTTTTCAAATCCTTTCAAACGCATCAAAGGCGCAAGTCGTTGCCTTTCATCTCGAGCATCATCGAATATTGCTTGTGGCTCAATCTTGAATAAATGCGCTCGCCGTAGCGATTGAGGATATTTTCCCCGGTTAGATTAGTGGTTATAACGGTTGCGCGTCCTCTCGTTTGTCTTTCTTCGAGCACCAAAAGCAGATATTCCACCGTTACGTTTTTGAGCATAGGCTCCGTACCCAAATCGTCGATTACAAGCATATCGCAAGCGATAACATCGTGCAAAAGCGCGTTTCTCTCGGCAATCGGCGAGGTGTGGACGGTGAGCATGAGCGAACAAAACTCGTATGCACTGACAAACTTCACCGCATATCCTTTTTCGACAATCGCGCGCGCCATTGCGCTTGCAAGACAGGTTTTTCCCGTGCCTACACCGCCCGAAAACACAAGCGTTTTGCACTTTGCGGAGGGGAATTTGTCAACGTACTTCTTCATAGATTGGTAAAGTTCGTCCGTCAAGGCACGTTGCTCTTTATTCTTGATTTTGGAAAGGTCGCAATCCTCAAACGAAAACTTTGCTCGACGGTCAATTTGACACTCTTCTTTCAAGTTTTTTATAAACAAGTCCCACACGCACGAGCAAACTTTGCCGTCGACGTAACCCGTGTCGTTGCAAAGAGGGCAAGATGGTTTACTTTCGAAATCTTCTTCGCAAAAACCGTATTTTTTAAGCGTTTTTTGATATTCTAAACGAGCTTTTTCGACCGTTTTCGACATATCTTCGTCGCTTGTCATAGCCGAAAAAGACGCGTCGATATACGCCTTGTTTGCACGCGAAATTTCCTCTGTTTCAAAGGCTTTTTTTGCAATTTCCTGCGCCTTGGCTCTTTGTGCGTCTATTTGTTTTTGACGCTCTGCGAGCGTTTTTTGCATAACTCTTCGTTTCATATCACCACTCGATGTCCTTCAAACTGTCTATGCTGGTTATCACGCTTTTCAGCTCTTCTTGCGAATACGTGCGCTCTTCAAACGTCTTTTCTCTCGTCTTTTGACCGCTCTGCAAAGGCGTAAACTTCTTTGCGCCTTCAAGCGTATTGACGCCGTTTGCCTTGTAGGTCGAAAGCAACTGATTGACGAATGCGGTCGGATACGTCTTGCCCACTGCCTGCTCCGCGGCATAAAGAATTATATCGTCGCCAAAGCCCCACGTTACGCTCCAGGTGCGATAGTATTCTCTATCCTGACTCGTAACCGTTCTCGATCGTCCGCTTGCCTCGATAATGCGCTTGATTTTGCTGTCGAGCTCGATTTGCGAAAGCATGTATTCGTCAATGCTTTTTGCGCTCAACAAGCCTTGTTTGTAGAACTTGTCAACGACGTTGTTCATGCCGTCAAGAGTGCGCACGCTGGATATAAAGCAGTGATGCGCAATCTTCGTGAGTGCGTCGAGGTCGAAACCTTTTGCCGTCCACGGCACGATGTACACCTCGATTTCATGCTCGAAAGATTCGTAATAAATGCCCAAATTTTTGTTGACGGCAACGGCGATTTCTTTGAGGTGTTCGCGATGCGATTGATAGTCGTTCATCTCCTCTGCCGTGAATATGGACATACGATAAAACTCGTCGAGTTTGGAATCGAGCTTTTTGAAGTTTTTTGCGCCTTTGAGCGTCTTTGCCGCAGCAAGCACGGCGTCGAGCTCGTAGCCCCAACTGCGAGTCCATTTGAGGAGCATTTGCTTTTCTTCGAGTTCCGCTCCGCCCTTTCTTCCGAGCGCGACAAGCACTTTTTGCATTTGCTCGGATTGTTGGTCGTATTCTGAAAGTTTGTTTTCTACGTCGCTTGCAGTGCGTACGCCGTCGGCAACCCAGTTGCGCGCAACGGTGAGAATGTACGGATACCTCACCCCCATGCCCTTCAAATTGATGCAGTATTGCACGATCATGAGCATTGCGTCCTGTTCGAGCTTGCTCTCGTCAAGAAACATATAATACTCGTTATATTCATTGGGGGTGAGCATGCGCTCGGGGAAAAGCTGTTGCAGATGAGTGTTAAAATCGTTCCACTTTTCGCTCTTGTATTTCTTGGGCGTTTGCATGGAGTGTTTCAAGCTCAAATATTGCACTTCGAGCGGTTGTTTGCTCACGATTTGCACAAGTCCCATATCCTCGAAATAAGAATATGCGGATATGATGTCCGCCTCGGTCATGTCAAGACGCGCGCAAAGTTCCTGCACGCTGTTTTCCTTTTGCGGCGTCATACAAAGATACAAACCGTAAAGATAAACTTTGATTTGCTTTTCGTCGCAATAGGGCAAATGCTCGTTGATAAACAAGTTATCGACAAGCGTAAACGTTTCCATCAAAAAGTCGCTTTGAAATTTTGCAAAACCCACGATAATCACTCCTTTTATACGGAGTATAATCATAACACAACAATCGTCAACAAACAAAAACAAAACTCCGCCGAATCTGAAAATAACAATATATTGTGTCCACTCCCGTTTTGCACGACGAATGAGCGTTAGTTCTTCCTCTACAAAAGTTTGGCGTTTAGAACTCTAAATTAGATATGCCCCCTCTTTCCTCACGTGTTTTGATCTTCCTCTACAAGAGATGAACGTCGTGTACTCTAAATTAGATGCGCCCCCTCTTTCC
>FR895535.1 GCA_000434435.1 Firmicutes bacterium CAG:475
CGTGTTGTGCTTCTTCGAAGGAGAAAGAGCGGTTGACGCACTAAGCGGCGCAAACGTTGCGCTTATTGCGGTATGTTGCGTGCTGGTATGCGTGCTTGTCGCGCTTTGCATCGCGTACAAAAAGCAAAGGAGGTATTTGGTATGACGTGTTTATGTAGCACCGCCTTTGTCCCGTCAGACTTCCTCTTTGCGCTTTTGCTTGCGCTTGTCGGCATATTGACGGTTGCCGTATGCGTGGTTGCGGGGATGATTGCCCAAAGGCACAATGCCGATATGCGTATGCTCAAAAAGCACGTTTATACACGCGAGACGTGGACAAAAACCACCGATTGTGCAAACAACGCAAAAACCGAAAACAAGAAATCGAAAGAAAACGGCGCACCGCAAAAACTTCGTCACGGAAAAAAGAATAAGCTCAACAAAACGCAAAACGAGGCAAACAAATGAACGCGCGCATAAAAAAATCCATACTGCTGATTGCAATCGGCATAATCGTAAATATCGCGCTTGCGGCAATAAAGATGTACGTCGGGCTTGCGTCCAACAGTCTGTGCATCATGCTTGACGCAATGAACAGTTTTCTCGACACGCTCACTTGCATCGTTACGCTCATTGTGTTTATCGTCTTGCTTGCGCCGAAAAGCGAACATGCGCCGCACGGCTACGGCAGAGGGGAATATCTTGCCGGATTTATCGTTGCGGTGGTGTCCGTTGTTATGGGCGGTTTCTTTTTCATCCGCTCGATAAATCGTATGGCGATGCCCGAACCTGTGTATTACGGCTTGCAAAGCATGGTGCTTATCAGCGTTTGCTTGCCTATAAAACTCGGTATGGGGCTTATGTATTATTTTGCCAACAAAAAGATTCGTTCGCAAGCGATAAGGGCGGTTATGCTGGACAGCTTTCTCGATCTCGGCATCACGGCAACGAGCGTCGTTGCGTTTGCGGTTACTACGAGAGTGGACTATGCCGTCGATGCAATCGTCGGAATCGTCATGAGCATCGTTATTATTGCAATCGGCATAAAAATGGTTGTCGAAAACGTGCGCGCAATCGTCGTGGGCGACGGGGCAAAGGAAGAGATAAAAGCCGTCGAACAGGTATGTCAAGACAACGGCGTCACGCTTGAAAAAACGGATATACACGACTACGGCTACGGCGCAAAGGTCGGCAATGCGTATATAAGCGCAAACGACGGCATCGATACTCAAAAACTGCACGACGACGTGCTTGCCGCCTCAAATGCGGATATAACTTTCGTCCTGTCTTCGAAATCGAACGCAGAGGACGAAAACGACGAAAATAACAGAGATAAAAACAAAGAAAGGTTTTCTTCTCTTGAAAATACTGAAAAATAATATATAATATACGTATCGTATGTAGCAAAACAAGGAGGGATTTATGAGAGACGAAATCAAAGATGTGCAAAACGCACAAGAAGAATCGCAACAAATCGACGAGCAAACACGGGACGAAAAAGAGGGAATACTCAAAGACCTCGACGGCAAAAAAGCCAAAAAGAAAAGAGAAAAAAAGAATCTCACTCCCGAACAAAAGAAAAGAAAAACAATCAAGGCGTTGATCATCACCGGTAGTGTGGTGCTTGCGCTTGCAATATTCTTCAGCGGTTGTGCGATTGCGTCCACGGTCAACACCAACGCACATCTTTCGTTTGCTTCAAGCTTTGAAAAAGTCGAGTACACCGAGCACGAGCAACTTGCGCCGACTTTTGACGACGAACTCGGCTATTGGACGTTCACAAAGGATGCGGACAGAGAATTCAAAGTGCTTCAATTCACCGACGTGCATATCGGCGGCGGCGCGTTTTCGGGCACGAAAGACAACTGGGCAATGAGTGCTGTTGCGACGATGATACGTCAATCTCAGCCCGACCTTGTCGTTGTCACGGGCGATATTGCGTACCCCGTACCTTTCCAAGCCGGCACGTTCAACAACCTCAACGCAACAAGAATCTTCTCCAACATGATGGAAAGCCTCGGCGTGTACTGGACGTTTGCGTTCGGCAACCACGACACCGAGCTGTACAGCCTTTATGGGCGCGACCAAATCTGCGACTATTATGCAAACGCAGGTTTCAAATATTGCTTGTTCCGAGCGGGATTCTGCGATGAAAAAGACTACATCGGCGACGATGCGAGAGGCTTCGGCAACGACATTATCGTGGTCAAGAATCCTGCCGAATCCGTCAACCCCATCAATCAAGCTCTCGTGACTTTAGACAGCCACAGCTACACCGACGGCGACTATTTCGGCATTGCCTGGAAGTACGACAACATCCATCAATGCCAAATCGACTGGTACGCAACCGAGATGGACGAGCTCAAAGCCGCAAACAACGGCGTCGAAGTCAACAACCTCGTGTTCTTCCACATTCCTCTTGAAGAGTACCGCAACGCTTGGGCAAACGTCATCGAATCTGGCAAATCCGCCGACGAGCTTAAATCGAATCCCGTTATCGTGGGCGAAAAGGGCATGACCGAGTTTATCTACGGCACTATGGGCGAATCCGACAAGAAGAAAAACGGCGTGCGCACCTACGGCGTATTCTGCGGCAGCGGCACGGACACGCTTTTTGAAACGGGACTTACTCACGGCATGCAAGGCGTATTCTGCGGACACGACCACTACAACAACTTCTCCGTCAACTACACGCCTGCCGGCGCATCTCGTTCCATCCGCTTGACTTACGGCATGTCAATCGACTATCTTGCTTACGCCGGCATCTACAAAAAGCATTCTCAACGCGGCACCACCGTCATCTCTCTCAAATCTGACAGCACGTTCGACTGCGAAGCGAAGAACTATTATGCGGATTTTGTGGGGGCTAACGATTACGTTGCCACACATTAAAACCGCCTGATTGAGCGAATAGCTTTGTCAAAGCCCTTCTGTATCCTCGTCATGTACGTAATGTACATTAGGCGAGTTTACGGAAGGGCTTTTTCGCGCTCTTCATCTCAATCAGACGGTTTTAACAAACCGCTCTATTTGGCGAATAATTGCGTCAAAATCCCTCGACTGTCAACACGTGTGCGCCTTGTACGTTGGGTTCTGTTGCAGACGGGCGTTTCCTTGTCTTTCATCTC
>FR895536.1 GCA_000434435.1 Firmicutes bacterium CAG:475
CGCCTTGCGACTCCAATTCCGTCTTCGAATAGGCGGCAATGACATCACTCAATATCGAGTTCTCGTTGGTGTCGTCAAAGAGCAACGCTTTGCCCAAAAGCGGAAGCGTACCCGTTTCGGCAAGTTTTTCGTCACACTTCACACGGCGGTTTCCGCACGTAAGGATATAGCCGTTTTCACTCTTGTACGCATGCTCGACTTTTGCCTTTCTCTCTCCCGAAACGTCGTAACAATCGCTTGCCCAGCCGACGTAAACGTCTTGCCCGATATACGATTTTACCACTTTGCCGTCAAGGTGCGAAAGGTCGATTTCAAATCCGTCCTCCGTGGTTGCAACAAGTTTGCCGTCCGCAATTTCCAGCCTCGCTTTTTCAAAGGCGTAGTCCTCGTCAAACGCCTGCGCCGCCCATATATTCGACGGATTTTGTAAGATTTGTTCGAGCGTGCCTATTTGCTTGATTTGACGATAGTGCGTCACGACGATTCTGTCCGCAATCGAAATTGCCTCGTCCTTGTCGCGTGTTGCGAAAATCACTATTTTGCCTTCTTTTGCAAAATCTTGGAGAGCCGGAGCAACCTCTTGCCAAAGCGTCTTTGCATCTTCTTTTTTAAGTCCTCTCGTAATATCGTCAACGAGCGCAACTTTGAAATCGCGCAAAAACAGCCTTGCTATCGCCAAACGCTTTTTGTCTATCGAATCGAGTTTTCTCGCCTTGAAATACAGCGAAGCGGTTATGCCGACTTTTTCCGCCGCCGCTTTGACTCTCTTGTCGATTTCGTCTTTGTTCGCTCCTCTTATTTTGAGAGGATAGGCAAGATTATAATAGCAGGAACGGTTTGCAAACAACGCCAGATCGTCGAAAATCATAATCACGTCGTCGGGCTTTTTGGCAAGCGGTTCACCGTCGAAAAGCACTTTGCCTTCCGAATCGGTCACACCTGCGACAACCTTCAAAAACGTGGTTTTGCCGCTCAACTCGTCACCGAGAAGAGCGACAATTTCTCCGTCGTTTATAGTCATATCCACGGGAGCGAAAACTCTCGCTCCGTAAAGATACTGTTTGCTTACGCCATCTAATTTTATCATTTTCAGATGATGTATTTCGTCAATTTTTTCGGAGCGTTTGCAAGCTCTTCTTTCTTTTGTTCGTAACCCTTTCTGTCAAACATAGCATAGGTTGCGTTTTTGCCCTCTTCGACGCCCGGTTGATTGAATGTGTCGATGTTGAGCATCTTGCCGCAGTATGCGGTTTCGAGTTGGAAGAACATCAGAAGTTGACCGATTGTGTTTGCGTTGACTTCGTCGAGCATAATGGTGCGATTCATATGTTTGGATCGAGTGAGCGCATATTCGGTTGCTTCTCTTTCGGTGTTGATAAGCTCGCCCATCGTATGTCCGCAAAGGAAGTTTACATCCGCAAATTCCTCCGCGCCGTTTGCGATGACCACGTCGCCTCTGTATTTCTTCACGCCGATGAAAGTCACGACTTTGTCGAACGGACCTTCGGTGTAAAGTTGCACTTGCGAGTGTTGGTCGGTCACGCCGAGCGACTTGACGGGGGTTTGTCCCTTGTGCACCACGTTGCCGTCAAAGTCGACCGCTTTGCCGAGACTTTCGCCCCAAAGTTGACAATACCAGTCCGCCATAAGTTTGAGGCTGTCCGCATAAGGCATCATAACAGAGATGTTTTTGCCTTTTTGCTCCATTGCGATATATTGGAGCGTTGCCGCCATAAGAGCGGGGTTTTTGTAGGGATTTGAGGAGTTGCACGCTTTGTCCATCTCCGCCGCGCCTCTCAAAAGTCCGATAATATCGATGCCGAGCACCGCCGCCGGAAGAAGTCCCACGGGGCAAAGTTCGCTGAAACGTCCGCCAACTCCGTCGGGGATATAATAGGTCTTAAATCCTTCTTTCTTTGCAAGTTTTATGAGGTTGCCCTTGCTCTGGGAAGTGGTTGCGATGATGTGTTTTGCCCAATCCTTGCCGCATTTCTTTTTGAGAATGTCGGTGATGATAAGGTATTGGCTCATTGTTTCCGACGTTGCGCCGCTCTTTGTGATGACGTTGAACATGGTTTTTTCCACGTCGATGACGTCCAAAAGCGCAAGCATACGTTCGGGGTCTACGTTGTCCTCAACGTAGAATTTTACGCCGCGTTTTTTTGCGTCGAGGTCGTTGTATCTGAAATGGCAAAGCGCGTTGAACACAGCCATAGGACCAAGTGCGCTGCCGCCGATGCCCAAAACCACGAAATTGTCGTAATGCGCTCTCACTTCCGCCGCCGTGTAGATGATATCTCTCACGATTTCTTCTTGATTGTACGGAAGTTCCGACCAACCCATCCAGCCGGTGCCGCGATTCTTTTCGAAATAAGCGTAGCTGTCGCCTGCCTTGTCAAGCACGGCTTCTATTTCTTTTTCGGTGATGCCTTGCTCGCCGATCGAGGATTCCATCATATTGTTGAAATCAAATTTGATTTGCATATCTTTTATGCCTCCAAAATGTTTTTAAGGTATTCCACCGATTCCTTGACCTCGTCAAAAGAATCGTAATTTCCCGCATATTGTTCGATGATGAGCGGTCCGTCATAACCGACGTCTTTGAGCCTTGCCACAAGCTCCTTAAAGGGAAACTCGCCTTTGCCGACCATCACTATTTTACCGTCTTTGACGTCGCTGACGTGCACGTTTGTGACGCTGCTTCCCATAACGTCCAGATACTCCCGCCAGTCATAGCCCGATTGCCTTGCTTGCTTTATGTCCAGAACGGTGCCTATATTCTGCGCATACGGTTTCATCTGCCTGAAAAACTCGGGTGAATCGAAAGTCGCCCAATGCACGTTTTCAAGGCAAAGTTTTATGCCGTATTCGCTTGCGATATCTCCGAGTTTGCTCATCCTGTCGCCCACGAATTTCGGGTCGATATACACGCTTTGTTTCAGTCTTGCCTGAGCGTGAAAAGTGTACGCCCTCGCGCCTATCGTTTTGCCCACGTCGAGCACCGAGCGGAATATGCTTTCGGCATCGGCGTACGTCCTTGGCACTTTGTTGAAAAGTTGCGGCTCAAACTGCGTGTTGAGCGAATGGACGGAATATACGTCAAAATCGCCTTTGCGTTGTTTTAGCAATTGCGCAAAGGCGGACGCATACTCATAAAAAGTGGTAAGGAACACCTCGCAGGTGTCCCCTCCACAGCGTTGAATGACCGAGAACGAGTCCTCGGTCAATACTTTTGAAAAAAACGTTGCTGTCGAAATGCCGACTTTCATTTATTCTTCTTCGCCCTCAACTTCTTCTTCGTAGACGTTGGGCGTGCCTTTTTTGTCTTTGCCCCAAATGTCTTTTTGCTTTCTCATCTGTCCGAGAAGTCTGGGAATAACCTCGTCGAGATTGTCGAACGGAGAGTCGCTAATTGCGCTTGCACGGTAGGAAATACCTTTGCTTGTGACGACCATATCGGTGGTGTAATCGCCGTTTTCATACGTCACGGTGAACTTCACTTCCGCATTTTCGTCCTCGAAACGTCTTTCGAGTTTCGCGCACTTTTTCTCGGTGATTGCCTTGAGTGAATCACTTGGATTGTAGTTCTTGCCAAAAATTTCGATTCTCATAAAGTAACCTCCAAAGTTCTTTGTGCCTTTATTATAGCAAGTATAAAAATAGATTTCAATAGAAAACTTATTTTTAGGTTAGTTTTTAGGTGTTTGCCATTCAACTCTAGTTGCAATTTTCCCCCTTCCTCACGTGTTTGAACTTCGGCGTTTGCAAAGCAATCCGCCTCGTTCGCTTTGGCTACAACACATTCACTGGATGTGTTGCTTAACGCGTCGCGCCCACATCGCCGTTCATTCTAATCGGGTGTGGGTGCCCCACCCATACTGTCATTCTGAACGTAGTGAAGAATCCAGCGTAGCGAAATGCGGCTTGTGCCTAGATTCCTCAACGTTGCTCGGAATGACAATGGGAAGAATGCAACTTAATCGGGGCGGATGCCATGCCATTCTTCCAATCAAATTGCAATATCAAGCGTTGCTTTCAAACACTAGGTTGTTTCCGTCGAAGTCTATTTTTACTTTGTCGCCCGACGAGATTTCCGCTCTGATAAGTTTTTCACTGAGCTTGTCCTCGACAAGTCTTTGGAGCGTTCTTCTCAACGGTCTTGCGCCGTATTCGGCGTCGTAGCCTTCGCTTACGATATAATCCTTTGCGCTTTGCGTTATCGTCACCGATATATCCTTGCTTTCCAAGCGTTTTTCAAGAGACGCAAACATCAAATCAGCAATTTTGAGAAGACTTGCCTTGTCGAGTTTTTTGAACACGACGATTTCGTCTATACGATTGATGATTTCGGGTTTCATTGCGCCTTTGAGTGCTTGCACGTGGCTTTGACGTACTCTTTCGCTTTCGTTTTCAACCGCTTTTTCGCTTGCGAATCCCAACGTGCGTTGCGGCGCAGACGCTTCTTTTGCGCCGATGTTGGAAGTAAGAATCACCACCGTGTTTTTGAAACTTACAGTGCGGCCGTGACTGTCCGTGAGTATGCCGTCCTCCAAAATTTGCAACAAGATGTTGAAAATGTCGGGATGTCCTTTTTCGATTTCATCGAAAAGCACAACCGAATACGGCTTTCTACGCACCTTTTCGGTGAGCTGTCCGCCCTCTTCGAAGCCTACCAGTCCCGGTGCGGAGCCTATGAGCCTCGACACGCTATCCTTTTCCATATACTCGCTCATATCCACGCGGATAAGCAAATCTTCGTCGCCGAAAAGCGCACTGGCGAGTGCCTTTGCAAGTTCGGTTTTACCGACGCCCGTCGGGCCGAGGAAAATGAACGAACCTATGGGGCGTTTGGGGTCTTTCAACCCCGCTCTTGCTCTCTTCACCGCCTTTGCAACGGCAGAGCAAGCCTCGTCTTGTCCGATAACTTTGGATTGCAATGTTTTTTCGAGATTGACGAGTTTTTCGCTCTCGCCCTCTGTTATTCGCCTTACGGGAATGCCCGTCCAGTTGCCCACGACTTCGGCAATTTCGTCCTCGCCTATGGACAAATCGGTGTTTTTACATTTCTCTTTCCACTCGATTTCGGCTTTTTCTTTTTGCTCGATATAATCGTCGCGAAGTGCCTTGTATTTTCCGCAAAGTTCGTAGTTTTCTCTGCGTTTTGCCTCGCTCAAATCGAGTTCGGCTTGCTTGATTTTGTTTTCCAAATCGCGAATTTCGCCGGGAGTGGTAAAGGAAAAAATCTTCTTTCTCGACGCCGCCTCGTCGATAAGGTCTATCGCCTTGTCTGGAAGGAATCTGTCCGCAACGTATCTGTCCGACAAAATCGCCGCCGAAGATATCGCTTCGTCTGTTATCGTAACGCCGTGATGCGCCTCGTATTTCGGCTTCAATCCCTGCAAAATTTCAATGGTGTCGCTCACGCTGGGCTCTTCCACCAAAACAGGCTGAAATCGGCGTTCTAACGCACTGTCTTGCTCAAATTGTTTGCGATATTCTTCAAGCGTGGTCGCGCCTATCGTCTGCAATTCGCCCCTTGCGAGCATGGGCTTCAATATGTTTGCTATGTCCAGACCGCCCTCGCTCGAACCCGCCTTGAGTATGGTGTGAATTTCGTCTATGAAAAGAAGCACGTTGCCCCTTTGCTTTATGCCGTTGAGAGTGGCTTTGAGTCTTTCTTCGAAGTCGCCTCTGTATCGCGTGCCGGCAACGAGCGAGGTAAGGTCGAGCGAAAACACGATTTTGCCTCTCAACGCGTCGGGAACGTCGCCTGCCACTATTCGTTGAGCAAGTCCGTCTATAACCGCGCTTTTGCCCACGCCCGGCTCGCCTATGAGCACGGGATTGTTTTTCGTCCTGCGACAAAGCACCTGAATGACTCTTTCGGTTTCCTTGCCCCTTCCGATGACGGGATCGAGCTTGCCGTCGCGCGCTTTTTGCGTCAAATCCGTGCCGAATTTCGACAAGTCGAAATCGTCTTCGTTTTTGCGTGAATTTTCGTAATAATTATCGTTGTTTTTTGCGATTTTTTCGCTGTTTTCAAACGCTGTGCCGCCGTTTTTGTGCGTATTTTGTTCGCTTTCGCCGAAGAAATCGGACACGTAACCGCTCAAAACGTCCCTTATGCTTTCCTCATTTCCGTTTGCAAGGCACATTGTCGCTCTGCCGCCGCCGCTTGAAACTATCGCATTGTACGTCAGGCGTTGCAAATATTCGGGATCAACGCCCTTTGCGCGCAAAACGTTGCTTGCAACCGAGGACGTTTCGTCCAAAATCGTATATAAAATATGCTCCGTGCCCACCACTTGCGAACCAAGGCGCGCCGCGACCTCTTTTGCGTTTTGCACCGCCCTGGATGCTCTTGCGGACATCTCCACCACGGGACGAGTGGGCATTGGCGAAAACACGGGTATCACGTCTTCTTCGTACACTCCGCAACCGTTCAAAAGTCTTTGCGCCGCCGAGCCGTCCACGTCCAAAAGACCGAACAAAATGTGTTCGGTGCAAACAAGTCCGCCCGTGCGTACGGCAAGTTCGTTGGCTCTTTGAAGCACGAGTCGAGCATTGTCCGAATACGTTATCATTCTTCCTCCGTCAAAAGTTTGCGAACGATGCGAGCGCGCGCTTTGTCACGCTCCTCTTCGCTGCTTCCGTTTGTGATAATCTGCAAGGACGAGGCGGAACACGCCCATATCATTTCGTCCGTTATCGCAGTTGATTTTATAGGCAAAATGCCCAATATTACGCCGATTTTTACGTCGACGAGCAATTTCATAAGTTCTTGCGCGGTGAGTGCATACGCACCTTTCAGCACGGCGTAACTGCGCGATATGCCGTCCAAAAGCTCGGTTTGCTTTTCTTTGACGAGTTTTTCGAGCGCAACCCTTTCGCAATAGCACATACGCGCCACGGCTTGCTCGACGTGAGATATAATTTCACCCTCGCTCACTCCCAGCGTGCGAGAGTTGGAAATCTGGTACATATCGTATGCGGCGTCGCTTCCTTCGCCGTACACTCCGCGTATCGTCAAGCCGAATTCGCTCTTGAACGTTTTGAGCGTGTCCTCGATTGCTCCCGCCCTCTTCAATGCCGGCAAAAACAGCATAC